>JBKPHT010000413.1:0-4737 GCA_046730015.1 Actinomycetota bacterium
GTGCGACACGTTCGACAACATCAACTTGCACGCGTTGGAGGTGAACAGCGATCTCATCGCGTTCGCGCAGCTCACCTTCGCCTACTCGACAGAGACGGTTAACGGTGTCCCGGGCATGAGGGTTCCCGGCCCGCCCCTCGATCTGCCGCGCCGGCGGGTCCGGAGGGCACCTTCGCCGAGGAGGGCGGCGGCGGCCACGCCCCCGGCGTCGCAGCGTCGTAGCGCCCTGCTCATTGCCGAGGGGGGCGGTCCAAGCGACCGCCCCCCCGACCTCCCCCACCCGACACTTGGTGAAGTTGCAGCCCTACCGTCGCCGGGTGGTGGCCGCCCACATCGCAGACCACTGACGCGAACGCAACACGTCCGGCGAATCGCTCGCCGATGCTGCTCACCCCCGCGTGTCGTTGATCGTGGCAGACGTTCCGGTTCTAGGCGACCAGGGACCCAGCGATCCACGTGAACGGCTGGTCGACGCCTGCGGGTGTTTGGTGCACGGCACGGCGTCGCTCGACCACGTGCACGTCGCCGAGCAGGGCGACGAGGTCGGCGGCCGCGTAGCGCCGCACGGGTAGGCCCGAGCAGTGGCTTGGACCGTCCTCGGCGTAGGTGCCGATCACGAACGTCCCATCGGGCTCGAGGGCGCGGCGGAGCTGCGCGACGTAGGCCTCCCGGTCGTGGTCGTCGACGAGGAAGTGGAGCACAGCCCGGTCGTGCCAGAGATCCCAGCGGCGTGGTGGTGACCACGTGAGCAGGTCGTGGGTGATCCAGGTGACCGTTGGCGGGTCACCGAGCCGGTCCCGGGCCGCGTTCAACGCGACGGCGGAGACGTCGAGGACCGTGACGTCTCGCTGGCCCCGCGCCAGGAGGTCGTCGACGAGGGTCGAAGCGCCGCCGCCGACGTCCAGGACACTGGTGCGCTGGGTACGACCAACGGTGTCCATCAACTCGACGGACAAGCTGGCGTTCGGCTGGTACCAGGACACAGCGGTCGGTCCTGCTCCGTATCGCTGGTCCCAGTGGCTGGCTCGGTCTCGGGCCGTGGCGGGGATCCTGTCGGAACCCATCAACCGCCAACCTAATCCCGCTTGACGGCGCAGGGACTCTCGGCCACTCCGACTCGCGGTCGACGCTCGACCACTACGCCCAGGTGGTCCTCAGCCGCGTGCGCGCAGAGGCAGAACGGAGAGCGGCGACCACCGGCACCGCCGGGGAACGGAGCTGAATGCGGCCAACGTAGGGCCTGTCGGCCGTCGGCAAGGGGCCGCCCATCCGGCGGTACGGGACGCCTCGGTCCGTCACGTCGTTCAGAGTCGCCAGGCTGTCCGCTACTTCGTCGGCCACCTGCCACTCCACCCACCCGGGGGCGAGATGACCCCGACCTCCTCATCGAAGATCTCGGCGCACCGAGCGACACACACTTGGCAGATGACGACGTCATGGTGAGCCACAACTCGTACGTGTTCGTTGTGACGATCACAGAACGAGCACCGGATGTCGTGGTGGCCACTCTGGAGCGGTTCAGGGGTGGGCACCGCGCGCAGGCTAATCAGCGGGATTGTGCACGGCGCTTCAGCCCACCCGGCCCTCCGTGACCGTGCGTGTCACCAATGTGCCGCATGGTCCCGGCGATCTGGGGCGGTCGTCATGCGGTGCTGGTGAGAAGATGGTGCGTGGTCGACAGCTCAGTCGGTCTCCGACCCTTCGAGGAAGCAGACCTCGCGCTCCTCGTCCGCTTCGCGGTCGATCCGGCGTTCTCCAAGCCCTTCGAGTGGGCCGCCTACCGGTCGCCCGAGGCGCTACGCCGGAGAAGGGAAGAAGACGGCTTCCTCGAACGGGATCCGCATCAGCTCGTCGTCGCCGACGCTGAGGGCACAGGCCTGGGCTGGGTGATGTGGCGGGATCCGAACCTCTTCGGACGCCAGGGGTGGGCCTGGGAGATCGGCATCGTGCTCGCGCCCGAGCACCGGGGCAAAGGCTCGGGCACGGCCGCTCAGCGCCTCCTCGTCGAGCATCTGTTCGACACCACGCTCGTGCCCCGCGTGTGTGCCCACACCGAAGCCGACAACCTCGCGGAGCAGAAGTCGCTTCAGCGATGAGGCTTTCGTCGAGAAGGCATCCTCCGCCAGGCTGGCTTCCGCGGGGGCGCGTGGCGGGACGTTGCGGTCTACGCACTCCTGAGGAGTGAGATCGCCACGAGCGACACCTGACCCGCGGTCGGGGAAATCAGCACCTCGTCACCGCCGGCTACCTCGGCCACAAGACCGGCCGCGGCTTCCGCGACTACAGCTGAGCTGCGTCAGTCCAGGCAGAACTCGTTGCCTTCGGGATCGGTCATCACGATGAAGCCGGCGCTCATCGGGGCATCGGGCTCGTAGCGACGTACCCGCGTCGCTCCCAACGCGACGAGCCGGTCGCACTCGACCTCCAGCGCCGCCATCCGCTCCTCTCCCTGCAGCCCGGGAGCCGCACGGACGTCGAGGTGGACGCGGTTCTTGGCGACCTTGTCCTCCGGCACCTGCTGGAAGAACAGCCGTGGGCCGTGCCCGTCCGGGTCCTCGATGGCCGATCTCGTGTTGCGCTGCTCCTCGGGTACGCCGACCCGCGCGAGGAAGTCGTCCCACGCGGCCAGCGGGTCGGCGTCCTCGGGCAGGTCGACTCCGGGCGGGCTGGGGTGGACGTAGCCCAGTACGTCGCGCCAGAAGGACGACAGCGCCCGCGGGTCGTGGGCGTCGAAGGTGACCTGGATGTGGCGGCTCATCGGGTTGCTCCGTTCGTAGCGGGCTTCGTGTGGAGGTAGAGGTCGCGCAACAGGCAGACCCCGGACAGGTCGTAGATCAGCTCGCGGTGGATGTGCAGCACCAGATCGGCCATGGGCGCCTCGGGGAAGGGCTCCTTCGCGCCGACCGGGACCCGCAGCCTGGCGTCGCCGAGACCGCGCACCCCGGACAGCCAGACGTCGAGCTGGGCCGCGACGCGAGCCATGAGGCCAGACGGTATCGCCCGAGTCGTTGTGGCCCGGGCCCCCGATCGTGGTGCGGACCTGCGGCGGGCTCGATTGACACGGACGCCCCTATCGCCCACACTGCGGGCACGGGGCCGGTAGCGGGCTCGGTCCCATGGCGGAAGGACAACCCCGATGACGAAGTGGATGACGCGCGCGCTCGGCGGAGCGGCGGTGGTGGCCGGCGTGTTGGGCAGCAGTGCGGGAGCCGCAGGCGCCGACCCGAAGGGGGGCGTGACTGAACTTACTTGTGGCGGAACGAGCTACGAGGTGGTGGTAGCCGGGAATGGCAACTGGACGCCCGCCCACGACACCGACAGCAACACGATCCTTGTTCCGACTTGGTTTGGCGACTTCCACGGCACGGTGCTCGACACGGAGGGCAATGTGGTCGACGAGTTCGTCGACGAGGGTGATTTCCCCAAGGGCCAGAGCGCCAAGAACAAGGGTGACATCGTCGAGTGCACGTTCACCTTTACCGAGGTGTCTGACGGCTCCGACCCGGAGTTCCCCGAGGGCTTCACGTTCATCGGCGAGGGCGAGGTCCGCGGTTTCGCGACGCCCCGGTCCTGAGGCCGAACGCGAGCTAGCTCCCGGCGGTGACGGGCGAGGGGCAAGATCGCGCCACCTACTCGACGCGCATTCAGCGACGATGCTCAGCCGTCGAGCAGCTGGGTCCGTAGTGTGGCGGAGAGCCAGCGCTCGTAACGGGCTTCGCTCCAGCCTCGTTCCACGGTCAAGATGTGGAATACCTCGGGTGACATCAACGCGTACACGATGTCCGCGACGGCCGCTGGGGCGAGCCCTTTTCGCAGGTGACCCGAGCGGACGAGGGCTCGGACGATACGTGATTGGCCGGTGTGGCGTTGGCGGCGAGTGACGGCGAGCATCTCGGCCGCTTCGGCATCCACGCCGGCCGAACTCAGGAGCACGTTCTGTAACGCAGCGGAGCGGTGCAGCACCTGACGGACGAGGTGGGCGAAGGCGTCGAGCAGCTCGCCTGGGTCGCCTGCAGCGAAGGCGGCTTGCACCTCGGGGCGGTGCTGGTACTCGATCGGCCTGTCATCACCGCCGATGGCGACGTCGAGGACCTCCTTGAGGACACCCCGCTTCGAACCGAAGAGCCGGTACAAAGTCGCCTCTGGTGTGTCCGAACGCTGGGCGATCTGGCTGATCGTCGTGGCGGGGTAACCCTGGTCGACGAAGAGCTCCGTCGCGACCTCGACCACGTGGGCCTTGGTTGCTCGCGTCGCCGCGAGACGACGTGAGTTGTCGTACTTCCGCTTGACACGCTCAGCCATATCCGTGAGAGTATCACTCTAACGATGAGAGTAGTACTCCCACGGAATCACACAGACCCCTCGACTTCAGGAGTGACCATGACCGGCTCTTCCACCCAGGGAATCAAGACCGTGCTGCATCCCGTTTCCGACCTGGCGAGGGCCAAGGAGGTGTACGCCACCCTGCTCGGCGTACCGCCGCAGCCCGACGAGTCCTACTACGTCGGCTTCGAGGCCGCGGGCCAGCACATCGGGCTGTTGCCGGGCGGTGGACCGCAGGGCATCACGTGTCCGGTGGCCTACTGGCAGGTGCCCGACATCGAGGCGAAGCTGGCCGAGGTGACCGCCGCGGGTGCCACCGTAAAGGAGCCCGCGCACGACGTCGGTGGCGGCCGCCTGGTGGCCACCGTCACCGACCCCGATGGCAACGTCCTCGGGCTGCTTCAGGACCGATGA
>JBKPHT010000414.1:0-4081 GCA_046730015.1 Actinomycetota bacterium
CGGGCGGTCACCGACCTCAACCAGGTGAAGGCCGCCCTCCAGCAGACCCTCGCCATCGACCCGGCCAAGGTCGACGCCGCCCTCGGCGCCCCCGGCGTCGAGCCGGACCACTTCGTCACCATCACCACCATCGACAAGACCCTGTACGACCAGGTGGCACCGGTGATCTACCCGCTGCCCGGCACCCGGTTCCGGGACACGTTCCTGCGCGGCGGGCCCACCCCCGAGTTCGCCACCCACGTGCTGGGGCAGTTCGGCGAGGTCACCGCCGAGCGCCTCGAGGAGCTGGGCGAGCCCTATCAGGCCGGCGACTCGGTCGGGTTGTCGGGGCTGGAGGGCCGTTTCGAGACCCAGCTCGCCGGCACCCCGTCCGGTGACATCACCGTCGTCCGCGACATCGGCGACGAGGTCGTCGCCACGGTCGGCCGCATCGAGGGCCGAGCCCCGAAGCCCGTCCGCACCACGATCGACCCGGCCGTGCAGTCGGCCGTCGAGGCCGCCCTGGGCGACACCACCCGGCCCACCGCGATCGTGGTGGTCGACAGCAAGAGCAACGTCCGGGCCGTCGCGTCACGGCCGCTCGGCGAGTTCAACCGGGCCCTGGCGGGGGCCTACCCGCCGGGCTCGACGTTCAAGATCGTGACCACCGCCGGGCTGCTCGGCGCCGGCGTCACCCCCGAGTCGCCGGTCGAGTGCCAGCAGACCATCAACGCCGGGGGCAGGCAGTTCAAGAACTTCGAGAGCTCCAGTCTCGGGACGGTGCCGTTCGGGCTGGCCTTCGCCCAGTCGTGCAACACGGCCTTCATCTCCGCCGCCGCCGGGCTCCCGGACCCGGAGCTGGTGGCCGCGGCCGAGAGCTTCGGGTTCAACGCCGACTACTCGGTCGGGCTCGACACCGAGGGCGGCGCGATCCCGGCCTCGGCCGACGCCACCGAGCACGCCGCCGCCAGCATCGGCCAGGGCAAGGTGACAGCCAGTCCGCTGCACATGGCCACCGTCGCCGGCACGATCGTGGACGGCACCTGGGAACCGCCGGTCCTGCTGCCCGACGTCCGGCCCGAGAGCCCGCCTCCCCCGACCACGCTGGCCGCCGGGACCTCGGACACGATCCGCGGCCTCATGCGCCGGGTGGTGACCGAGGGCAGCGGCACCGCCGCGGCGGTGCCAGGCGTCGACATCGCAGGCAAGACCGGCACCGCCGAGTTCGGGGGCGGCACCCCGCCGCCGACCCATGCCTGGTTCCTCGGCATCCGGGGCGACCTGGCGGTGGCGGTGCTGGTCGAGGACGGCGGCGTTGGCGGCCAGGTCGCCGCCCCGCTGGCCGGGCGGGTGCTGGCCGGGCTGCCCTGACACCGGCCAGCCCCCGGGCGCGGTCGACCGCTGCTCAGCCGAGCACCGCGGCGGCGATCCTCCCGACGCGCTCGGCGTCGGCGATCGCGTCGATCTCGACGATCCTGCCCCCGCTGACGGTGAACCCCATCACCGCGAACGGCCGCCCGCCGACCGTGACGACCACGCCGGCAGCCCCGTTCACCAGCGTCGGGTGCAGCTCGGCGCCCGGGACCGCGAACATCAGGGCCTGGTTGGCGACGGCCGCCGCACCCCGGACCACCCTGGACGCGGCGGGGCGACGAGCGCCGCGGTCGGCCCGCAGCACGACGTCGGGGTCGAGGACCGCGACGAGGGCGTCGAAGTCGCCGCCGCGCGCCGCCCGGAAGAAGGCGTCCACCACCTCGCGCTGGCGGGCGATGTCGGGGTCGGGGGAGGGCACCTCGGCGCCGTGGACCCGTCTCCGGGCCCGGCTGGCGAGCTGCCGGGCGGCGGCGGGGGATCGACCGACCATGGGGCCGATCTCGTCGAAGGGGAGCCCGAACATGTCGTGGAGCACGAAAGCGAGCCGCTCCGCCGGGGTCAGGGTGTCGAGCACCACGAGGAGGGCGAGGCCGACCGAGTCGGCAAGCAGCGCCTCATCGTCGGGTTGGGGCGCGTCCTCGGGCGTTACGACGGGATCGGGGACGTGCACGCCGAGGGCGTCCTCTCGCCGGCTGGTGCGCGACCGCAGCATGTTCAGGCAGACGCGCCCGACGACCGTGGTCAGCCACCCGCCGAGGTTCTCGATCTCGCCCGCCCCCGTGCGGCTGAGCCGCAACCAGGCGTCCTGGACGGCGTCGTCGGCCTCGGCGAGCGAGCCGAGCATCCGGTAGGCCACCGCCCGCAGGTGCGGCCGGTGCTCCTCGAAGCGATCGGCCAGCCAGTCGTCGTCCATCGGTCACATCTTTCCGTTGCCGTGTGTCATCGAGGTGACCCCCCAGACGCGACGGATGTGACACGGAGACACCCATGAACGCTCGAACCACCTCGCCCATCCTGGTCACCGGCGGCACCGGCACCCTCGGACGGCTCGTCGTCCCGCGGCTCCGGGACGCCGGATCCGCCGTCCGGGTGCTCAGCCGCAGCCGCCGCGACGGCGACGCCGGCGTCGAGTTCGTGACCGGTGATCTCGCCACCGGCGACGGCATCGACGCCGCGGTGGCGGGCGCGGAGGTCGTCGTCCACTGCGCCGGCAGCAGCAAGGGCGACGAGCACAAGGCCCGGCACCTGGTGCGGGCCGCGTCGCAGGCCGGGGTGCGGCACCTGGTGTACATCTCGGTCGTCGGGGCCGACAGGGTCCCCCTCGCCAGCCGCATCGACCGCACGATGTTCGGCTACTTCGGGTCCAAGCTCGCCGCCGAGCGGATCGTGGCCGACTCCGGCCTGCCATGGACGACCCTGCGCGCCACCCAGTTCCACGACCTCGTGCTGATGGTCACCCAGCAGATGGCCAAGCTGCCCGTGGTGCCGGTCCCATCCGGGTTCCGGTTCCAGCCGGTCGACGCCGGGGAGGTGGCCGACCGGCTCGTGGAGCTCGCGTCCGGCGCGCCGGCCGGCCTGGTGGCCGACATCGCGGGGCCGCGGGTCTACGGGATGGCGGAGCTGGTCCGCAGCTACCTGCGGTCGCGTGGCAAGCACCGGATGATCGTGCCGGTCCGGCTCCCCGGGAAGGCCGCCCGCGCGTTCCGGGCCGGCGCCAACCTGGCCCCGGACCGGGCGGTGGGCCGCCGCACCTGGGAAGACTTCCTAACCGAGCGGGCGGCAGCGCCGAGCACCGGGTCGGTGCCGGCGTAGACCGGCACGGGTCGTGGGTTCAGTCCACCTTGGCCATGTTGGCGAACCGGGTGAACTGCTCGAGGAACGCGAGGCGGCACACCCCGGTCGGCCCGTTGCGGTGCTTGGACACGATGATCTCGGCCTG
This sequence comes from Actinomycetota bacterium, assembly GCA_046730015.1. Classification (GTDB taxonomy): domain Bacteria; phylum Actinomycetota; class Acidimicrobiia; order Acidimicrobiales; family VFJN01; genus ZC4RG19. The sequence continues at coordinate 3,293 of JBKPHT010000414.1, forward strand.
CCCCCGGTCCGGCGAGTCGGGGTGGTAGACGTCGTCGCGGTAGATGAACATCACCACGTCGGCGTCCTGCTCGATCGAACCGCTCTCCCGCAGGTCGGCCAGCAGGGGCCGCTTGTCGGACCGGAGCTCCAGCTGGCGGGACAGCTGGGACAGCGCCACCACCGGGCACTCCAGCTCGCGGGCCAGGATCTTGAGGCCGCGGCTGATCTCCGACACCTCGACCTGGCGGTTCTCGGCCGACGACCGGCCGCTCATGAGCTGGAGGTAGTCCACCACGACCATGCCCAGGTCGCCGACCTGGCTCTTGAGCCGGCGGGCCTTGGCCCGGATCTCCATGACCGTGAGGTTGGGGTTGTCGTCGATCCAGATCGGGGCGGCGGCCAGACGGCCGATGGCCTGGCTGATGCGGCTCCAGTCGTCCTCGCTCAGGCGGCCGGTGCGGACCCGGGTCGAGTCGATGCGGGCCTCGCCGCACAGCAGCCGCTGCGACAGCTCGAGGCTGCCCATCTCGAGGCTGAACAGCAGGACCGGCTTGTTGGCGTGGAGCGCGGCATGGGCGCCCATGCCCAGCGCGAACGACGTGTTGTGCACGAACACGTCGGCGGCCACGAAGTTGTGGGAGCCCGGCACGGTCAGGTCGTAGACCTGCTCGTCGCCGTCGTGGTCGATCGCGACGATCTCGTCCCACAGCACCGCGCCGTCCGCGTCGCCCGGCGCCGGCAACGCGGCCCGACCGCCGCCGCCGGCGGCGAGGGTGGCGACTGTCTCTTATACACATCTGACGCTGCC
>JBKPHT010000415.1:0-9804 GCA_046730015.1 Actinomycetota bacterium
GCGGCCCCGCCGTCGCGCTCGGCCCAGGCGTCGGCGGCCCGGCGCCACATCGCCGAGCAGATCGTCCCCATCTGCTCCAGGTGACCCCGCACCGTGGGGGTGAGGCGCAGGGCCAGGCCGGTGGCGGCCCGCTGGGCGACGTGCTCCGCCAGGTCGCCGCTGCGCTCCAGCTCGGGCACGACCCGCAGCACCGACACCAGGAAGCGCATGTCGCTGCCCATCGGGGTCTGCATCAGCAGCTCGCGCTCGGTCACCTGCTCGAGGTCGGCCTCGAGGTCGTCGACCTGCTGCTCCCGCTCGGCGAGGTGGCGGGCCGCGTCGCGGTCGCCGGCCAGCAGCGCGTCCGTCGCCGCCGTCACCGACTCGGTGACGAGCGCGAAGAGCCGGATCACCTTGCTGTCGATCTCGTCGAGATGTTGGTGGAACTTCCGTCGGAGCTCGTGGGGGCGGCCGGACACGGCCGCACCGTACCCGCCGTTCACCCCCCGGTCACATCCCCGCGACCGGCCGGCGCGGGCGCGGTCAGGCGGCGCCGCGGGTGTCGGCCGCGTAGGCCTTCATCCGCTTGTAGTCGACCTTGCCGTTGGGGGCCCGCCCGATCGTGTCGATCGTGAACACGTGCTTGGGCGCCTTGTACGCCGCCAGCTTCGACCGGACGTGCCGCTTCAGCTCCTCGTGGTCGACGGTCGCACCGGGGACGGGCTCCACCACCGCGCCCACCACCTCGCCGAACTTGTCGTCGGGCACGCCGACGGCCACGGCGTCGCGGACGCCCGGGAAGGTCTTGATGACCTCCTCGACCTCCTCCGGGAAGACCTTCTCGCCGCCCGTGTTGATGACCACCGACCCCCGGCCGAGCAGGGTGAGGCTGCCGTCGGCCTCGACCGTGGCGTAGTCGCCCGGGCACGAGTACCGGCGGCCCTCGAGCTCGATGAACGTCGCCGCCGTCTTCTCCGGGTCCTTGTAGTAGCCGATGGGCTGGTAGCCGCCCACCGCCACCCGGCCGATCTCGCCCGAGCCCGGCTCGACCCGGCGGCCGTCGTCGGTGATGACGATCGTGTTCTCACCGAGCTGGAAGGTGGCGGTCTCGCTGGCGCTCGCGCCCGACGACACCGACTGCCCCATCCCGACCGCCTCCGACGACGAGAACGCGTCGACCAGCAGCATGCCGGGGTGGTGCTTGAGCAGGCCCTGCTTGACCGGCTCGCTCCACATGACTCCCGACGAGGCGATGAGGAACAGGCTGGTGAGGTCCCACCGGCCGGGGTTCTCGTCGAGGGCGCGCAGCATCGGCTTCCCGAAGGCGTCGCCCACGATGGCGATCTGGTTGACCCGCTCGCGCTCGATCGTGTCGAACATCTCGTCGACGTCGAAGCGGCGGGAGGTGAGGGTCACGCTGCTGCCGCCCAGCGAGAGGATGATGAGCTGGGTGTAGAGGCCGGTGCCGTGCATGAGCGGGCACGCCGGCATGCCGACGGGGCCGGGCATCTTGACCTGCTCGCGGACGACGTCGGGGCTGGGCTCGGCGGTCTTGTAGACCGGGTTCATCTGTGCCACCAGGGTGCGGAACAGGTCGTCCTGGCGCCACATGACGCCCTTGGGCATGCCGGTCGTGCCGCCGGTGTAGGTCATCATGATCTGGTCGCCGCTGCGGCCCCACGGCGGCACGACCCGGTCGGCGTGGCTGTTGGCCGCCTCCTCGTAGGGCACCGCCCAGTCGGGGCACAGCCCGTCGCCGTCGTCGACCCACAGCCAGGTCCTGATCCGGGGGACGCGGTCGCGGATCCGCTCGATCGTCGGGGTGAAGGTGCCGTGGAACACGACCGCCACGCAGTCGGCGTTGTCCCACAGGTAGACCAGCTCGTCGTCCTGGTACCGGTAGTTGGTGTTGATGGGGACGACCCCGGCCTTGAACGACGCGTACAGCGACTCGATGTACTCGGTGCCGTTGTAGAGGTACTGGGCCAGCTTGTCCTGCTCGACCGCGCCCCGGTCCAGGAGTGTCGCCGCCACCCCGTTGGCCCGACGGTCCACCTCGGCCCACGACAGGCGCTTGTCGCCGTGGACGAGGGACGGGGCGTCCGGAAGCTGCTCGGCGATGACCTCCCAGACGTCGGCGAAGTTCCAGCCCGGCATCGGTGCGCTCCTCGGTGGTTCGGTGGCTCGGCGGTCCGGTGGTCATGTTCGCGGGCGGTGACGCCCTTGAGTCGGAGGGTAGTAGGTACCCCGAGATTTCCCGCAAGCGGCGGTCAGACCGGCACCGGCCCCGCCGCCGGGGGGTGGTCGCGTGCCCGGAGGATCGTGCTCCGGGCCGGCGGCGGTGTGGTTTGGCCGACGGTACCGCGACGCTCAGGGCCGGGCGGGGACGCACCGGGCGGGGTCCTCGACTGCCCTTCCGTGTCCCTCTACGGTCCGGCCGTGGACTTCGAGCTGCCGCCGGACGACGATCCCCGCCGCGCCGAGCTGCGGGCCTGGCTGGCCGCCAACCCGGCTCCCTCGGGCCGCGAGCTGGCCGAGGCCGGGCTGGTGGCGCCCCACTGGCCGCCGCCCTGGGGCCTGGGCGCCGACCCCGTCCACCAGCTCGTGATCACCGACGAGCTGCGGCGGGCAGGCGTCCGGCGGCCGGTCAACCCCATCGGCATCGGCTGGGCCGGGCCGACGCTGCTCCACGCCGGCACCCCGGAGCAGAAGGACCGGTACCTCTTCCCCCTGCTGTCGGGCGAGGAGCTGTGGTGCCAGCTGTTCAGCGAGCCGGGCGCCGGCTCCGACCTGGCCTCCCTGACCACCCGGGCGGTCCGCGACGGCGACGAGTGGGTTGTGACCGGCCAGAAGATCTGGACGTCGCTGGCCCAGTTCGCCCGGTTCGGCATCCTCATCGCCCGCACCGACCCCGAGGCCCCGAAGCACCAGGGCATCTCGTACTTCGTGTGCCCGATGGACGCACCGGGCATCGACATCCGGCCGATCGTGGAGATGACCGGGGCCCACATGTTCAACGAGGTGTTCCTCGACGAGGTCCGCCTGCCGGCGGCCAACCTGGTGGGAGAGCCCGGCCAGGGGTGGAGCCTGGCCAAGGTCACGCTGGGCAACGAGCGGGTGTCGCTGTCGTCCGGCGGCGCGCTGTGGGGGCAGGGGCCGACCGGCGCCGACCTCGTCGACCTGGTGCGGGAGCGGGGCGGGGTCGACGACCCGGTGCTGCGCGACCGGGTGGTGCGGCTCCACATCGAGAGCGAGGTGCTGCGGCTCATCCGGCTGCGGACCGTCAGCGCCATGGTGCAGGGCCGCGAGCCGGGCCCGGAGGCGTCGATCCGGAAGGTGCTGTCCGACGAGCACGGCCAGCACGTGTTCGGCCTGGCCAAGGACCTGACCGGTGCGGCCGGCATGCTCGCCGACCGAGGTCCGCTGGGTGCCCCGGCCGACCTGTGGCACCACGGCTTCCTGTTCGCGCCGGCCCTCACCGTTGGCGGCGGCACGGGCGAGGTGCAGCGCAACATCGTGGGGGAGCGGGTGCTCGGCCTCCCCCACGACCCGGCGACGGGCTGACCGGGAGGCCCTGGTCCGCCCGAGACCCGCCAGATTCGCGGGGCCCGGCCGCGATTTGGCAGGATCGGGCCATGGCGAAGCGGTCGGCGCCCGACGAGTTCAGGCGGAACGAGAAGGTCCGGACCCTCGACGCCCTGCCCGGCGTACCCGCCGGCACCAAGGGCCGGGTTTACCTGGTCGACGGCTTCGCCTGGACGCGCTACCGGGTCCTGTTCGACAACGGGGTCGACGTCGGCTCGCTCGACGGCTCCAGCCTGGCCCGGCCGAAGGACTACGAGGCCGCGCTCGCTCGTCGCGAGGCGGCCGCCGAGGCCCGGGAGGCCGCGGCGACGGCGACCGCCGCCGGGGACGGCGAGGCCGCCGCCGGGGCCGGCGGCGACAAGACCGTCAACGGGGTCGTGGTGCCCGCGCTGCTGCTCGACCGGTCCAAGCGGGCCCGCGAGCGGCTCTCGGCCGCCTGAGGCCACCGGCGACGACCGGCGGCCGGAGGGGGTCGCCCACGAGGGAGGGACACCCGATGAAGGTCAGCATGCCGCTCAGCTACGCCGGCGGGTTCAAGCAGTCGGCCCGGCAGGCCGTCCAGCTCGAGCAGGCCGGGCTCGACACGATCTGGGTGGCCGAGGCCTACGGCTTCGACGGCGTGAGCCTGATGGGCTACCTCGCCGCGGTGACCGAGAAGGTGGAGATCGGCTCGGCCATCCTGCCGCTCTACACGCGGACGCCGACGCTGCTGGCCATGACCGCGGCGGGGGTCGACGCGCTGTCAGACGGGCGCTGCATCCTCGGGCTGGGCGCGTCGGGCCCCCAGGTGATCGAGGGCTTCCACGGCGTGCCCTACACCCAGCCGCTCGCCCGCACCCGGGAGATCGTGGACATCTGCCGGCGGGTGTGGGCCCGGGAGCGGGTGACCTACGAGGGCTCGATCTACACCCTGCCGCTGCCGCCCGAGGAGGGCACCGGCCTCGGTAAGCCGCTGAAGCTCATCACCCGGCCGGTGCGCGACCGCATCCCGATCTACGTCGCGGCGCTCGGTCCCCGCAACGTCCGCATGACCGCCGAGGTGGCCGACGGCTGGCTGCCGCTGTTCTACCTGCCCGAGAAGGTCGACGACGTGTGGGGCGCCGACCTGGCTGCCGGCGCTGCCGCCCGGGCCGATGACCTCGCACCGCTGGAGGTCGTGGCCGGCGGCCTGCTGGCCGTGGGCGACGACGCCGTGGCGTACCGCGAACTGGCCCGGCCGATGATCGCCCTCTACGTCGGGGGCATGGGGGCGAAAGGTCGGAACTTCTACAACGACCTGGCCTGCCGGTACGGGTTCGAAGACGACGCCGCGAAGATCCAGGACCTCTACCTCGACGGCCACAAGGACGAGGCGGCCGCGTCCGTCCCCGAGGGGCTGCTGGAGGCGGCGACCATCTGCGGACCGGAGGGCTACGTCCGCGATCGGATCGCGGCGTTCAAGGAGGCCGGGGTGACCTCGCTGAACGTGACCCCGATCGCGGAGGACGTGCCGGCGCTGGTCACCCGGCTCAAGGAGTGGGCCACCCACGCGTGACCGCCGAGCCCGGGCCGGGCGGAGTCACCCCCGCAGCTTGGCCATGACGGCCTCGGCCTCGTCCACGAAACGGTGGACCAGCTCGGCGGCCGGCACCAGGCTGTCGATGGCGCCGACGCCCTGGCCGGCCGGGAAGAACTCGCGGTCGGGGTCGACGTCCGGCGTCGACTCGTCGCCGCCCAGGTGGTTGGCGCCGTCCTGCATCGACCTGAAGATCTGGGCCGGGAACCGGTCGGCCGAGACATCGCCGTCGTCGTAGGGCCGCGTGTAGCGGTTGGCGATCACCCGGCAGGTCTTGCCGGTGTAGGCCCGGGTGACCGTGGTGTCGTCCTCGTGGCTGCGGAGCAGGACGTCCTTGTAGCCGGTGACGGAGCGGGCCTCCGGGGTGGCGATGAACCGGGTGCCGACCCACACGCCGTCGGCGCCGAGCGCGAGGGCGGCGGCGAGGCCCCGGCCGTCGACGATGCCGCCCGCCGCCACGACCGGCACCCGGTCGCCGACGGCGTCGACCACCTGGGGCACCAGGGCCATCGTCGCGACCTTGCCGGTGTGGCCGCCGGCCTCGGTGCCCTGGGCGACCACGATGTCGCAGCCGGCCTCGACGGCGGCGACGGCGTGCCGGACCTTGCCGCACATGTTGACGACCACCAGGCCGTGGCGGTGGCACAGGTCGACGACGTCGCGGGGGACGCCGAGGCCGGCCACGAAGGCCGCGGCCCCGCCCTCGATGACGTCGGCGACCTTGTCCTCCAGGCCGTGGGGGAGTGCGGTGAGCAAGTCGACCCCGAACGGCTTAGGGGTGCCGGCGCGCACCGCGGCGATCTCGGCCCGCATCATGTCGTCACCCATGGTCGAGGCGCCCAGGCAGCCGAAGCCGCCCGCCTCGGACACCGCGGTGACCAGCCGGTGGTACGAAACGCCGCCCATGCCGGCGAGCATCACGGGGTGCTCGATCTGGAGGGCGTCGGTGAGGCGGGTACGGATCATCCGATGATGCTGGCCGCGCTTGACCCGCCGGTCAAGTCTCGACGGCGGCGGCCAGGGCGAGGAACGACCGGACCTCCCTGGGCGTCCGCAGCCGGACGAACCGCAGGTGGGCGTTGGCGGGGTCGGCCATGGCGGCCGTGTAGCGCTCGCGGTTGCGGCGGTCGTTGGTGAACGACCACAGGACGATCGACTCGCGGGGGTCGCGGTTCAGCATCGTCCGGAGCCGCTCTCGGTTGCCGTTCCACAACTCGGTCCGCCGGACGCCCCGCGCCACCGTCCGCCGCACGACCCGCGGGACCACCCGCCAGCGGGGCAGGTCCGGCCACACCACCGTGTCGGCCCGGTCCCACACCAGGTCCCGGACCGCGGAGTAGTTCCCGTCGACGACCCAGGTCTCCCCCGCGCACGCGGCCGCCACCCGAGCCCGGAACTCGTCCCGGGGCAGCTCGGTCCACCCCGGCTGGTGGAAGATGCAGTCGAGCTCGACGAACGGCGCGTGGAGCGCGTCCGCCAGCGCCCGCCCGATCGTGGTCTTGCCCGACCCGCTGTTGCCGACCACCGACACCCGGCGCACCCGCCCAGCATCGCAGGGCCCCGGGGCGCGCGGTCGGCGTGTCCGGGGGCACGCCGATCGTCCGCGGTCAGCCGCCGCGGAACGCGCCGTCGCCGCCGAACATCCCCCGGTGCCAGCGGCGGGGCGTGGCCACCAGGGCCCGCGGGTAGTCCTCGAACAGCCAGCGGGCGAAGTTGCGCCGGGTCCAGCCGGTCGCGCCCGCCAGCCGCATGCCGGCGCGGACCCCCTTGCGGTGCCGGACCGCCCGGATGAGCAGCAGCGACATCCGGTGGTCGGCCACCAGGGCGCGGCGGGCCGCGTCGCGGTAGGCGGCGGTCACCGCCGGCGCGGCCGGCCCGTGGGCGTCGATCGCCTCGGCCGCCAGGATGCCGGTGAGCAGGGCCTGGCCGATGCCCTCGCCGGTGAGCGGGTCGGTGGCCGCGGCCGCGTCGCCCACGAACAGCGTCCGCCCACCGGCCAGCACCGCCTCGTCGATGCGGGCAGGGATCGGCCACGCCCGGTGGGGCGCCTCCGGCCGGGCGTCGGGGCCGAGCACCGCCCGGACGTGGGGGCGGTCCACCAGCTCCCGCCAGATGCCCGCCATGTCCTGCACCCGCCCCACCCGGCCGCCCCGCTGGATGCCGAAGCCGACGTTGGCCCGGTTCCCTGGCAGCGGGAACGACCAGGCGTACCCGGGCAGCAGGTCGGGCTCGAACCACACCACCAGCTCGCGGGCCGCCCGGGGGCCGACGCCCGCGAAGTACTGACGGAACGCGTGCCATTCGCCCCGGTAGCCGGGCGTCGCCAGCCCCAGGTGCTTGCGCACGGGCGACCACATCCCGTCGGCCGCCACCACGAACGGCGCCGCCACGTCGCCGAGGCCGTCGACCGCCAGCACGACCCCGTCGGGCTCCTCGGCGGCGCCGGTGACGCCGTGCCCGTCGAGCACCTTGACGCCGACGGCCCGGGCGAGCTCGACCAGCGCGTTGTCGAGGTCGGCCCGGCGGGCGACCGCCGCGTAGGTCCCCCGGCCGCGGGGCAGGGGGAACGTGACCTCGTGGCCGGACGGGCCCCGCACCACCACGTCGTCGACCCGCTGCCACGACGGCACCGTGGCCGGGTCGAGGCCGAGCCGCTCGAGCAGGCGGAGGGCGCCGGCGGTGAGGCCGTCGCCGCAGATCTTGTCCCGGGGGAACCGCGCCTTGTCGACCAGGGTGACCTGGTGGCCGGCCCGGGCCAGGGCGATGGCCGCGGCGGTGCCGGCGGGGCCGGCGCCGACGACGGCGACGTCCGCGCTCTGCATCACGCTGACGGTAGCGGCCGTGACCCGTCGCTCAGCAGGGCAGGCCCTCGCCCGGCCGGTAGGTCGCCTTGAACGTGTCGGTGTCGGTGCTGCCGTCCGGGTAGGTGCGGGTCCGGGTGGTGACCACGACCCGGCAGGCCCCTGACATCGACTCGGTGATGCCGGTCTGGTCCGCGGAGGCGTAGGGCGTCGAGTACATCGTCACCGTGATGCTGTTGGACGTGTACGACGTCCAGATCAGCACCCCGTAGGGGGTGTTGTTGGTGATCTTGAGGTCGGGTGCCGGGTAGCCCATCGTCGCCTCTCGTCCGGGCGGGTAGCGGGCGAACGACTCGGAGTGCGCCTGGCTCACGGGGATGTCGAGACCGGCGAAGTACGCGGCGTTGAACGTCGTGGTGGCGAACTGCGACACGCCGCCGCCGACCTCCTCGACGTGCTCGCCGTCCCGGATGGCGCCGGCCTCGATGAACCCCTTGGCGACCGTCCGGGGACCGACCGTCTGGTTCACCGAGAACGTCTCGCCCGGCAGGATCAGGCTGCCCCTGACGATGTCGGCGATGCGGTGGATGTTCGTCACCCGGGGCTGGCCGGGGTCGTAGTAGGTGGTGAAGCCCGGCCCGGCCGTGGTCGGGGCGCCGTTGCGCCACGCGTTGTTGCCGCCCACCGCCTGGGTGATCCCGAGCGCCTGGGCGGCCTCGGTGGTGAGGGACGGCTCGGTGACCTGCACCTCGAGCGTGGCCTGCGGCTCTCCGCCGGTGACGGCCTGGAACACCAGGTCTGCGCTGTTGGCCCCGCAGCATGCGACCCCCTGCCGCGACGGGATCACCACCGGCGTGCCGTTCTGCAGGTCGAAGCTCGCATCCACCGGCTCGGCCGACAGGTCGGAGAACAGTTGGGCCACGGCGGGGTTGACGGCGTCGGCGTTGATCGCCAGGTCGAGCTTCCCCTCGGCCACGGACGGCCCGATCCAGGTCCGCAGGGTGGCGGCGTCGACTTCCCTGGACGAGTCGCCGGCCACGAGGGTGATGCCGGACGCGGTGATCTCGTTGGCCCGCTCGGCCAGGGCCTCGGCGTCGGCGTCGGAGTAGGCGGGGTTGATCGGGACCATCTCGGAGCGGACCGTGATCGTCCCGGTGGGCGAGGCGCCGGCGGCGGCGGGCAGCTCGTCGATCACCTGGGCGGTGTCGACCCCACGTCCGGGCACGCCGGGCACCGCCACGAAGCCCTCCGGGCCGAGCTGGATGGTCGGCGGGTGGGCGGCGGTCAGGTCGGCGCCCTGGAGCTGGAGCATCTTGGCCTCGACCTGCGACTGCTTGACCGAGTAGCGGAGGTCGACCTCGCGCGGGCTGAAGAACGATCCGAGCCAGCTGAACGGCCGGATGAGCAGGCTGTCGCTGCGGCCGGCGTCGAGGGCCGCCTCCGCGGTGGCGTCGGCGTCGAGGGTGAGCCCGATGTCGCCCGCCGTCGTCTCGTAGCTCTTGTCGCCGGCGGTGATCCTCACCGGCTGGGACGCCAGGTCGTCGGAGACCTCGGCCATCACATCCGGGAGCGACTCCTCGCCCAGGCCGCCGACCGGGCGCCCGCCCACCTCCACGTTCCGGACCACCTGGCCGGACAGGGCGGCGGTGTCGATCGCCCAGCCGCCCAGCAGGACGACGACGGCGGCCACCGGCACGGCCACCAGCACCAGCACCCACCAGGGCCGGTCGGTGAGGGCCGACCCGGCGGCGCTGAAGTGCCGGCCACCGGCGGTGTCGCCGTCCCCGTCCCCGTCGCCGTCGCCGCCGGCAGCACCGGTCCGGGCCCGGGACCCCGGGGCGGCGCCGGCCCTGTCTCTTATACACATCTCCGAGCCCACGAGAC
>JBKPHT010000416.1:0-2976 GCA_046730015.1 Actinomycetota bacterium
CGGCGGCGCCCAGGGCCCGGGCGAGCCCGGCGGCGTCCGTGACGGCCGGCGGGCCGGCGGCCACCGAGGCGGCCGCCGCGGCCAGAGCCAGCAGGTGGACGTGGTGGTCCCACAGGCCCGGCAGCAGCGCGCCGCCGTTGCCGTCGACCACCTCGGCGGCGGCCGGCGGGGCGATCCGGTCGGCGATCCGGGCGACCAGCCCGTCCTGGACGAGGACGTCGACCCGCCGCCCGTCCAGGCGGACGTCCCGCAGCACCAGCCCGGCCGCCCCGGCCGCCCCGGCGGGCGGGCGCACCGGAGCAGGGGGCATGCCCGGGCACGGTACCCTGCCCCGTCGTTGTGGCAGATCGGGCGACGACCACCTCTCCCCGGCGCGGCCGCGCGGCGACCGTGACCCCGGGCGGCGGCTCCAAGCTGGCGGCCACCGTGGCCGACCGCATCGTCGGTGACATTGCCCGGCTGGGCTGGCCCGAGGGCCAGGTTGTCGGCTCGGAGCAGGACCTGCTCGACCGGTACGGGGTCAGCCGCGCGGTGTTCCGCGAGGCCGTCCGCCTGGTCGAGCACAAGCAGGTGGCCCGGATGCGACGCGGCCCGGGCGGCGGGCTCGTCGTCACCGCGCCCTCGGTCGACTCGCTCGCCGACGCCGTGTCGGTGTACCTGGTCTACGCCGGCGCCGAGATCGACGAGACGTTCGAGGCCCGGCTGGCACTGGAGGGGACCGCCGCCGAGTTGGCCCCCGGCCGCCTCGACCCGTTCGGCGTCGCCGCGCTGCGCGAGCTGGCCTGTCACGAGCGGGACGGCACCGTCAGCGACCACCGCGAGCTGCACCGGCTGGTCGCCGCGCTCACCGGCAACCCGGCGCTCGAGTTGTTCGTCGACCTGCTCAACCGGGTCACGCTGCTCTACCTGCCGCGGGACGCGAAGTTCACGCCCGAGACGCTGGCCCAGTCCGCCGTCGCCCACGCGGCCATCGCCGGCGCGGTCATCGCCGGCGACGGGAGCCTGGCCCGCCGGCGGATGCGGAAGCACCTGGAGGCCGAGGCCGGCTACCTCCGGGCCCGCCGGCCGTCGCGGCGCCGTCTGGCGGGCCTCAGCGAGGCCGACGGCCGCAGCGACAAGCGGGCTGAGGCCACCGCCCGCCGGATCTTCGTGGAGATCACCGAGGCCGGCTGGCCCGTCGGCACCCTGCTCGGTTCGGAGGCCGAGCTCATGGCCCGCCACGATGTCAGCCGGGCCGTGCTCCGGGAGGCCGTCCGGCTGCTGGAGCACCATCAGGTGGCCCGCATGCGGCGGGGCCCGGGGGGCGGGCTGTTCGTCGTCGAGCCCGGCATCGAGGCCGTCACCGACGCGGTCGCCCTCCAGGTCGACCGGGGCGGCATCGAGCCCGGCCACCTGTTCGAGGTCCGGAGCGCAGTGGAGATGACCGTGCTCGACCGGGTGCTCGCCACGCTCGACGATGACGGGCGGGCCCGGCTCGGCGACGCCCTGGCGCGGGAGCGGGAGGCCGGGGACGAGCTCCCCGCTGTGGGCCGCGACGTGCACAGCGCGCTCGCCGAGGTCGCGGGCAACCGGGTGCTGGAGCTGCTCACGCTCGTGCTCATGCGGCTGTCGCGCTGGCACGTGGCCGTGCCGCGCGGGGCGCCCGACCCGCTGCCGGCCCGGGAGGTGGTCCGCGCCCACGAGCGGATCGTCGAGGCCGTCGTGGCCGGCGACGGCGAGCTGGCCCGGCGCCGCATGCGGCGCCACCTCGACGGGCTGCTGGACTGGATGCGCTGACCCGGGCTCTTTCAGTGCACTCTTAATGGCGGCCTCGGCACGGGCCACGCTACGGTCTTCCGGACGAGGCACACGAAGGGGGAGGCATGACGGCTCGGGTCCCGCTGGTCGACTACCTGGTGCTGGGGGACGACCCGCACCTCGAGGCCAAGGAGTGCACGGGCTGCGGCGCCCGGTACTTCGACCGCCGCAACGCCTGCGCCGGCTGCGGCGCCGCCGAGTTCCGCACCGTGCCGATCGCCACCCAGGGCGAGGTCCGGTCGTTCACGATCGTCTCGATGGCCGCCCCCGGCATCCCCGTGCCGTTCGTCGCCGCCGTCGTCGACTGCGACGGCACCAGCGTCCGGGGCAACGTCGTCGACGTCGAGCCCACCCCCGACCACGTCCACCTCGGCATGAAGGTGGAGCTCACCACGTTCCCGATCGGCGCCGACAGCGCCGGCACCGAGGCCGTCGGCTTCGGGTTCAGGCCCCTGTCCGGGATGGAGGCGAACTGACATGGCCGACGACATCTGGATCCTCGGCATCCACATGACCAAGTTCGGGAAGCATCCCGACAAGGACACGGTCGACCTCGCCGCCGCGGCCACCCTCGGTGCCCTGGCGGACGGCGGCGTGACGATGAAGGACATGGGCGTCCTCGCCGCCGGCAACCTCATGGGCGGGGCACGCGGCATCGGCCAGGCCCTGCAGAAGCAGGTCGGGCAGACCGGCATCCCCGTCTACAACGTCGCCAACGCCTGCGCGACCGGGGCCACCGCGCTCCGCACTGCGATCATGGCGGTCAAGGCTGGCGAGACCGACATGGGCCTGGCCGTCGGGGTCGAGAAGCTCGCCGGTGCCGGCCTGCTGGCGGGCGGCTCGCGGGCCAAGGACTCCGACACCTGGGAGCCCAAGGGCCGCTACGGCGCGGTCGCTCCCATCGACGGCCGCGTCGGCACCGAGACCATGCCCGGCGTGTTCGCCCAGGTCGGCATGGAGTACGGCCACCGCTACGGCGGCACCAGCTTCGAGCTGTTCGCCCGCATCAGCGAGAAGAACCACGCGCACTCCACGCTCAACCCGCTGGCGGCGTACACGAAGAAGATGACGCTCGAGCAGATCATGGGCGACGTGATGATCGCCTACCCGAACACGCGGCCGATGTGCTCGGCCAACTGCGACGGCGCCGCCGCCGCGGTCGTCGTGTCGGGCGAGAAG
>JBKPHT010000417.1:0-2690 GCA_046730015.1 Actinomycetota bacterium
GCGCTGCTCGCCGCCTCCGAGTCCGTGGCCCGCCGGCGCCAGCGGCCGAACGAGATCCCCGCCCTGCCCCACCGCATCGCCGCGACCGCCGCGCTGGCCGCGCCGCTCGCGTGGCTGGCCGGCCGCACCCGGTGGGGCGCACGGCCGGTGACGGTGGGCGCGGCGGCGGGGGCGGTGGCCGGTGCCCTCGGGCTCCGGCCCCAGAAGGTGGTGCTCGGCCCGCTGTTCGGCGCCGCGGTCGGGCGCGGCCTGGCGGCGGCCGACCCGGCGGTCCCCGCCCCGGTCGTCGCGGCGACGACGGTGGCGGCGTGGCGGGCGGTCTCGGCCGCGGTGTTCCGCGACCCGCAGGTGAGCCTGCTGGCCGAGCGGGTGACGCCGGCCGACCTGCCCTTCGTCGTCCCGCTGGAGGCGCGGACCCGCTTCGTCGGCACCGACTACGTCGCCGCCCTGGCCGAGGTGACCGGCGGCACCTACGTCCGCGACGCCGCCGACGTCGGCATCGTCGCATCGCTCGACGAGCTCGCCGGGCCCGGCTTCGACCCCGGCGCGGTCGACCCCCGCGTCCGGGAGTTCTATGAGCACACCACCCGCTACACCCTCGACATCGTCCCGGCCTGGCGGACCTGGGCCAGGCCCGGCTACCTGCTGTACCGGACGCTGGTGGCCCGCCCGCTCGGCCAGGCCAACGTGCCGATGAACCAGCGGGAGGCGCAGCGGGGCGTCCGCAGCCGCATCGACACGATCGACACCGACGGCGACGGGGTGGTCGACGTCCGGGGCTGGGTCCGGTCCTATGCCGCCACCGGCGCGCCCGTGTACGTCGGCATCTACACGACGTACCGGCATGAGGGGCGGGGCTACGTCAGCGTCGGGTTCCCGCTGCCCCACGGCGACTTCACCGCCACGCTGGCCCCCGCGGCCCGCGCCGACGGCGGCCTGACCCTCACCACCCGCAGCCCGCTCCCCCACTCGGGCCACTACCTCACCTACGTCGACCCCGACACCCGCGAGCTCACCGCCCTGGCCGTGCCCGGGTTCGCCGAGCAGCTCGACGTCCACCCCGGCGACGGCGACGGCGGCGACCCCGACGAGGTGCAGGCCGAACACGCCTTCTGGGTGTTCGGCCTGCCGTTCCTCGTGCTGCGCTACCGCATCCGGCGGAAGCCGGACTAGCTGGCGGCGAGGGCGTCCCAGAAGAACGGGAAGACGAACAGCGCCAGGCCCGCCCCCAGGAACGACACCTTGCCGCGCGAGTAGCCGACGGTGGACAGCGCGAAGCACACCACGGCCAACGCGAAGAAGATCATCTTGAGCGTCGGGTCCATGGCGTCGACTGCGAAGATCATGGTGGGTCCTTTCCCCGACCGGTCCCCAACCGGATCGGTCGGAGCGCACCTTTCCCCCCAAGGTGGGGGGTCAGACCCGCCGGAGCGGTTCGTCACCGACCCGGAACCGCGTGCCCACTCGGCGCGGTGGTGCCACCGATCTCCATGGGATCCAGTCCCAGCTTGCGGTGGTCCCACGACCGTACGCGGTCGACGTCGACCCGCACCGCGACCCGCTTCTGAAGCATGAACTCGACCAGCGGCCGGGCCTCCTCGGTGTAGGGGCCGGTGTAGCGCTCCCACACGCTGACGCCGACCCGCCACAGCAGGTCGGGGTCCTCGACGATCTCGCCCCGGCCCTCCAGCGACACGCCGCGGAGCGTGTCGTAGGTGAGGCCGTCCTCGATGAGGCAGGTGATCCGAGGGTCGCGGCGCAGGTTCTGCGCCTTCTGCGACCGGGACTTGGTCTCGAACCAGATCCGGCCGTCGAGCACCGCGTACCACATGGCCACGACATGGGGTGCGCCGGTGGGGCCGAGGGTGGCCATCGACGCGGTCCGGCTGCGCTCGACGAACGCGGCGACCTCGTCGTCGGTCATCGTGATCTGTGCCCGCTGGTTGGTGCCCATCCGCAGATGATGGGAGCGTCAGCGGCACGGCCGCAAGCGGGCGGGGTCAGCCGGTGGGCCCGAACCGCTCGACCCGGATGCGGTCGGCCGGGACGCCCGCCGCCTCGAGCAGCCCGCCCGCGTGGGCGGTGAAGCCGGCCGAGCCGCAGAGGTAGGCGGTCACGTCCGGCCGGACGAGCGGGGCCACGTCGCCGACGGCCAGCCGGCCCGGGGCCAGGCCTCGCCGGGGGGTGCCTCGCGGCTGTAGGCGACGGTGACCTCTGCCCCGCCATGTGGGGGATGGGGTCGGCCAGGGCCAGACGACAGCACCGGCCAGCTCCGGCCGGTGTCGTACTGCCCGGGCGGCAGCTCGGCGGTGTGCTCGCTGCGCTGCCGCCCGACGAACCCTCTCGTCGGTCCGCTCATCGTCACCGCCCTGCCATCCCGGGCGTCGACGTCCCCGGGGACGCTACGGCGATCCGGCGGCGGTCACACTCGCTGGTAGCGGATGGGCGCCCGGCCGCGGCCCTCGTGGCCGGGGTCGGCGCCGAGGCGCTCGACCTTGCCGGACTCGACCAGGTCCTCGACGGCCTTTCGGACGGTCGCCGGGCTGCCACCGACGCCGCGCATGACGTCGGTGAGGACGAACGGCTCGGCGCGGTCGAGGACGAAGGCCTGGATCTGGTCGACGCCGACCGCCCGGGCCCGGCGTCGGGCGCCGTCGCCCCCTCGGGCGCCTGACCGGGCGGCCTGCCGG
>JBKPHT010000418.1:0-18444 GCA_046730015.1 Actinomycetota bacterium
GCACGCCGGCCTCGTGCAGCCGGCCGACGGCGTCCTTGGTCGGCGCCCCGGCGAAGCTCACCAGCCGGACGCCCTCGCGGACGCACAGGTCGATCCGGTCGCCGAGGTCGGGCTGGTCGGCCCGCAGGTTGACCCCGAACGCCGCGCCGGTCCGCTCCTTCACCGTCGCGATCGCCCCGGCCAGCTGGACGTTGGTCATCGTGACCGCGGCCAGGATCCCGAACCCGCCCGCGGCCGAGGTGGCCGCGGTCAAAGATGCGCCCGACACCCACCCCATCCCGGTCTGCACGACGGGCAGCCGGCAGCCGACCAGGCGGCAGAACCGCGTGTCGAGGGCGGGGAGGGTCACCGGTCGGGCCGAATCTGACGGTGTGTCAGACATGGGCGCCAGACTAGTGCCGGAGCCGCCGACCGGTGCCAGGCCGCCATCTCGCGCGGACGCGGTACTCCGCGAACACCCTCTGGGCGACCGCCGTTCGCCGTCCTACCGTGGCGGGCAGCGGGCGGACGACGCCGACGAAGGAGGTGCACCCGTGGGGGGAGCAGGCCTCATCAAGCTCTCGCTCGCCGCCGCGGCGGGCGCCGCCGCTGCCTACTGCTTCGACCCGGCACGCGGCCGCCGCCGCCGAGCCGAGATCAGGGACCGGGGCGGCGCGCTGTTCCGCCGCGAGATGCGGGCGGTTGAACGCCAGGCCCACTATCGCCGGGGCAAGGCGACGGGGATCGCCCACCGGTTCAGGTCCGGGGCGCCGCACGCTCCGGACGACGACATGACGCTGCTCGACAAGGTCCGCAGCGAGGCGCTCGGCCGGGTGGTCGACGGTCCGCACCTGACCGTCGACGTGTGTGAGCGGGTCGTCACGCTGCGGGGTCAGGTTGCCGACGGCGACCTCGTGCTGGCCATCGAGCGCGAGGTGCGGGCGGTCCGGGGCGTCGACGACGTCGTGAACCTCCTGCACGTGCCGGGCGCCCCGGCGCCGAACAAGCTCGCGGCGCGGCGGGCCGGCACCCTGCCCGGCAAGTCCGGCGAGTCCGGCGAGTCCGGCTGACACCCCGGTCCGCGCCACCGCATCCGCTCGGGTCGCGCCCCGCCCGGCCAAGCGTCAACCCGGGTCGGGGACCTCCCGCTCCCGGTCGCCGTCGGGGTCTATGACCTCGCGGATCAGCTTCAGCTCCTCCGGCGTGGGGAGCCGCGACGTGGGCACTTCGTCCGGCACCGCCAGCGGGAACCCGGTGGCGGCCACGACCTCCTCGACGGCCACCCCGGGGTGGACCGAGCGCAGTCGCATCGACCGGTCCGGCGTCTCGAAGTCGAACACCCCCAGGTTCGACACCACCCGCCGGATCTCCACGAACCGACCGGCCGGGCCGAGCGCGGCGGCGCGGTCCCAGCCGATGCCGGTCACCGTGTCGACCGCCGGCACGAACACCTTGGGCCCGTGGTTGGGCACCCAGTAGCTGGTCGGGTCGTTGATGGTGTTGCCGGGGGCGCCCCGGTAGCCGAGGAGCTGGACCTTGGGGCGGGCGTAGTCGCCGATGGCGGCGAGGTTCTGGTTGCCGAACCGGTCGACCTGGGTGGCGCCCATCATCACGTGGCGCCGGCCCGACCACACCCAGTCGAACATCGACCGGTAGGGGTTCCAGTACTCGACCACCCGCTCGTCCGGGTCCACGACGGCCCGGTCGTTGGCGATCAGGGCGGCCTCGCCGTCGGTCATGCACAGCTCGGGCTCGAAGGTGGCCCGGGCCAGCCGGCCGCCGATCATCGGGATGGTGCCGATGGGGTTGGCCAGGATCTCGCCGTCGCCCCGGAAGCACTCGGCCACGGCGACGACGCAGACCTCGGCCCGCGTCACCCCGTCGTCCCCGGCCCCGCCCGTCATGCCACCGCCTCCGCCACCTTGCGCCGGTACTCGTCCTCGGGGATGTCGACCCACTCGGCCCGGAACTCGGCCCACGCCTCGGGGCTCTTCGCAGCCGCCACGTAGGCCCGCTGCACGGCCTCGTCCCGGGGGTAGTCGGGGTCGCAGAGGGTGAAGTGGGCGCCGCCGGGCGCCTCCACCACGCCGTCGACCATCATCCGGCTGATCCGCATCTGGTGGAGGCTGCCCTCGGCGGCCAGGTCGGCGGTGTCGACCACCTTCTCCGCCGAGATGAACCGGCCCCCGGTCGGCGCGGCGTGCAGCATGAGGTCGTCCCAGTAGAGGTCGGGCCCGAGGAACAGGGCGTTGCCCCGGCGGTCGGCCCGGTTGAGGTGGCACAGGGCGGCGTCGAGCTCGAAGGCGGGCACGGCCACCAGCTGCTCCGGCTCCCCGCCGGTCGCCCGGCCGGCCACGGGGGAGGTGAAGGTGACCAACCGGGGGTTGTCGCGCAGCAGGTCCGAGCCGAGGCCGGCCCGGCTGGGCAGGAACGGCACCCGCCACGCCGCGGCCTGCAGCGCCAGGTGGAACAGCCCCTCGTCGTAGGGCTCGTCCTCGATCGCGCCCGACTGGCGGGCGGCCCGGAAGTGGGGCTCGAGCGGCACCGAGTCGAGCGACACGAAGGCGTAGGCGGCCCGCCGGACCTTCCCGGCCGCGCACAGCAGCCCGAGGTCCGGGCCGCCGTGGGTGACGATGGTGAGGTCGCGCAGGTCGCTGCGGGCGATGGCCCGGACCAGCGACATCGGCTTGCGCCGGCTGGCCCAGCCGCCGACCGCGATCGTCATGCCCGACCGCAGCCGGCCGACGACGTGCTCCTCGGTCATGGTCTTGTCGGTGGTCATCGGCTGGTGTCCGTCTCCCGGCCCTCGACGAACGCGTCGCGGTGCTCGTCGGCCACGCCCGACAGGTTGAGCTCGAAGGTGAAGCCCTGCTCGAAGCGGTAGCTCCGCTTCACGTCCCAGGGATCGATGCCGTTGAGCGACTCCTTCGCCGCCCGGATCACGGTCGGCGACTTGGCGGCGATCTGGCCGGCGATCTCCCGGGCTGCCTCCCGCAGCCCGTCCCGGGGCACGACCCGCAGCACCGATCCGAACGCAGCCAGCTCTGCGGCCGTGGCGGTGGCCGACGTGTAGACCATGGCCCGCATCCTGTGCTGGGGCACGAGCCGGGACAGGTGGGTGGCGGCGCCGAGCGCCCCGCGGTCGACCTCGGGGAGGCCGAAGGTGGCGTCGTCGCTGGCCACGATCACGTCGGCGTTGCCCACCAGGCCGATGCCGCCGCCGAGGCAGTGACCGTGGACCGCGGCGATCACGGGGACGGGGCAGTCGTAGACGGCGGCGAAGGCGGCGTAGCAGCCGCGGTTGGCCCCGACGAGGGCGTCGAACCCTTCGGTCGCCTGCATCTCCTTGATGTCCACGCCGGCGTTGAAGCCCCGCCCTTCGGCCCTCAGCACGACCACCCGCACGGCGGGGTCGTCGCCGAGCCGGCGGAGGGTGTCGGCCAGCTCGAACCAGCCGGCGACGGTGAGGGCGTTCACCGGTGGGTTGTCCATGACGACCTCGGCGATGCCGCCGTCGTCGATGTCGGTGGTGATCGGCATGCTCGGGCCCCTCGTGGACGCGTTTCTGACGCAACGTCAGGTCGCTGTGGCAAGGTAGGCCGGTGGAGGCATGGTGAACAACCCACTCGACCACAGCGGCAGGGTCGTCCTCGTGACCGGGGGGACCCGGGGCATCGGCCGGGGCATCGCGTCCGCCTACGCCGAGGCAGGGGCGACGGTGGTGGTCTGCGGCCGCACCGAGCCCGATGGCGGCTCCTCCGGTCCCTCCTTCGTGGCGTGCGACGTCCGCGACCCCGACCAGGTGGCCGCGCTGGTCGACACGATCGTCGACCGCTTCGGCCGGCTCGACGTGGCGGTGAACAACGCCGGCGGCGCACCGTGGGTCGACTCGGCCACGGCATCGCCTCGCCTCAACGAGAAGGTGATCGCGCTCAACCTGCTCGCCCCGTTCACGGTGGCGCAGGCGGCGAACCGGGTGATGCAACCTCGGGAGGAGGGCGGCGCGATCGTCAACGTCGCCAGCGTGTCGGGCACCCGCCCGTCGCCCAGAAGTGCGGCGTACGGGGCGGCGAAGGCGGGGCTGTTGAACCTGACCCAGACGCTGGCGGTGGAGTGGGCCCCGCGGGTGCGGGTGAACGCGGTGGTCGCCGGACTGATCGCCACCGAGGAGGTCGACCTCCATTACGGGGACGCCGCCACCCAGGGCCGCGCCGCCGCCACGGTCCCGGCCGGCCGCATGGGCACCCCGGCCGACGTCGCTGCCGCGTGCGTGTGGCTGTCGTCCCCGGCGGCCGCGTACGTCAGCGGCGCCGCCCTGTCCGTCCACGGCGGCAACGAGCGGCCGGCCGTCTTCGACGCGGTCCGCGGCGACGGCTGAACCGGGTCGGGAATATCGCGCCAGCCGCGATCTCGCCGACCCGGTACGGGGGAGGGCCGGAGGAGGGCCGAACCGGGTCGGGACGATCGCGCCAGCCGCGATCTCGCCGACCCGGTACGGGGAGGGCCGGAAGGGACGGTGGGCGGCCCAGTAGCGTCGCCCCGGCATGACCGCGTCCGAGCTGCTGTTCCTGGCCGCGGCCGGGTTCGGCGCCGGGCTGGTGAACGGGGTGGCCGGGGGCGGGTCGATGGTGTCGTTCCCGGCCCTGCTGGCCGTGGGGGTGCCGAGCCTGGCGGCCAACGTGACGTCCACGGTCGGCATCTGGCCGGGGTACCTCGGCGGCGTCGTGGGGTTCCGCCGGGTGATCGCCGCCCAGCGCGACCGGCTCCGGCCGCTGGCCGTCGTGGCGCTGGCCGGGGCGGTGGCCGGCTCGTCGCTGCTGCTGGTCACGTCCGAGGGCGCGTTCGACGCCCTCGCCCCTTGGCTGGTGCTGGCTGCCGTCGGGCTGTTCGCCGCCCAGCCCCTCCTGGCGCGGCGGCTGGCGGCCCACGGCCCGGCCGCCGCCGACGTCCGCGCCGCCCACACCGCCCTGCGACTCGGGGGCGTCTTCGTCGCCTCGGTGTACGGCGGCTACTTCGGCGCCGGGCTCGGGGTCCTCCTCCTGGCGGTGCTCGGCATCACGCTGCCCGGCCGGCTCACCGACCTGAACGGCATCCGCACCGTGATCACCCTGCTGGTCAACAGCATCGCCGTGGTCGTGTTCGCCGTCGCCGCGCCGGTGGAGTGGGCGGCGGCCGGGACGATGGCGGCCGCCAGCCTCGTCGGCGGCTACGTCGGGGCGAAGACCGCGGCGCGGCTGCCGGTGCCGGTGTTCCGCGGCGTCGTCATCGCC
The DNA here is from genome assembly GCA_046730015.1 of Actinomycetota bacterium. Classification (GTDB taxonomy): domain Bacteria; phylum Actinomycetota; class Acidimicrobiia; order Acidimicrobiales; family VFJN01; genus ZC4RG19. Next base: position 5,250 of record JBKPHT010000418.1, read on the forward strand.
CTTGGTCTGGCGGCGTTCGTGGGCCTGCTGGTGACCTGACCTGGGGTCGCCCGGTCACGGTTGCCTGACGATGTAAGGCTGTGCCTACGCTTCCCGGATGCACCGCCGCCGCCTCGCCGCCCTCGCCGCCGCCGTGCTCCTGGGCGGGACGCTCGCCGCGGGCTGCGGCGGCGACGGCTCGGCCTCGGCCGGCAGCGGCTCCGGCACCGCCGGCGACGGCCCTGGGCTGTCCTCGTCCGGCGGCGACGCCGACCCGACCGCGGGCGGCGACGTCCCCGACGACGTGGTGAAGGTCGAGGGCACCGAGGCCGCGGTCACCGCGCTCGACAACAGCTTCCGGGTCGAGAGCATCGAGGTCGCCCCCGGCACCACCGTCACGTGGGACAACAAGGGCCGCAACGAGCACAACGTCCTGCCGGTGAAGGGCTCCGGCTGGGGCGTCGAGGTCGACGCCTTCCAGCCCGGCGACACCTACCGACGGACCTTCGACACCCCCGGCGTCTACCACTACTACTGCTCGATCCACGGCACGACCGACAGCGGCATGATCGGCACCGTGGTCGTCGCCGACGACTGACGACCGACCTCCCGCCCACCGACAGCCACCTGGGGGAACCATGACCACAGCCCGACGGGCGCTTGCCACGCTGCTGGTCGGCGCGCTCGCGCTCACCGCCGCGTGCGGCGGGGACGACGACGGCGACGCCGGCGGCGACGGCGGAGGCGAGACCACGAGCGAGGCAGGCGGCGGCCGCACGCTGGCCGTCCCCGAGGACTACGAGACCATCCAGTCCGCCGTCGACGCCGCCGAGCCCGGCGACCTCGTCCTCGTGTCGCCCGGGACCTACGAGGAGGCCGTCAACGTCGAGACCGACGAGGTGACCATCCGCGGCCTCGACCGCAATGAGGTCATCCTCGACGGCGGATTCGAGCTGGACAACGGCATCCGGGTCACCGGCGCCGACGGCGTCGCCATCGAGAACATGACCGCCCGGAACTACACCAACAACGGCTTCTTCTGGACCGGCGTCGAGGGGTACCGGGGCTCGTACCTCACCACCTACCGGATCAACGACTACGGCGTCTACGCCTTCGACTCGACCAAGGGCCTCATCGAGCACAGCTACGCCTCGGGCAGCCCGGACGCCGGCTTCTACATCGGCCAGTGCTATCCCTGCGACGCCGTGATCGACGACGTCGTCTCCGAGTACAACGGCCTCGGCTACTCGGGCACCAACTCCGGCGGCGACCTGTACATCGTCAACTCGACGTTCCGCTTCAACCGGGCCGGCATCGTCCCCAACTCGGGCAGCTACGAGCTGTGCTACCCCTCGCGGGCCACGACGATCGTCGGCAACACCGTCCACTCCAACAACCAGCCCGACACGCCCGCCATCGACGTGGCCCTGCTGGCCATGGGCAACGGGATCCTCACGGCCGGCGCGGTCAACTCCGTGATCGAGCGGAACCTCGTCTACGACCACGACCTCACCGGCATCGGGCTGGTGCCGTTCCCCGAGGACGACCCCAGCGACGACATCCCGCCGGCCTCCGAGGACGAGCGGCCCTGCGCCGAGGCCAAGAACGACCAGCCGGCCGACCCCGCCTCCATCCCCAACCCGCTGATCTGGAACCCCCGGGGCAACCGGGTGGTCGGCAACGTGGTCGAGGACTCCCGGCTGGCCGACATCGCCGTCGGGTCGCTGGAGGACATCTCCACCGCCGGCAACTGCTTCGCCGACAACACGGCGGCCACCAGCGCCCCGCTGGATCTGGAGACGCTCGCCCCCTGCGACGGCACCGGCAGCGGCGACTGGACCGCCGGGGCGTTGAACCTCGGGGCCCTCATCGCCGCGGCCGAGAACGCGCCGCCGTCGGCCGACTACCGGACAACGCCGGTTCCCGGCCCCCAGGAGTCGATGCCCGACGCCGACACCGCGCCCGCCCGGCCGGCCACCGACGTCCCCCGGGCCGTGGACGTCGACGCCATCGAGGTGCCGGCCAAGCCGTCGTGACGGCGACCGGGCGGCCCCGACCCTCGGCCTGGCGTCTGTCACCGCGGCATCGCGCGGTGAGGGACGCCAAACCTGGTCGGGCCCGCACCGTCCTTGCCGCCGTCGCCGCGGTGGCCCTCGTGGCCGCGTGCGGGGGCGGCGGGCGGCCAGGCGACGATCGGGCGCGCGGCCCCCGCGGCGACGTGGCCCCCCGGGCCGTCCGCCTGTCGCCCACCGAGCCCGGGCCCCAGGGCCGTGTCCCCCAGTTCGTGGTCGAGTGCGGGTTCAGCCACGCCGCCCCGGACGACCCGATCGTCCACCCGGGCCACAGCGGCCGCTCCCACCTCCACGTGTTCTTCGGCAACACGACCACCACCGCCGACTCGACGGTCGCCGCCCTGGAGGCCGGCGGCACCACCTGCGACCAGCGGCTCGACCGGGCCGCCTACTGGGCTCCCGCCCTGCTCGACCACGGGCAGCCGGTCCGCCCCACCAAGGCCGTCGCCTACTACCGGCCCGGCGTCGGCGTCGACCCCCGGGCCGTCGAGCCCTACCCCCTCGGCCTGGCCATGCTCGGCGGGGACCAGACCGCCGCCTCGCCCCAGTCGCTCGACGTCGTCGCCTGGACCTGCGGCACCGGCTCGGCCCCTGCCGCGACCCCGCCCACATGCCCGGATGGCCGGCCGCTACGGATGGCCGTCAGCTTCCCCGACTGCTGGGACGGCGAGCACCTCGACAGCACCGACCACGTCTCCCACGTCGCCCGCAGCCGCGACGGCGCCTGCCCCGCCGCCCACCCCGTGCCGGTGCCCCAGCTGCTGCTCACGATCAGCTACCCCGTCACCGGCGGGGGCCACGACCTGACGCTGGCGTCGGGGTCGCTGCTCACCGGGCACGCCGACTTCCTCAACGTGTGGGACGAGGACAAGCTCCGCACCGAGGTGGAGACCTGCCTCGTGCGCGGCTTGACCTGCGGCGTGGCCAGCAACCGCGCCTGAGATGTCCCGGGGGGGTTGCCAGGGATGGCAGTCTGGGGCGGGTGAGCGTCCGCCCGGCGACTGCCGGGGGTCGGTGGGCGGGTGCTCACCAGGTCGTCCCCGCGGGCGTCAGGGCCGGGTGTAGGCGGCGGCGTACGCCGGCACCGGCGCGTCGACCCTCAGGTCGGTGGCGGTGATCGGGGCGCCCGGCACCGTGGCGAGCGGCACGACGCCGGCCCAGTAGGGCAGGTCCATGTCGTCGGGCTCGTCCTTGGGGTCGCCGGTCCGGACCTTGACCGAGAACTCATCGAGCGGCAGAGCCAGCACCAGTGTGGACTGGAGCTCCTTGTCGCTCGGCGGCCTCGTGCCGCCGATGCGGCCGGGGACGACGTGCTGAACCAGCACGTCGAGCGCTGCCCGCTTCTCGTCGAGGTCGGCGACCGGTGTCGCGGTGCCGAACACCACGACCGACCGGTAGTTCACCGAGTGGTGGAACGCCGACCGGGCCAGCACCAGGCCGTCGAGCAGGGTCACCGTCAGACACAGGCTGGCGCCCTTCTTCCCGCCCCGCAGCAGCCCGGCGGCCGGCGAGCCGTGCAGCAGCACCCGGTCGCCGTCCCGCGCGTAGAGCAGGGGGATGACGACCGGCCCGTGCTCGGTGCCCAGGCCGACGTGGGCGACCAGGCCCTCGTCGAGGATCGCGTCGGCGGTGGCCCGGTCGTAGGCGCCCCGCTCGGGCAGCCGGCGGACAGCGGTGCGGGCGGACGGGGAGGGGGCCATGCCGGGAGGGTATTGCGACAGCCGCGCCGGCGACCCCGGCATTTCCTCCCTCACCGGAACCGGGTCGATCACACGTCCACGTAGATGAACCCGTACGCCTCGTCCCGGTAGGGGATGCCGGTGTCGGCGAGGGCGGGGGCCCAGTCGCCGGTGACGTCGGGGTTGCTGTCCTCCATGCCGTGGTCGGCGACGAGGAAGAACGCCGTCCGGTCCCAGGCGCCCGACCGCTCGACGGCGGTGAGGATCCGGCCCAGCCGGGCGTCGCTGTCGTGGATGCTGGCCCGGGCGATCTCCGCGTACGGCCCGCTGTGGTGGAAGGCGGCGTCGGTCAGCGTGAAGCTGACGAAGCAGTACCGGGGCAGCGGCTCGCCGCCCTCCCACACGTCCAGTGCCTGGACCATGCCGGTGTGGTCGATGCGGGACGACACCTCGTACGACTTCTCCGGCCGCACGAACCGCTCGCTGGCGAACGGCAGCTCGTCGGCCTCCGGCGGCCGGGCCAGGTCGCCGCCGGTCCGCAGCACCTCGAACGTCGAGTAATCGGCCCCGACGTCGCACGGCTCGTTGACCGACACCGTGCGCGACCCGGGGAACGCCCGGTGCACGGCCTGGTAGAGCGTCTCGATCCCCGGAGTCAGCGTCTGCATCGACCACGGCCACGTCGCCGGCGAGTTGGTGACGACCTGACGGGAGGTGGCGCGGTCGTACCAGGCGTTGTGGAGGATGCCGTGGTGGCCGGGATGGGCGCCGGTCTGGATCGTCGTGCGGTTGGCGAGGGTGACCGACGGCAGGCTCGCCATGGCGCCGTGGCCGAGGCCGGTGCCCTCCTCGAGCAGGCGGGCCACGTTCGGGACCTCGCCGGCGGCGATCATGTCGTAGAGCACGTTGGCGTTGGTGCCGTCCCAGAGGAAGCCGACGACGTGGTCGGGCGGCGGGGCGGCCGGGTCGAGCAGCTCGGTCAGCACCCGGCCGTCCTGCCGGGCCAGGAGGGCGTCGGACCGGGGCGCGCCGCCGGGCCCGATGCCGCCGGCGACGGGCTCGGCGCCGAGCAGGGCGAGGACTGTAGGGGCGACGTCGACCAGCCGGCCCGCGCGGGGCACCATGCCCTGCCGGCGGACCCCGGCACCGGCCAGGATGAACGGCGCCCGCACCTGGACGATGCCGAGCGAGCCGTGCTCGCCGCGCTCGCCGCCCTGGTCCTCCCAGTTGTGGGCCGGCGTGTGCAGGCAGACGATGTCGGGCGCGGCAGGGTGGTCGAACAGCTGGGCGATGTGCTCGTGGGCGTAGGGGTACGACTGCTCGGTCCGGGTGGGCCAGCGGTGGGCCAGCTCGTCGGCGAGCGGGGCGAAGCGGTCGGTGGCGGTGTCGCCCAGCGGGTTCCGGCCCTCGACGGCGGTCTCCACGAACCGCCACCCGCCCCCGTCGGTGCCGCCCCCGGCGGTCTCCCGCCGGAAGCTGACCCGTCCGTCGACCGCCCGGACGTCGTAGCCGTCGTCGTCGGTGGTGACGACCAGGTCGACGATGGGCTCCAGGGCCGGGTCGAGCAGGGCGTCGGCGGTCCGCCGGACCCGCTCGGCGTCGGGGGCGAGGTAGCCGGCGGGGCGGGGCGCGACGGTCATCCCGGCACCGTAACGGACCGCGGTGGCCGGCAGCTTGCCCCCGGGGGAACGCCGGGGGTCAGACGACCTCGACCCGACAGCGCGGCCCCTCGGCCCGGGCGATCCGGGCGTCGGCGGTGACGAGCGGCAGGCCGGTCGCCTCGGCCAGGGCCACGTAGAGAGCGTCGTAGAACCTGACGTCGTGGCGGACTTGCCAGGCCCGGGGCCAGCGACCGGTCATGTCGCCGGCGGGGTGTCGAGGTTGATCCAGGCGGCCATGGCCGACCGGTCGCCGACCGGGGTGACGGCGTCGAGCCGGGTCAGGTCGTCGGGGGTGAGCTCGACCGAGAGGGCGGCGACGTTCTCGTCCAGCCAGCGGCGGCGCTTGGTGCCGGGGATGGGCACGACGTCGTCGCCCTGGGCGGCGAGCCAGGCCAGCGCCACCTGGCCGGGGGCGGCGCCCCGCTCCTCGGCGACCGACCGGACGACGGCTACCTGCTCGAGGTTGCGGTCGAGGTTGTCGCCCTGGAACCGGGGCACGGTGCGGCGGAAGTCGTCGCCCTGCAGCTCGTCGAGGCTCGACACGGCCCCCGTCAGCAGCCCCCGCCCGAGCGGGCTGTAGGGCACCAGGCCGATGCCCAGCTCGCGGCACGTGGGAACGATCTCCGCCTCGATGTCGCGGGAGAAGATCGACCACTCGCTCTGGAGGGCGGCGATGGGATGGACGGCGGCGGCCCGGCGGATCGTGTCGGCCGACGCCTCGGACAGGCCGAGGTGGCGGACCTTGCCCGCCTGGACCAGCTCGGCCATGGCGCCGACGGTCTCCTCGATGGGGACGGTGACGTCGGGCCGGTGCTGGTAGTACAGGTCGATGTGGTCGAGCCCGAGGCGGCCGAGCGAGGCGTCGCAGGCCTGCCGGACGTAGGCGGCGTCGCCCCGGACGCCGCGGCCGCCGGGGGAGTCGGGGTCGAGGTGGATGCCGAACTTGGTGGCGAGCACGACCTCGTCGCGGCGGCCGGCGAGGGCCTTGCCGACCAGCTCCTCGTTCTCGCCGAAGCCGTACATGTCGGCGGTGTCGAAGAACGTGACGCCGAGGTCGAGGGCCCGGGCGATGGTGGCCTCGGCCTCGGCCCGGTCAGGGGTGCCGTAGGCGAAGCTCATGCCCATGCAGCCGAGCCCCTGGGCGGAGACGGTGGGACCGGTGCGCCCCAGGGCGCGTGTGGGGAGGGTCATGGCATGTCCTTCCGGTCAGGGGGAACAGGTGCCGCCGTAGGTGGCGATCTTGTACTCGACGGCACCGAGCGCGGCCTCCAGCTCGACGATCCGCTCCTTGACCCGGTCGCGGTGGGCCTCGAGCAGGGCGAGACGCTGGTCCTCGTTGCCCGGGCCTTGACCCACCAGGGCGAAGTAGGCGGCGATGTCGCGGATTGGCATCTCGGTCAGGCGGAGCCGGGTGATGAAGACCACCCGGGCGAGCTCGGTGTCGGTGTAGACGCGCCGGCCTGCGGCGTCGCGGGGGACCGCGAGCAGGCCGATCCGCTCGTAGTAGCGCAGCGTGTGGGCGGTGACGCCCGTCCGCTCGGCCACCTCGGCGATCGTGAGGGCGACCGGCGGGTCCTCGAGGACGGATGTCGTGCTCACACCGGGGAAAGGTAGGGGTTGGAGCGCGCTCTAAGTCAAGGGTCTCACCAAGATGTTGCTCGGATCCCTATACCCCTATAGGGTATCAACGTGACCACGATCGAGACCGACCACCAGCACGGCCATGGCGCCCACGGCGACCACGGCGACCACCAGGGACACGGCGTACACGACGGCCATGCCGGCCACGACCCGGACCTGTTCCGCCGGCGGTTCTGGCTCAGCCTCGCCCTGACCATCCCCCTGGTCGTCACCAGCGAGATGGTGCAGGACTGGTTCGGCTACTCGCTCGACGTCCCCGGCATCGAGGTCATCGCCCCCGTGCTCGGGTCGATCGTGTTCTGGTGGGGCGGCTGGCCGTTCCTGACCGGCGGCGTCGCCGAGCTGCGCGCCCGCCGGCCCGGGATGATGCTGCTCATCAGCCTGGCGATCATCGTCGCCTACGCGGCGTCGCTGGCCACCAGCCTCGACTGGTTCGACCTCGAGTTCTGGTGGGAGCTGGCCGCCCTCGTGACGATCATGCTGCTCGGCCACTGGCAGGAGATGAAGGCGATCGGCCAGGCCCAGGGGGCGCTGGCCGCCCTGGCCGAGCTGCTGCCCGACGAGGCCGAGCGCCTCGGCCCCGACGGGCAGGTCACCTCCGTCGTCCTGGCCGACCTGGCGCTCGGCGACCGCGTGCTCGTCCGCTCCGGCGCCCGGGTGCCGGCCGATGGCCGCATCGTCGAGGGCGAGGCCGAGCTGGACGAGTCGATGATCACCGGCGAGTCCCGTCCCGTCGCCAAGGGCCCCGGCGACCCGGTGGTCGCGGGCACCGTCTCCACCGACTCGGCCCTCCGGGTCGAGGTCGAGGCGACCGGCGACGACACCGCTCTGGCGGGCATCCAGCGCCTGGTCGCCGAGGCCCAGGCGAGCGGCAGTCGGGCCCAGGCGCTGGCCGACCGGTTCGCGGCCCTGCTGTTCTACATCGCCGTCGCCGCCGGGGTGGTGACGTTCCTGGCCTGGTGGGGCCTCGGGGAGCTGGACGACGCCGTGGTGAGGACCGTGAGCGTGCTGGTCATCGCCTGCCCCCACGCGCTCGGCCTGGCCATACCGCTGGTCATCGCGCTGTCGACGGCCGTGTCGGCCCGGGCCGGCATCCTGGTCAAGGACCGGCTGGCGCTGGAGCGCATGCGGTCCGTCGACGCCGTGCTGTTCGACAAGACCGGCACGCTGACCCGGGGCGCCCATGTCGTCACCGGCGTCGCCGCCGCTCCCGGCCACACCGAGGTCGAGGGGCTCCGCATCGCCGCCGCCGTCGAGTCGGACAGCGAGCACCCCCTGGCCCGGGCCATCGTCGCGGCCGCCCGCGAGCGCGCCGACATCCCGCCGGCGTCCGACTTCCGGTCGCTGACAGGGCGGGGCGTCGCGGCGACCGTCGACGGCGTCGCCCACGCGGTTGGCGGACCCGCTCTGCTCCGCGAGCGGGGAATCACCGTGCCGCCCGAGCTGGAGCCCGCGGTGGCCGCCTGGCGCCAGCGCGGGGCCGCCGTGCTCCACCTGGTGCGGGACCGCGAGGTGATCGGCGCCTTCGCCCTCGAGGACGAGGTCCGCCCCGAGGCCCGCGAGGCCGTCGCCGAGCTGAAGAAGCGGGGCATCCGGGTCGTCATGGTCACCGGCGACGCCAGCGAGGTGGCCGAGGCGGTCGCCGCCGACCTCGGCATCGACGAGGTGTTCGCCGAGGTGCTGCCCGAGGACAAGGACAAGGTCGTCACCGAGCTCCAGGGCCGGGGCCTGACCGTGGCCATGGTCGGCGACGGCGTGAACGACGCCCCCGCCCTGGCCCGGGCCGACGTCGGCATCGCCATCGGCGCCGGCACCGACGTGGCGATCGAGTCGGCCGGCGTGGTGCTCGCATCCAGCGACCCCCGGGCCGTCGTCGGCGTCATCCGGCTGTCCGAGGCCAGCTACCGCAAGATGCTCGAGAACCTGGCCTGGGCGGCCGGCTACAACCTGGTGGCCATTCCGCTGGCCGCCGGGATCCTGGCCTGGGCGGGGATCACGCTGTCGCCGGCCGTGGCGGCGGTGCTGATGAGCCTGTCGACGATCATCGTCGCGCTCAACGCCCAGACCCTCCGCCGGGTCGAGCTGCTGCCGGCCGCGTAGGCGCTAGTGGGCCGAGCCGTGGACGTGGTCGCACAGGACCTCCTCGCCCGGGCCGACCTGGCCGCCCGAGGCGCCCTCCAGCGCCGCGAACGGGCCGCACGGGTGGGGGACGATCCACACGTGGACCATCGGCACCTCCAGCGTCCGGAACGAGCCGCCCGGGCACGGCTGGCCCGGCGGGTAGAGGCCCGGTCGAACGGTCCAGGCGTTCTCGGCACCCTCGAAGCAGAGGTCGTTGTGGATGTGCCACTGGACCATCGGGCCGCCCACGTCGGGCACGGTGGCGAGCGTCGACCCCGGCTCGAGCATGTACATGGCCGCGGTGAGCGTCCGTGAGCCGCCGGGGTTCACCCGGTAGACGAGCGACTCCGGGTACCGGGCGTCGAGGATGCGGCCGTCGGACAGCAGCGGCCAGTTGACGTAGTGCTCGTAGCCGGTGAACCCGTCGCCGATGGTCCGGTAGCCGGCGTCGACCGCGTCGGCCGGGTCGGCGAACCGGGGCAGCTCGGTGAGCGTGGCGGTCACCAGTGCCTCGGCGCTGGCCTGCTGCTCCGCCGTGACTCCCGGGAAGCCGCCGAGGTCGACGGGGAGGGTGGCGTCGTAGGGCCGCCCGCCGGGTGGCGGCTCGTGGTGCCCGGGGTCGCCGGGCATGTGGGGGTCCGGGTCGTGCCCGGGGGCGTGGGGGCCGTGGTCGCCGTGGCCGCCGGGCTCCCCGGGACCGGGGTCGTCGCTGTGGTCGTGGTCGCGGCCGGAGCTGCTGTCGTGGCCGTGCCGACCGCCGGAGCCGGCCCGGTGGTCGTGCCCGCCGGATGCGCCACCGGCGCCGTCGTGGTCGTCGTGGTCGTCGTCCTGGTCGCCGGCGGCGGCGTCGTGGTCGTCGTGGGCGCCGTCGGCGTGCTCGTGGGCCACCGCCGACTCGTCCTCGCCGTGGGCGTGCTCCTCGCCGTGGGCGTCGCCGCCGTCGTGCCCGCCGGCGTGGCTGTGCCCGCCGGTCGCCACCATCGCCGTCAGCACCAGCAGCGCCGCGGCGCCCGTCAGCGGCGCGTGGGCCGGGCGCACCCAGCGCGGGGCCGCCTCGTCGGCGCCGGTCAGCCAGGCCACCGTGCCGCCCACGGCCACCAGGGCCAGGAAGGCGGCGGTGGTGTCGGCGAACTCGGGCGCCTCGGGCGCGTCCAGCCCGGCGACGAACGTGATGCCGACGGTCTTGGCCAGCAGCCACCCGGCGATGGCCCCGCCGTTGACCGCCAGCCCGGCCCAGGCCAGCCAGCGCGGCGCCCGGCCGGCCAGGGCCGCCGCGCCCCAGCCGACCTGCGCCAGAGCCACCAGTCCGAAGACGATCGCCGCCGCCCGGTGCTCGCCGTGGGCGCCGGCCGCGGTGGCGTGCACCGCCCCAGCGCCCAGGGAGGCGACCGCCGCCCAGGTCCGCCCCGGGGCCTCGGTGTGCACTCGCGTCGTTGTCATGCCGAGGTGATCCCTCAGCGGCCGGTTCGGTTCACACCGTCACGGACCTGTAACGCTCGGTGCCGCCGATGTGGATGGCGGGCGGCAGCCCCGACGCTCACACCTTGATGTCGCGCCAGGGCCCCCAGATCGCGAAGGACATGCCCCGGCTCGCCTGGATGTTGACGAACAGGGTGTGGCCGTCGGGGCTGAACGTGGCGCCCGCGAACTCGTCGTTGAACCGGGGGGCGCCGCTGGACGACACCAGCCGGTTGAGCGCGATCGGGAACAGCTCGCCGTTGTCGGACAGGCCCCGGACGAAGTTGTCGTTGATGTTGTCCTCGCAGATGACCAGCGTCCCGTGCGGGCTGACGCACACGTTGTCGGGGAGGTCGAGCACGTCGGGCCCGGGCGACTGGTACAGCAGCCGCAACCGCTCGGACCGGGTGTGGTAGCCCCAGATCTGGCCTGACCCGTTGCCCCAGCCGCCGACCGTGTCGCTCGGGCCGGGCTCGGCCGGGCCGCCGCCCTGGGTGGAGGTGAAGTACACGATGCCCTTGTCGTAGGCCGCGCCCTCGAGCCGCGAGAACCACGCCGCCCCCTGGGCCCGGCCCTGGGCGCCGACGTGGTTGAGGGCGGTGTCGTTGGTGGTGGGGGCGGGCAGGCCCGGGGTGAAGGGGAAGGTGGGCGCCGGGTCGTCGATGTCGACCCAGGTCACCTTGTAGGTGGCTCGCTCCGGCTGGGTGGCGGCCAGGTCGGCGCTGGGCACGCCCTTGACCGCGAGCATCTGCAGCCGCCCCGTGGGGGAGATGCGCCGGGCGTTCCGGGCGTCCTCGTCCGGCAGGTAGCGGTAGAAGCCGGACGGGAATCCGAAGTTGTCCTCGGTCAGGTACAGCACCCCGCCCCGGGAGTCGAAGGCGACGGCCTCGTGGGCGAATCGGCCGGCGCCGGTGATCGGCACGCGGTCCGACTGGCCGCCCGCCGGCACCTCGAACACGAAGCCGTGGGGCTTGGTCAGCGGCACGTTGGAGACGCCGGTGAAGTCGGCGCCCACGTCGGGGCCGTTGACGGTTTCCTCGCAGGTGAGCCAGCTGTCCCAGGGCATGGGGCCGCCCGAGCAGTTCATCTGGGTGCCGTTGAGGCTGGTGAAGGCGCTGACCACCTCGCCGAACGGGGACACCACCGTCGTGGTGGTGCCGCCGCCGGCCATGGCGTCGTAGGCCCTGGACGCGTCCCCGAACGGGGTGCCGGGGTTGTTGATCTCGTGGTTGCGCACCAGCACGAAGTTGCCGTCGGGGCCGGCGAACGCGGCCATGCCGTCGTGCCGGCCGGGCAGCGTCGTGCCGTCGTCGAGCACGACCGTCTGCTCGGTGTCGTGGAACGACCGGTAGTGGAACCCCGGCGGCAGCCACAGCCGGACCGTGCCGTCCCGCTCGTCGGGCACCGGGCCGAGCACCGGCGGGTCGGCCGCCGCCGCGGGCCCGGCGAGGAACCCGGCGAACGGCCCGGCCACCGCCGCCCCGCCCACCGCCGCCGCCGATCCGGCGAGGAACCGCCTCCGGTCGATCCGCGCCACCGTCCCGCTCCCTGATCCCGTCATGCCGGCCTCCCCGTGGTCGTCCCGCGTCCCCAGATGGTGGCACGTCTGGCGCGGCGAGGGGCCGGTCCCGCGGGACCGGCCCCTCGTGGAGCCCGTGCCGACGGGTCGGCCGATGGTCAGCTGACCGGCGCCGGGGCCGCCTCGGCGACCTCGGTCGGGCCCTGCCCGTCCCTGGTCGTGCGGGGGCCGTCGCCGCCCGCGATGCCGGCGCTCGCCCGCTTGGAGAAGGCGATGGCCGCGAGCAGCACCACCAGGGCCACCGTGGCGACGGCGTAGCCGCCGGCCTTGGGCGTGCTGGAGAGGATGTTGTCCTCGTCGACGTTCGACAGGCTGATGATCGCCGGCAGGATCAGCAGCGACACCAGGTTCATGACCTTGATCAGCGGGTTGAGGGCAGGGCCCGCGGTGTCCTTGAAGGGGTCGCCGACCGTGTCGCCGATGACGGCGGCGACGTGGGGCTCGGAGCCCTTGCCGCCGTGGTGGCCGTCCTCGATGTACTTCTTGGCGTTGTCCCAGGCCCCGCCCGCGTTCGACAGGTAGTTGGCCATGAGCTGGCCGACCAGGATGACTGCGGCCAGGAACCCGCCCAGCGCGGTGTACCCGATGCCGAACCCGATGATCACCGGCGTCAGTACGGCGAGCAGCGCCGGTGTCGCCAGCTCGCGCAGCGAGGCGGCGGTGCAGATGTCGATGACCGGGCCGTAGTCCGGCTTCTTCGTGCCGGCCATGATGCCGCCGTCGGCGAACTGGCTGCGGACCTCCTGGACCACGACACCGGCGGTGCGGCCGACGGCGCGGATGGCGAGCGCCGAGAACAGGAATGGCACCGCGCCGCCGATCAGCAGACCGATGAAGATCTTCGGCTCGGCGACGTTGATGGCGAGCTCGGGCAGCTTGAGCACGCCGTCCTTGAGGTTCTCGGCCTCGAGGCCGAGTTCGGAACCGGCTGTTTCGATGAAGCTGGCGAACAGCGCCACGGCAGCGATGACCGCCGAACCGATGGCGAAGCCCTTCGTGACGGCC
>JBKPHT010000419.1:0-7259 GCA_046730015.1 Actinomycetota bacterium
TCAGGACTCGAAGGCCTCCGGCGGGGGGCAGGAGCAGACCAGGTTGCGGTCGCCGTAGCCGCCGTCGATGCGGCCGACCGGGGGCCAGTACTTGGCCCGGCGGAGGCCCGGGACGGGGTACGCGGCCTCCTCCCGGCTGTAGGGGCGGGACCAGTCCTCGACCAGCAGGTCCTCGGCCGTGTGGGGGGCGTGGTGGAGCGGGCTGTCGTCGTGGGCCCACTCGCCCGACGCCACCCGGTCGATCTCGCCCTTGATCGCCACCATGGCGTCGCAGAAGCGGTCGATCTCGGCCAGCGACTCCGACTCGGTCGGCTCGATCATCAGCGTGCCCGCCACCGGGAAGCTCATGGTGGGGGCGTGGAAGCCGTAGTCGATCAGGCGCTTGGCCACGTCGTCGACGGTGACGCCGGTCGCCTTGGTGATGCCCCGGATGTCGATGACGCACTCGTGCGCCACCCGCCCGTGCTCGCCGGTGTACAGGACCGGGTAATGCGGTGCGAGCCGGGCGGCGACGTAGTTGGCGCTGAGGATGGCCACCGCGGTGGCCCGGCGCAGGCCGTCGGGGCCCATGAGCTTCGTATACGTGTAGCTGATCGGCAGGATGCCGGCCGAGCCCCACGGGGCGGCCGACACGGGCCCGGGGCCGGTCACCGGGCCGGCGTCCGGCACGGCCGGGTGGTTCGGGAGGAACGGGGCGAGGTGGGCCCGGGCGGCGACCGGTCCCACACCGGGCCCCCCGCCGCCGTGGGGGATGCAGAACGTCTTGTGCAGGTTCAGGTGGCTGACGTCGCCGCCGAACCAGCCCGGCCGGGCCACGCCGACCAGCGCGTTGAGGTTGGCGCCGTCGACGTAGACCTGGCCGCCGTGCTCGTGGACGACGTCGCAGATCTCGACGATCCCGGCCTCGAACACGCCGTGGGTCGACGGGTAGGTGACCATGAGGGCGGCCAGGCGGTCGCCGTGCTCGTCGGCCTTGGCCCGGAAGTCGGCGAGGTCGACGTTGCCCCGGTCGTCGCAGGCCACGACCACGACTCGCATGCCGGCCATGACCGCGGAGGCGGCGTTGGTGCCGTGCGCCGAGGCGGGGATCAGGCACACGTCGCGCTGGTCGTCGCCGCGGCTCCGGTGGTAAGCCCGGATGGCCAGCAGCCCGGCCAGCTCGCCCTGCGAGCCGGCGTTGGGCTGCAGCGACACGGCGTCGAAGCCGGTGATCCGGGCCAGCGTCCCCTCCAGGTCCGCGATGAGCTCGCGGTAGCCCTCGGCCTGGTCGAGCGGGGCGAACGGGTGGATGTTCGCGAATTCCGGCCAGGTCACCGGCTCCATCTCGGTGGTGGCGTTGAGCTTCATCGTGCACGAGCCGAGCGGGATCATGGCCCGGTCGAGCGCGACGTCCTTGTCGGCCAGCGCCCGCAGGTAGCGGAGCATCTCGGTCTCCGACCGGTGGTCGTGGAAGACCGGGTGGGCGAGGTAATGGCTGGTTCGGCGCTCGGCCTCGGGGATCCCGGGCGCCGCCACCGGAGCCTCGGTGGGCGCGGCCCCGAACGCGGCGGCCACCAGCGGCAGGACGTCGCCGGTGGTCTCGTCGAACGACAGGCCCAGCGTGTCCCCGTCGACCCGGCGGAGGTTGACGCCCAGCCGCACCGCCCGGTCCACGATCTCGGCCGCCTGGCCCGGCGCCTTCACCGTGACCGTGTCGAACCAGGTGTCGTTGACCAGCGTGTAGCCCGCGCCCCGGAGCATTGCCGCGGCCGCTCCGGCTTGGCGCTGGACGTCGCGGGCGATCGCGGCGAGGCCCTCGGGCCCGTGGTAGACGGCGTACATCGAGGCCATGACCGCCAGCAGCACCTGGGCGGTGCAGATGTTGGACGTGGCCTTCTCCCGGCGGATGTGCTGCTCCCGGGTCTGGAGGGCGAGGCGGTGGGCGGGACGACCGCCGGCATCGACCGATACGCCGACCAGCCGGCCGGGGAGCGACCGCCGGAACCGGTCGCGGGTGGCGAGGAACCCGGCGTGGGGTCCGCCGAAGCCCATCGGCACGCCGAACCGCTGCGACGACCCGACGGCGGCGTCGGCGCCCAGCTCGCCGGGCGGCACGAGCAGGGTGCAGGCCAGCAGGTCGGTGGCGACGACGGCCAGGCCGCCGGCCTCGTGGACGGCGCCGATCACCGGCCGGAGGTCGCGCACCACGCCGGAGGTGCCCGGGTGCTGCAGCAGCACCCCGAACGCGTCCGCCGACGCCAGGTCGGTGGCGGGGTCACCGACGACGACGTCGATGCCGATCGGCTCGGCCCGGCCGGTGACGACCGCGATCGTCTGGGGGTGGCACTCGGCGTCGACGAAGAACACCGTGCCGTCGTGGCGGGTCGAGCGCCGGGTCAAGGTCATGGCCTCGGCCGCCGCGGTGGCCTCGTCGAGCATGGAGGCGTTGGTGATCTCCATGCCGGTGAGGTCGCAGACCATCGTCTGGAAGTTGAGCAACGCCTCCAGCCGGCCCTGGCTGATCTCGGGCTGGTACGGGGTGTAGGCGGTGTACCAGGCGGGGTTCTCCAGCACGTTGCGGCGGATGACGCCGGGCGTGTGGGTGCCGTGGTAGCCGGTGCCGATGAGCGAGGTGACGACCCGGTTGCGGTCGGCCAGGGCCCGCAGCCGGACGATCGCCCGCGGCTCGGACACGGCGTCATCGAGGTCGAGCGGCTTGTCGTCCCGGATCGACGGGGGGACGGCCTGGTCGAGCAGCTCGTCGACCGAGGCGAGGCCGAGGGCGGCGAGCATGGTCCCGACGTCGGCGGCGGACGGCCCGATGTGGCGGTCGGCGAACGACTCGGCGGCGTCGGTGGTCACTGTGCTGGTGTTGGGCTCGCTGCGCTCGCTCACGGCTGCTCCGGTGGTCGAGGGTCGTGCCGGGAAGACCCCCTCTGTCGGCGCCCTCGCGACTCCAGAGCTGCCTCGCCCCAGTGGTCCTTGGTGCCTGAGAGGTTCCGGGGTGGTTGCCCCTTCGGCGCCCGGGCCGGCACCCGGGGGCGCCGACCGCGGATCTCTCCCACGGAGGTCGTCAGCGGCCCTCAGGCTAGTGGGGCATCGCCCTCCCCCCGTACATCGGCCCGGACATCGGCGGCCCGGAGCAGCAGGCCGGCCATGTCCCGGAGGTGCTCGACCAGCTCCGGGGGCTCGTGCACGGTGAACTCGACGCCCACGTTGACGACGTGGAACGCGAGCGCGCCGAGGGTCTGGCCGCCGGTCGTGAGCCGGCAGGTCCGGTCGTCGAGGGCCTCCAGCACGCCGGCGGTGGGGGAGAGGCGCTCGGCCACCACCTCCGCCGGGGCGTGCAGGGTGAAGACGCCCTGGACGCGGTAGGCCCGGACCGACGCGCCCTCCGAGACGTAGGCGGCCAGGTCGTCTGCCGGTGGCGGCCGGGGTGCGAAGGTGGCGACGGCGACCGGCGCCGAGGCGATGCGGTCGACCCGGAAGGTCCGCCAGTCGCGGCGGTCGCCGTCCCAGCCGACGAGGTACCAGGTGACGCCGGCATGGACGAGGCGCAGCGGCTCGACCGTGCGGCGGGACGAGGTCCCGTCGTGGCGCCGGTAGTCGAACCGGAGCCGGTGGTGGTCGCGGGTGGCGGCGGCCAGGGCGGCGAGCAGCTCGGCCTCGACCTTCGGGACCATCCGGCGGGCGGCGACCGTGGCCGACGACAGCGCGCCGACCCGCCCCCGGAGCCTGGCGGGCAGCACCCGCTCCAGCTTGGCCAGCGCCCGGGCCGACGACTCCTCGATGCCGGCCACCGAGCCGCCTGCCGCGGTCCGCAGCCCGACGGCGATGGCGACCGCCTCGTCGTCGTCGAGCAGGAGGGGCGGCAGGTCGGCCCCGGCCTCCAGGCGGTAGCCGCCCGCGGTGCCCGGGGTGGCGGCCACCGGATAGCCGAGACCGCGGAGCCGGTCGACGTCGCGGCGGATCGGCCGGACGTCGACCTCCAGCCGGGCCGCCAGCTCGCGGCCCGACCACTCGCGGCCGATCTGCAGCAGCGACAGCAGGCGGAGGAGGCGGGCGGACGTGTCCCACATGTCACCGACAAGATTGCCAGACATCGAGGACAAGTTCTGTCCTCGACGGGTGGGAGAGTCACCTCCATGAGCGACACCAATGACATCCGCCCGTTCCGCATCGACGTCCCCGAGGCCGACCTCGACGACCTGGCCGACCGCCTGGCCCGCACCCGCTGGGGCACCGAGCTGCCCGGCACCCCGTGGAACCGGGGCGTCCCGGTGGCCTACCTCCGCGACCTCGCCGAGTACTGGCGGACGACCTACGACTGGCGCAAGGCCGAGGCCGCCCTCAACGAGCTGCCCCAGTTCACCACGACGGTCGACGGGGCCAACATCCACTTCCTCCACGTCCGGTCGCCCGAGCCCGACGCCCTGCCCCTCGTGCTCACCCACGGCTGGCCCGGCTCGGTCGTCGAGTTCCTCGACGTCATCGGGCCGCTCAGCGACCCCCGCTCCCACGGCGGCGACCCCGCCGACGCGTTCCACCTCGTCGTCCCGTCGATCCCGGGGTTCGCCTTCTCCGGCCCGGTCAGCGACCCCGGCTGGACCACCGTCCGGGTGGCCGCCGCGTGGGCCGAGCTGATGGCCCGCCTCGGCTACGACCGCTACGGCGCCGAGGGCGGCGACATGGGCGCCATCATCGGGCCCGACCTGGGCCGGGCCGCGCCCGACAAGGTCGTGGGCGTGCACGTGAACGCGGCGTCGGTCGGGTTCATCCCGCTCGGCCCGATCGAGCCGGAGGCCCTGGAGGGCCTCACGCCGGCCGAGCAGGAGCGGATGCGCCGCATCGAGCACTTCACCACCGAGGAGTGGGGGTACAACGCCCTCCAGTCGACCCGGCCGGCGACGGTGGCCCACGCGCTCACCGACTCGCCCGCCGGCCAGCTCGCCTGGATCGTGGAGAAGTTCAAGAGCTGGACCAGCGCGGACGCCGACCTGCCCGAGGACGCCGTCGACCGCGACCGGATCCTCACCAACGTCATGCTGTACTGGCTCACCGGTACGGCCGGATCGTCGGCGAACCTCTACTACGAGGGGATGCACACGGGCGAGTGGTCGTTCCCGACCCCGTCCGGCGTGCCCACCGGCGTCGTCGTGTTCGGCGAGGACGTGGCCATCCGTCGCTTCGGCGAGCAGGGCAACACGATCACCCACTGGACCGAGCACGACACCGGCGGCCACTTCGCCGCCCTCGAGACCCCCGACCTGCTGGTCGACGACGTGCGGCTGTTCTTCCGTAGCCTGCGCTGACCCGACCGCCCCGAGACCCGGAGACACCCATGGCCCCCCGCACCGCCGCCGGTCCCGTCCTCGACCAGCGAGCCCTCAACCGGGCGCTGCTCGACCGGCAGATGCTGCTCGCCCGGTCCACCCGGCCGGTGCCGGCGGCGGTGCACCACCTCGTCGGCCTGCAGGCCCAAGCGCCCAAGTCGCCCTACGTCGCCCTGTGGTCGCGGCTGGAGGGCTTCGACCCCCACGAGCTCGGCGGCATGCTCACCGACCGGCGGGCCGTCCGCCTGGCCATCATGCGGAGCACGATCCACCTGGTGACCGCCGAGGACTGCCGGTTCCTGCGGCCGATGCACGACGAGTTCCTGTTGCGGGCCCTTCGGCACAGCCCGTGGATGCCCGCGCTCGACGGCCTCGACCTCGACCAGGTCGTGGCCGCCGGCCGCGCGCTCGTCGAGGAGGCGCCGCTGACGACCAAGGAGCTGAGAGACGGCCTGGCCGCGATCTGGCCCGACCGCGACCCCGCAGCGCTGGCCCAGGTCGTCCGGGCCGGCGTCCCTCTCGTCCAGGTGACTCCCCGGGCCGTGTGGGGGCGGGCCGGCGCCGTCCGCCTCACCACCGCGGAGTCGTGGCTCGGCACCCCGCTGACCGGCGGCACGCTGGAGGACCTGGTCCTCCGCTACCTGGTCGCGTTCGGGCCCGCGTCGACGATGGACGTCCAGGCGTGGTCGGGGCTCACCCGGCTGAGGGAGGTCACCGACCGCCTCGGCGACCGGGTGGTCCGGTTCCGCAACGAGGACGGCCGCGAGCTGCTCGACCTCCCCGACGCCCCCAGGCCCGACGGTGACACCCCGGCCCCGGTCCGCTTCCTGCCCGACTACGACAACGTCACGCTGTCGCACGCCGACCGGTCGCGGATCGTCGACGACGGCGTTCGCCAGCGGGTGATGACGGTCTACGCGGTCGTGCCCGGCACGTTCCTGGTCGACGGCCGGGTGGCCGGCATCTGGTCGCTGGCCGAGGCCGCCGACACGGCCACGCTCACGGTCGAGCCGTACGTCCCGCTCGCCGCCGGTGACCGCGCCGAGGTCGAGGAGGAGGGCCTGCGGCTCGCCCGCTTCCTGGCCGGGAAGGCCGACGACCACGACGTCCGGCTCGTGTGAGCCGGCGGGCGGCTACTCGTCGCCGCCGGTGGGCTTGAGGTTCTGCAGCCGCCACGTGGCCACGGCCAGGGTCACGACCGTGATCGTCGCGAGCCGGACCACGGCGCCCCAGCCGTTCGGCGTGCCGTCGCGCAGCAGCCGCCAGCCACCCTCGTCGTCGGCCAGGCCGGCATAGACCTGCTGGGCCTCCCACATCGGCGAGATCTGGGCGATGCCCGACAGCACGCCGCCGAGCAGCCGCTCGCCCAGGAACACCACCGCCAGCGACCACACCGCCGATCGCCGGGCCATCACGCCGATCATCACGAACAGGCCCAGGTAGGCGGCCGAGCCGGCGGCGGCGGCCACCGTCATCGCCCCTGCGCCGTCGGGCACCCCGGCCACGATCGTCGCCAGCACGAGGGCCGGGACCAACGTCACGAGCGCGACCAGCCAGCCGCCCAGCCACCGGCCGACCGCGATGGTGCCGAACGGGACCGGGGACAGCCAGGTGAACGCGAAGGTCCCGGCCCGCAGGTCGGCGCCGAGCACCGCGTCGCCGATGACCAGGCAGGTCAGCGGCAGCACCAGGCCGAACAGGCCCTGCTCGGCCACGAACTCGAAGGCCCGCTCGGTCGAGGTGTCGGCGACCGTGGCGAGCCACCCGAACAGCACCGCCCCCAGGCACGGGAGCAGCACGCCCCACCACCGGCGGGCCGGCAGGCAGGCCCGCAGGGTGTACCCGACCACGGCCACGAACGGGCTCGGCAGCCGACGGGCGTCGACCGGCGCGGGCGGGCGGTCCGCCGGGGGCGGCGGCGCGGGCGCCGGCGGCGGGGGCGGGGGC
>JBKPHT010000420.1:0-6462 GCA_046730015.1 Actinomycetota bacterium
CGACGGCGACGACGACCCGTGGGGCCCGACCGGGACCACCGGGAGGCGGGCCACCAGGGCCTGGAGCAGGAGGGTCTCGTTGGGGTAGCGCTGGAGCGACACCGCGGCGGCGTCGATCCGGTCGGCGGCGGCGACGAGGTCGGGGCGGGCCCCGTGCTCGACCAGCGCGTCGCGGTAGGCCGCCGCCAGCGTGGCGAGGCCGAACCGTAGCTCGGCGGTGCGGAACCGGCGGACCTCCCGCTTGTGCCGGGCCTCCAGGTCCCTGCGCCCCGAGCCCCGCAGGCCGAACCGCTCGATCTGCTCGTCGACGGCTGCCGCCTCGGCGTTCTGGCGCTCCTGGAGCGGGCCGAGCGCCTCGCCGATCATCCACTGCAGCTCGGCCACCAGCGTCGCGGCCCGGTGGCCGGTGCCGTCGAGGCGCCGGGGGACGTCCCGCCAGGCCTGGTGGCGGAGGGCCAGGCGGTCGTCGGTGGCCAGGGTGCGCGCCCGGTCGAGGTCGCCGCCGGACGCCGCGGCGGCCTCGGCGGCGCGCTCGGGCGGGACGCCCTCGGCCTCGAGGCGGTCGGCCACAACCGGGGCGGGCAGGGCCGGCACGTCGATGCGGACGCAGCGGCTGGCGATCGTGACCAGCTCCGGCACCACCTCGGTGGCCAGCAGGACGAACACCGTCGACGCCGGCGGCTCCTCCACGGTCTTCAACAGCAACCCCGCGGCCTCGTCCTCCATGTCCTCGCACCCGGAGGCGACCACCACCTTGCGGCCCCCCTCCACCGGCGCCAGCGTGGCGCTGCGCACCACCCGCTCGGCGTCGCCCTTGCGGAACGTGTTGCCCTCCGGGTCGACGACCCGCAGGTCGGGGTGCTGCTCGGCCCGGGCCAGCCGCAGGTGCCGCTCGCGGTCCTCCGGCGAGGCGGACGACGCCGACAGGAGGATGCCCGCGAACGCCCGGGCCAGCTCCCGGGTGCCCGACCCCGGCGGGCCGACCAGCAGGTAGGCGTGGACCGGCGCCTCGGCCGCGGCGGTGAGCTGGCGGACGGCGCCGGGCTGGCCCACCACCTCGACCCACGGGTCCAGGCCGGCGCCGGGGGCGCCGACGGGACCGGGGGTGCCGACGGGACCGGGGGCACCGACGGGACCGGGGGCACCGGACGCGCCGGCAGGACCGGAGGCGCCCGGGGGCGGGGCGGTGGTGCTCACGGCGCCCAGTCTGGCGCCAGGTCCGGCAGCCGCCGGACGACCGTCGCCCACACCCGGTCGGCGACCTCGTCGGTCGGGCCGGCGCCGTCCACGACCACCCAGTGGTCGTAGGCGGCGGCCAGGGCCCGGTAGCCCCGGGCGACGCGGTCGTGGAAGTCGTCGCCGGCCGCCTCCATGCGGTCGGGTGCCCGCGGCCGCCGTTCAGCGGCGACCTCGGGCGGCACGTCGAGCAGCACGACCAGGTCGGGCCAGAGGTCGCCGGTGGCCCAGGCGGAGATCCGGCGCAGGCCGATCGCCGGCAGGCCCCGGCCGTAGCCCTGGTAGGCGAGGGTCGAGCCGACGTAGCGGTCGGACACGACGTGGCGCCCCGCGGCCAGCGCCGGGCGGACGACCTCGGCCACGTGCTGGGCCCGGTCGGCGGCCATCAGCAGGGCCTCGGCCCGGGGGTCGAGCCCGGTCGTCCGGACGTCGAGGAGCAGGTCCCGCAGCGCGGCGCCGATCGCGGTGCCGCCGGGCTCGCGGGTGTGGAGGGCGCCCAGGCGCTTGGCCAGGCGGGCCGACTGGGTCGACTTGCCGCTGGCCTCGCCGCCCTCGAAGACGATGAACCGCGCCACCCCGCCGCTCAGGACGCGGACTTCCTGGTGGCCTTCTTCGCCGCGGGCACCTTCTTCGCCGCCGCCTTCTTGGCCGTGGTCTTCTTGGCCGCCGCCTTCTTGGCCGTGGTCTTCTTGGCCGTGGTCTTCTTGGCCGTGGTCTTCTTGGCCGCCGCCTTCTTGGTGGCGGCCTTCTTCTTCGTGGCGGCCTTCTTGCGGCCCCGAGTCGGCGGGCCGGCCTCGCGGCGGGCCTGGAGCAGCTCAGCGGCGCGCTCGGGGGTGAGCGTCTCGACCGTGTCGCCGTCCCGCTCGCGCAGGGAGGCGTTGGTCTCGCCGTCGGTGACGTAGGGCCCGTAGCGGCCGTCCTTGACCACCATCGGCCGGCCGGTGACCGAGTCGGGGCCGAGCTCCTTGAGCGGCGGCGCGGCGGCGGCCCTCCCCCGGCGCTTGGGCTCCGCGAACAGCCGCAGGGCGGTCTCGACGGTGACGGTGAACAGCTCCTCCTCGCTGGCGAGGCTGCGGGTCTCGTCGCCCTTCTTGACGTAGGGCCCGTAGCGGCCGTTGAGTGCGACGATCTCCTCGCCGGTCTCGGGGTCGACGCCGACGGTCCGCGGAAGGGAGAGCAGCTTCAGCGCGTCCTCGAGGGTGACGCTCTCGGGCGACATGGCCTTGAACAGGGACGCCATCTTCGGCTTGACCCCGTCGGGCAGCGTCTCGCCATCGCCCAGCTGGACGTACGGCCCGAAGCGGCCCGACTTCACGTACACGGGCAGGCCCGACTCCGGGTCGGTGCCGATGGGCTCGTCGCCCTTGGGGGCGGCCAGGAGCTCCAGCGCCCGCTCGACGGTCAGCTCGTCGGGGGCGAGGTCGGGCGGCACCGACGCGGTGTCGTCGCCCCGCCGCACGTAGGGCCCGTACCGGCCGTTGCGGACCACCACCAGCTCACCCTCGGGATCCTTGCCGAGGGGGATGGCGTTGACGACCGCCGGGTCAGCGTTGGCCATGGCGTGCTGGATCAGCGTGGTGAGGCCGTCGGTGCCGTTGCCGAACCAGAAGGCGCGGAGGAACGGCACCCGGTCGCGGGACCCGGTCGCGATCTCGTCCAGCTGGTTCTCCATCCGGGCCGTGAACGCGTAGTCGACCTCCTCGGTGAAGTGACCCTCCAGCAGCTGGACGACCGCGAACGCCGACCACGACGGCACCAGCGCCTGACCCCGCTTCCAGACGTAGCCCCGGTCCTGGATGGTCTGCATGATCGAGGCCCACGTGGAGGGGCGCCCGATGCCGAGCTCCTCCAGCCGCTTGACCAGCGAGGCCTCGGTGTAGCGGGTGGGGGGCTGGGTGGTGTGGCCGACGGGATCGACGGCCGGCTCGGGCAGGACCTGGCCGGTGGCTAGGTCGGGCAGCAGCCGCTCGCGGTCGTCGAGGTCGGCCTCCGGGTCGTCGGATCCCTCGACGTACACCCGGAGGTAGCCGGGGAACGTGATCGTCCGCCCCGACGCGGCCCAGGTGGTGGTGGTCGCGGAGTCGTCGCCCGCGAGCGCGGTGGCGAGCGGGGCCTCGATGCGGACCGACACCGTCTTGCCGACCGCGTCGGCCATCTGGGAGGCCAGGGTGCGCTTCCAGATCAGGTCGTAGAGCCGCAGGTCGGCGCCGCGCAGCTCGCCGCTGAGCTGATCGGAGGTCCGCCACCTGTCGCCCGACGGGCGGATGGCCTCGTGCGCCTCCTGGGCGTTCTTCACCGAGCTGCGGTAGTGGCGGGCGGACGGGGGCAGGAACCTGTCGCCGTACAGCTCGCGGACCTGGCTGCGGGCGGCGGCGAGGGCCTCGTCGGACAGCGTGACCGAGTCGGTCCGCATGTAGGTGATGTAGCCCCGCTCGTAGAGGCCCTGGGCTGTCCGCATGACCTGCCCGGAGCTCATGCCGAGCTTGCGGCCGCCCTCCTGCTGGAGGGTCGAGGTGATGAACGGGGCCTTGGGCGAGCTGCGGTAGGGCTTCTCGTCTACCGAGCTGACGGTGTAGGCGGCGCCATCGAGGGCGGTGACCAGGGCCCGGGCACCGGCCTCGTCGACGACGACCACGTCGTCGCGGGCGACCCGGCCCTGGCTGTCGAAGTCCCTGCCGGTGGCGACCCGGTCGCCGTCGAGGCCGACGAGGGTGGCCTGGAACGCCGGCGACGACGGGAACGCCGCGACCAGGTCCCAGTAGCCGGCGGGAACGAACGCCATCCGCTCGCGCTCGCGCTCGACCACCAGCCGGACCGACGGGCTCTGGACCCGCCCGGCCGACAGCCCGGTCGCCACCTTGCGCCACAGCACCTCGGACACCGGGTAGCCGAAGAGGCGGTCGACGATCCGCCGGGCCTCCTGGGCGTCGACGAGGCCGGTGTGGATGTCGCGTGACTGATCGACGGCGTGCTCGATCGCCTGGCGGGTGATCTCGTGGAAAACCATCCGGCGGGTGGGCACGGACGGCTTGAGCACCTCGGTGAGGTGCCAGGCGATGGCCTCGCCCTCGCGGTCCTCATCCGTCGCGAGGTATAGCTGGTCGGCAGCCTTGAGCGCCGTCCGCAGCCGCTTGACCACGTCCGTCTTGGACGGCGGCACGACGTAGGTGGGACGGAAGCCGTCGTCGATGTCGACGGCCAGGCCCTTCGGCTCGAGATCGCGGATGGAGCCGATCGAGGCCTCGACGACGAAGTCGTCGCCGAGGAAGCGCGCGACGGTGCGCGCCTTGGCCGGCGATTCGACGATCACGAGCGACGTGGGCATCGGCGACAGTTGATGGGCATTCAGCAGTGACTGTCAAACACGTCCTACCCAGCGTGGCCGGCCTTGCGTACACCGGGTTCGGGGGCAGGTAGGGGTGATCCCCGATGCCCCCCGGGGCCTCCGCCCGTAGCGTGGAGGCGTCCCCGATCGCCGCCGGGGCCATAGCCAGGAGGACAGGATGGACGGCATGTCACTGCTCGACGTGCTGCGGGGCGTGATGCTCGATCCGGCCGAGCAGGCCGCGTACAACGCCGACCCGGGCGC
Organism: Actinomycetota bacterium; assembly: GCA_046730015.1. Classification (GTDB taxonomy): domain Bacteria; phylum Actinomycetota; class Acidimicrobiia; order Acidimicrobiales; family VFJN01; genus ZC4RG19. Next base: position 4,826 of record JBKPHT010000420.1, read on the forward strand.
GTACCTGGGCCGGTACGGCTACGACGACGTCGACGCCGCCGACCTGTCCGAGGCGTTCGGCCTGGTGGCCGACACCCTGCCCCCTGACCAGGCCCAGGCCGCCTGGGAGGCCGCGGCGACCCCGGACGGCGGGGCGTTCGGCCCGGTCACCGCCGACTTCGACAACGTGGGTGGCCCGGCCCCCACCGGCGACACGGCGCCGCCGGCCGAGGATGCGCCGGACGAGACCGTGCCCGAGCTGTCGTTCGGGCTGGGCGAGGATGGCGCCTCCGGCCTCAGCGACCCCGACGACCTCGACGAGGGCCTCGGCGGGCCCGACACCGCCCCCGGCGAGGACGACGGGCTCGACGCCGACGACCTGGCGTTCGACTCGGGCGGCGGGGACGAGGGCGCCTCGACCGACCTCGACGGCGACCTCGACGACCTCGACGACCTCGACGACGCCCCCGACGTGGACGACGCGGTCGACGACGGGGGCGCCGGCGGCTTCGACGCGCCCGACGACGCCCCGCCGCTCGGCCACGGGGGCGACGACGACGGCTTCGACGACCTCGGCCAGATCGACGGGCTCGACGCGCTCGGCGACGCCGGCCCGGACGATACCGACATCGGCTCGTTCTGAGCCGCACCGGCCGCACCGCCGTGGCCCGGGACCCGGTCCCGGGCCACGGTCGCGCCCGGAGGGTGGCCGCCGCGCCCGGGTCCGTGCCCGCCTCCCGGGTGACGCGCCGATCCCCTAGGGAGCCCCCCGCCAGGGACGGGGTGATCCCCGATTGCCGGGGTCGCGGCAACCCCTAGCTTGACCGGCACACGAGGTCGCTCGAGAGGCGGGTGGCCCCAAGACAGGAGCGCACGAGCGATGTCTCTCTTCGACACCCTTCTGGGCATCTTCACCGATCAGGACACCCAGGAGGCCTACCAGCAGGACCCGGAGGGCTTCCTCAACCAGAACGGCTTCGGCAACGTCACCAGCCAGGACATCCAGGCCGAGATGCCGCGGGTGCTCTCGGCCGTCCAGGGCAACACGGGCGGCGCCGAGCAGGGCGGAGTCGCCAACTTCGGCGGCAGCGGCAACGTGGTGCTGCCCCCGCCGCCGGCGCACGCCTACGAGGCCGGCGGCGGCTACGAGGGCGGCCTGTCGGGCGCCATCGAGTCGATCAACCACTACACCAACGTCGTCAACCTGACCGAGCAGTCGTTCGAGGACAACGACGTCACGAACATCGACGACCGCGACACGACCGTCGACAACTCCGTCGACCAGAACATCACCGCCTTCGGCGACGTCACCCAGGACTTCGACAACGACGTCGTGTCCGGCGACGGGGCCGTGGCCGCCGGCGACGGGTCGCAGGTCAACACCGGCGACGGCGCCGTCCAGGCCGGCGGCGACATCACCGACGCGACGATCGCCACCGGCGACGTCGGCGGCTCGCTCACCGGCGACGTGTCCGACTCGGTCGTGGGCGACGGCAACCAGGTCATCGACGACTCGACCGTCGGCGCCGCCAGCTTCGGCGAGGGCGACGCGACGAACGTGTCCGCCGAGAACGCCAACCTGGGTGACGGCACGATCGTCGACGACGTCGGCGGCGACGCCACCCTCAACCAGGGCGACGGCGACCTGACCCAGATCG
>JBKPHT010000421.1:0-20517 GCA_046730015.1 Actinomycetota bacterium
CGGCCGTGTTCCGCCTCACCCCCGACCACCGCCCCGTGGCCGTCACGGCCCCGGCCGGCGGCGCCGGCGGGACCGGGGCGGGCGGCGGCACCGGCCGCGGCCCCGCCCACCGGGGCACCGAGCCGCCCGAGGGCGCGGTGCTGGTCGTCACCCACCTCGACCCCCGGCTGGCGACCGTCATCCCCCGGCTGGCCGGGCTGGTGGCCGAGACCGGGAGCCCGCTCAGCCACCTGGCCATCCTGGCCCGCGAACACGGCGTGGCGACCGTCGTCGGCCATGCCGGCGCCGCCGGGCGCTACCGCGAGGGCGACGTCCTCGAGGTCGATGGCACCGCGGGCACCGTGACGGTGCACGACGCCGCCGGCGGCACCGCGGCGCCCGAAGGCGCCACCGTGGTCACCCTCCCCCAACGACCGGTCGTCGACCTGACGTCCGTCCCCACCCTGGAGATCGGAGCCCGGCGATGAACGCCCGCATCCTCCGCGGCCTGCTCGGCGGCATCACGCTCGCCGCGTCGGGCACGTACACCTTCGTCTACCTGTACCGGTGGGAGTGGAACCGGGCGCTCATGTCGGCGGCCATCTTCATCGCCGCCGAGGTGGCGGTCATGGGCTCGCTGCTGGCGCAGCGGCTCAAGGTCATCGACAGGCGCCTCGACGCGCAGGAGGCCGCCCGGGCGGCCGAGCCCGCCCGGGCGGCGCGGCTCGAGCACATCCGCAGCACGGCGCCCCCGGCCCGGACGTCCTTCGCCTGGCTGAGCCGGCCCGAGCAGATGAACGTGTTCGTGCCCGTGCTCATGGGCGCTGGCGTGCTCATGTCGGGCATCGCCTGGGTCGTCGAGCGGCTGGCCCGGGCAACCATCTCCCCGGCCGCCGAGCGCGGTCTGGCCGCCCAGCTCGACACCCTGGCCCTGCCGCCCGGCGGCTTCGCCACCGCCGAGCGCGACCCGATCGACCTGCTGCGGGGACCCGTCCGGAGCGGGCCATGAAGGCGCTCGCGACCCTCGCCGTGTCGGTCGCCGCCGGTCTCGGCATCCTCGGCTTGGCCGAGCTCACCCAGAACCGGCCGGACCCGGTGGAGGCCGGCAGCACGACCGTCGTCGAGTTCGACGTCGCCACCCGGCGCTACCGCGGCGGCGACGAGGCGGCGGCCCAGGCCCTGTGGGCCGTGTGCTCGGCCACCGTGGGGGGCGAGATCTCCGGCCCCGCCACCGTCACCGGCGGTGAGTTCGCCGTGACGATCAGCCCGGCCATCGGCGAGAACGGCCGCAAGCGGCTGCTGGGATGCCTCGAGGACGGCACCCTCGACCGGGTGATGGGGCACGTGCGGAGCGTCACCGACACCTGACGCAGCGGGCGCGGTGGTGTGCTCGGCGCCCCGCGTGGGCGTAACCTGCCCGGGGTGGCCCCCGCTCCCGCACCCGGGGCGTCCTCCCACCCGGCGTTCACCCACGAGGCATTCCTCTACCGCGACGAACGTTCGTTCGTCCGGGGGACCGCGTCGTTCGTCCAGGTGGGCCTGGACGCCGGCGAGCCCGTGCTCGTCGCCCTGGCGGCACCGAAGATCCGCATGCTGCGGGAAGCCCTGGGCGACGACGCCGACGCAGTCGGGTTCACCGACATGGCGGTGATCGGCCGCAACCCCGGAGCCATCCTCGACACCTGGTACCGGTTCGCCGACGGCCACATGGCCGGGGGCCGGGCCCGCGGCATCGGCGAGCCGGTGTCACCGGCCCGTCGGTCGGCGGAGCTCGTTGAGTGCCAGCGCCACGAGCAACTGCTCAACCTTGCCTTCGCCGGGACCACCTGGCACCTGATGTGCCCGTACGACACCGCCGCCCTCCCGGCACCGGTCATCGACGAGGCGCTGGCCAGCCATCCCGTGGTCCGCGGGGACGACGGGGGCCTGCGGCCGAACGGCCGCTACCGGCCCGGCGACGCCGCCGCCGACTTCGTCGCCCCGCTGGGCCCGCCCCTCGAGGAGCCCGCCGTCCACGACGTCGACACCGCGACGCTGTCCGACGCCCGGGCCGCGGTCCGCCGCCGCGGGCTGGCGGCGGGGCTCGGCTCCCGCCGGACCTACGAGCTGGAGCTGGTCGTGAGCGAGCTGCTGACCAACAGCCTGTGCCACGGCGGCGGGCGGGCCACGCTGCTGAGCTGGCTCGACGGCGACGCCGTGGTCCACGAGGTGCACGACGACGGCTACATCGACGATCCGCTGGCGGGCCGGCGCCGCCCGCCGGTGGACCAGGTCGGTGGGCGGGGGCTGTGGGTGGTCAACCAGCTGTCCGACCTGGTCCAGGTCCGGTCGTCACCCGAGGGCACCGTCGTCCGGGTCGTCATGCGGCGCTGAGGCCCGGCACCCATGACCCCGGCCGGTGGCGAGGGCCCGTGCATGCTCCTCGCCCCCGACCGGAGCGATCTCATCCCCCGCAGGGTGCCCGCACCGGCCGGAGCCGATACACGGAGATCGCCACTTTCAGTGGCTAGAGGCGACGTGTCGTGAATCCGATGTCGCTGGCACCGTCACGCGGTCGAACCGGGTCACCACCTCGACGTGGGCGGTGTGGGGGAACGCGTCGACGAGCGTCGAGCCCGCCCACCGGTATCCGGCAGCGGCCAACAGCGCCGTGTCGCGCCCGAGCGCGGCCGAGTCGCAGCTGACCAGGGCCAGCCGGCCCGCTCGGGTGGCCGCCACCGTCCGCACCCCGCCCCGGCGCAGCCCGGCCCGGGGCGGGTCGGCCACCACCAGGTCCATCCGCCGGGCCCGCCACCGCGCCACATCGCCCCTGCTGATCCGGGCGTCGAGGGCGGCCAGGTTGACCCGGGCGTCGGCCGCCGCCGACGCCGACGCCTCCACCGCCTCGACCCGGGCGCCGCGGCCGAGCACCGCGGCGAACAGGCCGACGCCCCCGTACAGGTCGGCCAGCCGCGCCCCGTCCGCCGCCCCGGGCCCGCCGAGCGCGTCGCCCACCGCCGCCACCAGGGCCTCGGCCGCGTCCGGGCCGGCCTGGAAGAACGACCGGGCCGACACGCGCAGCCGCACCCCGGCCACCTCCTCGAACAGCCACGCCCGCCGCCCGGCGTCGAGCGCCGCGCCGGCCACCACCCGGACGTCGTCGGGCACCTCGACACCTTCGACCGCGGCCTCGGGCACCCCGTCGACCACGACCATCCGCTGTCCCGTCCGGGCGCCGGCCCGCACCGTGACCGCCGCCCCCGGCGGGAACCGCCCGGCCGCCAGCACCTCCGCCACCCGCGGGTGGGCGACGAGGCAGGCCGGGACGGCCACTAGGTCGCGGCTCCGATGGCGGCGCAGCGCGAACCGACCCTCCCCGTCCGCCACCCCGCGCAGCGTCGTCCTGTAGCCGGCCGTGGGCATCGCCGGCCCGGGCCCGACCGCCACCGGCTCCGGCACGCCGGCCCGGGCGAGCGCCGCCGCCACCCCCTCGGCCCGCCGCGACCGCTGGTCGGCCGGGTCGACGTGCTGCCAGCCGCACCCCCCGCAGCCCGCGGCCACGAACGGGCACGGCGGCTCGATCCGCCGGTAGGCGCCGGGTCCGGTCACGGCCTCACCCTAGGATGGAGGCGTGGACTCCCCCGCTCCCGCCCCCGCCGGAGACCGCCCCATCGAGATCGCGCCGTCCGTGCTGCCCGCCGACTTCGCCCGGCTCGCCGAGGAGGTCACGGCGCTCGAGAAGGCCGGCGTCGACCGCATCCAGTGGGACGTCATGGACGGCCGGTTCGTCCCCAACCTCACCTTCGGCCCCGACGTGATCGCCGCCTGCCGCCCGTACGCCACCGTGCCGTTCGAGGCCCACCTCATGACCGAGGCCCCCGACGACATGGCGCCCCGCTACGTCGAGGCCGGATGCGAGCTGCTCATCATCCACGCCGAGTCGACCCGCCACCTGCACCGGTCGCTCGGCTGGGTGCGCGAGCTCGGCGCCCGGGCCGCCGTCGCCCTCAACCCCGCCACCCCCGCCGAGGCCGTGGCCCACGTCCTCGACCTGTGCTCGATGGTGCTGGTCATGACCGTGAACCCGGGGTTCGGCGGCCAGGACTACATCGCCACGATGGAGCCCAAGATCGCCCGCATCCGGCGGATGATCGTCGAGGGCGGCTACGACTGCGACCTCGAGGTCGACGGCGGCATCAGCCCCGCCACCGTGCAGGGCGCGGTCCGTGCCGGAGCCAACGTCCTCGTCGCCGGCTCCGCCCTCTACCGGGATCCCCTCGGCCTCGAGCACGCCGTGGCCGAGCTGCGCGCCCTCGCCACCGACACCCGCTGAGCACCCCAGGAGCACCACCCCATGTCCGACTTCCTCGACAAGGCCAAGGACCTCGCCCGCGACCTCGGCAACAAGGCGCAGGACGCCGTCAGCGAGCACTCCGACCAGATCGACGACGGCATCGACAAGGCCGCCGACTTCGTCGACGACAAGACCAAGCACAAGTACACCGACAAGATCGGCAAGGTCCAGGCCAAGGCCCACGGCCTGGTCGAGAAGGCCGCCAGCAAGGGCGGGGAGGGCACCGCCGGCGGCGCCGCGGGCGATGACGTCTAGAGCATCTCGCCCCGCTTGAGGATCACGTTGTCGATGATGCCGTACTCCTTCGCCTGCTCGGCGGTGAACCAGCGGTCGCGCTCGGAGTCCGCGGAGATCTGCTCGACCGACTGGCCGGTGTGGAAGGCGATCCGCTCGGCCATCAGCTCCTTCACGTAGAGGAGCTGCTCGGCCTGGATGGCGATGTCGGCCGCCTGGCCCCGGAACCCGCCCGAGGGCTGGTGCATCATGATCCGGGCGTGGGGCAGCGCGTAGCGCTTGCCCTTGGCGCCGGCGCACAGCAGGAACTGCCCCATCGACGCGCCCAGACCCATGCAGACGGTGGCGACGTCGGGCTCGATGAACTGCATCGTGTCGTAGATGGCCATGCCGGCGGTGACCGAGCCGCCGGGGCTGTTGATGTACAGCCACACGTCCTGGTCGGACTCTTCGCCCGCCAGGTGCAGCAGCTGGGCGCAGACGACGTTGGCCATGTCGTCGTCGACCTCGGTGCCGAGGAAGATGATCCGCTCCCGCAGGAGGCGGTTGAAGATCTCGTGCGTCGGGCTGACGATCGAGGAGGTCTGCGCGGTCGGGAGGATGAGGCTCACGGGCGCAGAGGGTAGCGGCGCGTGGCCCGGGTGCCTCACACCGGGGCGTCCCTCGGCGGCCGTATGCTCGGCTCCCGCGCCGGCGTACTCCAATTGGCAGAGAGCACAGGCTTAGAACCTGTTCAGTGTGGGTTCGAGTCCCACCGCCGGCACCCTGCGGTCCTCCGGCTCCGGCCACCGTCCGGCGGTCAGCCCCCCTCGTACTGGCCGTCGAACAGCGTGGTCGTGGTGCTCTCGTCGGGGTCGACCGGGCTGGTCGTCGTCGGCTCGTTCGGCGGCGTCGACCCGGTGGTGGTCGTCTCCGGCGCGGTCGTGTCCGACGACGAGGTCGTCGGCTCGGACGACGTGGTGGTCCCTGGGTCGCCGGTGGTCGGCGGGTCGGACGACGGCGGTGGCCCGGTCGGGGCGGTGGGGGCGGTGGGGGCGGTCCCGCCGGTCGAGGGCGGCGCCGACGGCACCGGCCCCGAGGACGGCGGGGCGACGGGATCGCCCGGCGCCGGGACATAGGTCTGCGGCGGCGTCGCCGGGGCCGCCGAGGTCGGGGGCAGCGTGGTGGCGTCGAGCTTGGGGATCGTCCCCGACGGCGCCCCGCTCGGCCGCGACCCGCCGGGCAGCCACTGGCGGGCGGCCGGCGGCACCGACATCGAGAAGGCCAGCGTGCGGGACTCCGGGGTCCGCTCGCAGTTGACGCCCTCCGGCGCCGTGCCGCCGCTGTAGAACTTGAGCGCAGCCAGGAAGTCGGCACACCGGATCATGTCCCGCTGCAGGCTGGGCCGGAAGCCGATGGCGATGTTGACCGCGGCCATGTCGAGCTTGTCGGCGGCCTGGTTGATGTCCCGGGCAACCGTCCAGTACCAGGCGGCCACGACGGGACTCACCAGCCCGTTGGTGGCCAGGTCGGGGTCGTTGAGCAGGTCGAGCCCGAGGAACTTCCCGGCCGCCTCGTAGTTCGACCGGCCGGTGAGCTGGATGAAGCCCCGGCCCCGGTAGCGGCTCTCGTTGCCGTACTCCGACACGTCGAACCGGAAGCCGCTCTCGCTGCGGAGGGTGGCCAGGAAGGCCGCCTTGCGGGCCGGGGTGCTGATGCCTGCCCGCATCATCGCCGCGTTGAGCGCGGGCAGGCCCTCGACCACCTTGGCCTCGTCCGGCAGCAGGCCGTAGATCTGCCGCAGCTCGTCGAGGGTGACCAGGTCACGGCCGTTCCAGTCTCCGGCCACGGGCAACGGCGCCGGGGCGACGTCGGTCGGCACGGTCCGGCTGGCCGCCGGGTCGACCGGGGTGGGCACCGGCAGGTCGAACATCGCCGCGCCCCGCCACATCAGGCCGACGCTGTCGCGGCCGTCGCCGTCCCAGTCGCCGGCCACCGGGAACGCGTCGGTGGGGGTCGTGCCCGCAGGGCGGGCGGTGGGGGTCACGACGGTGGTCGGGTCGACCGGGGCGCCGGCGTCGTCCAGCAGGCTGAGCGTGCCGTCGGCCTGCTGGTAGAGGCCGACGGAGTCGCGACCGTCGCCGTCCCAGTCGCCGACGACGGGCAGGGCGTCGGTGCGGCCGAGGGTGCCGAGCACGACGGGGGCCGAGGCGACACCGGCGTCCACGAGCACGACGAAGCTGGCGTCGGCCTGCTGGTAGAGGCCGACGGTGTCGCGGCCGTCGCCGTCGAAGTCGCCGGCCAGCGGCCACACGTCGGGCCGGCCGGGGGTGCCGAACGGGACCGGGGCCAGCTCGGCGCCCTCGTCGTCGCGCAGGTGGAAGGTGGCGTCGCCCCGCTGGTAGGTGCCGACCGAGTCGCGGCCGTCACCGTCCCAGTCGCCCGCGAGGGGCAGCACGTCCTGGCTGCCGGGACCGCCGACGACGGGATCGTCCGGGTCGGCGGGCGGCGGCGGGAGCGTGACCGGGATCGACGGCAGCGGGGAGCCGGCGTCGCTGCGCTGGCCGAACCCGCCGGTGCTCGGGTCGAACCAGCCGACGCCGTCGGTGCCGCCGTCGACCAGGCCCTGGGCCCAGCCCTGCAGGTAGGGGAACGGGTTGACCGTGCAGGGCTCGTCGCTCGACAGCTCGCCGCACAGGTTGATCTGGAAGTGGATGTGGGCCGGCCCGCCCGCGGCGTTGCCGGTGCTGCCGACGGTGGCGATGGTCTGGCCCCGGCTCACGCGGTCGCCGGGTGCGACGAGGTTGGCGCTGTTGTGGGCGTAGTAGTAGGCGACGCCGGAGTCGCCCCGCAGCCACACGGTGAGGCCGCCGAGGCCGCCGCCGGTGTTGTCGACCTTGACGATGGTGCCCGACTCGACGGCGACGGCCGGGGTGCCGTCGTCGGCCAGGATGTCGTTGCCCTTGTGCTGGCGCGAGCAGCCCTCGCCGCGGCAGTTGTGCCAGTCGTCGCTGAACGACACCTCGTAGGGCACGGGGATGGGGAAGACGTTGTCGACCGGCGGCTGGGCCTGGGCCCCGGGCGGGGCGGGCGGCGTCTGGGCCGACGCGGTGGCGCCGACGCCACCGATGACCAGGGCGGCCGCGACCAGCACCGCCAGCGGGGGGATGGATGCCCACGTGCGCCCCGCCCTCGGCTGGTTCCGTGATCGCACTGTCTTCCCTCCGGGGATCCGCCCACAATGCTGGCGCACAGCACAGCCGACGCCGAAGAGACATGCAAGGCATTCCCTGGGGACGAGGGCCGTGGTTCAGGATGTGTTGGCCGTCAGGCCGTGCGCCGTTCCTCGTGGCGTTGTTCGGAGCTGCTGCTCGCGTCGGATGTGCTCTCGGGCGGGACGGCGCCGAACGTCTCGTCCTCCTCGGTGATCCGTGGCGCCTCGACGTGTGTCACGCAGACATTACGTGGTTCACGGGCGTGGTTCACGGGCGTGGTGCCCGGGCGGGTCGGTAGGGTCGCCGGCCGTGAAGCTCGCCGATGTGCCCACGCCGGCCCTGGTCGTCGACCGGGCCGCCTTCGACCACAACGTCGCGACGATGGCGGCCGCGCATCCTGGGCGCCGGCTGCGGCCCCACGTCAAGGCGTTCAAGTCGACGGCCTTGGCCCGGGAGCTGGCGGCGGCCGGCCACCGGACCTTCTGCTGCGCCACGATCCGGGAGGTCGAGGGCATGGCCGCGGCCGGGCTGGGCGACGACCTGCTGCTGGCCAACGAGGTGCTCGACTGCACCCGGCTGGGGGCCGTGGTGGCCGCGGGGACCGCCCGGGTCACGGTCGCCGTCGACTCCGACGCCACCGTGGCCGCGGCCGCCGCCGGCGGCGTCCGGGAGGTGCTGGTCGACGTCAACGTGGGCCTCCCCCGGTGCGGCTGCGACCCGGCCGACGCCGGCCGCCTGGCCGCCGCCGCCCGCGACCGCGGCCTGAGCGTCCGGGGGGTCATGGGCTACGAGGGCCACCTCATGCGCGAGCCCCGGGATCAGAAGGTGGCGGCGGTCGAGGCGTCGATGAAGCTCCTGCTGGAGGCGGCCGAGGCGGTCGGGGGCGACGACTCCGGCGTCATCGTGTCGGCGGGCGGTACGGGAACCTACGACTGCAATCCGTGGGTCACCGAGATCCAGGCGGGGTCGTACTGCCTGATGGATACCGAGTACCTCCCCCACGCCCCGGCGTTCCGGTCGGCCCTGTACCTGTGGACCTCGGTGATCTCGGTCAACCCGGCGGGCTGGGCGGTGGTCGACGCCGGGCTCAAGGCGCTGGGCATGGACCACGGCGACCCGACGGTGGTGGACGCGGGCGACTGTTGGTTCGTGTCCGACGAGCACGTCACGTTCGGCACCCGGCCGGAACGGCCGGTGGCGGTGGGCGACCGGGTGCGGGTGCTCCCCGCCCACGTCGACCCGACGGTGGCCATGCACGAGCGGATGGTGGTGGTCGACGGCGACGACGTCGTCGACACCTGGGCCGTGGACCTGCGGAACTGGTAGCACCCGGGAGCTGCGGCGGATCCACCGTTGCCGAGGCGGGGCAGGTGGGGATGACGGCGCTACCGTGCGCGGCATGGCTGCGCGTGACGTCGAGGTGGTCGAGGCTGCCGGGCGGGAGGTGCGGATCACCAGCCCCGGCAAGGTCTTCTTCCCCCAGCGCGGCGAGACGAAGCTCGACCTGGTCCGCTACTACCTGGCGGTCGAGCAGCCGATCATGCAGGCGATGGCGGGCCGGCCGACACTCTTGCAGCGGTTCCCCGAGGGCGCCGGCGGCAGCAACTTCTTCCAGAAGCGGGTCCCCGACAACGCGCCCGAGTGGCTCACGACGACCGTGGTCCGCACGGTGAACGGCACGCCGTCCCGGGCGATGGTGGCGACCGACCTCGCCCACCTGCTGTGGGCGGTCAACCTGGGCTGCCTGGGCTTCCACGTGTGGCCGTTCCGGGCCGACGTCGCCGACGAGGACCACGTCGACGAGCTCCGGCTCGACCTCGACCCGCAGCCGGGCGTGGGGTTCGCCGAGGCGGCGGCGGCGGCGTTCGAGCTCCGCACCCTCCTCGGCGAGCTGGGCATCACCGCCTACCCCAAGACCACGGCGAGCCGGGGGGTCCACGTCTACGTCCGGCTCGAACCGCGGTGGGACTCGTACCAGGTCCGGTCCGCGGCGGTGGCCGTGGCCCGCGAGCTGGAGCGGCGCCGGCCCGACCTCATCACCGCAGCATGGTGGAAGGAGGAGCGGGGGTCGCGCATCTTCGTCGACTACAACCAGAACGCCCCGCACAAGACCGTGTTCGGCGCCTGGTCGGTCCGCGCCCGGGTGGGCGGCCAGGTGTCGACCCCGCTGTCGTGGGACGCGCTGGGCGAGGTCGTGCCCGACGAGCTCACGATCGCCTCGGTGCCCCGGCGGCTGGAGCGCGACGGCGACCCGTGGGGGTCGATCGCCGACGAGCCGCAGTCGTTGGAGCCGCTGCTGGCGATGCACGAGCGCGACACCGCGGCCGGCCTGCTCGACGCCCCGTGGCCGCCGGTGTACCCCAAGATGCCGAACGAGCCGCCCCGGGTGGCGCCCAGCCGGGCCCGCGAGCCCTGACCGCCGGTGTTCATCACCAACCACGCCCTCGCGGGGGCGGCGATCGGGCTGGTGCTGCGACGCCCGCTGGTGGCCTTCGTGGCCGGGGTCGCATCCCACGTGGCCATGGACCTCTGCCTCCACTGGGGCGACGAGGACCTCGACTGGGACGGCTTCGTCGAGGTCGCCCGGGTGGACGGCGCGCTCGGCCTGGCCGTCTGCGGGGCGGCGCTGGCGGCCGCGCCGCGCCGGGCCCGGCCGGCGGTGGCGGCGGCCATCGCCGGCGCCTGCCTCATCGACATGGACAAGCCGGGCCGCCACTTCTTCGGCCGGTCGCCGTTCCCGTCGGTGGTCGACCGGTTCCACGGGCGCATCCAGAACGAGCACCCGATCGGCGGGCTGGTGGAGGCGTCCGCGGTGGCCGGGCTGGCCGCAACGGTCGGCGCCCTGGCGTTCCGGGCGCGGCGGGCCGCAGCGGGCCGAGGCTCGCTACCGTGACGCCGGGCGGCAGCTCGGAGGTCACGACATGGCGACGATCGACGCACGCGGCACCCTCGAGGTCGGTGACGACCGCTACGACATCCACCGGCTGAGCGCCCTCGACGGCGACTTCCCGGTCGGCCGGCTGCCCTACTCGCTCAAGGTCCTGCTCGAGAACCTGTTGCGGAACGTCGACGGCGTGCGCGTCACCGACGACGACGTGGCCGCGCTGGCCGGCTGGTCGGGCGGCAAGGACGGCGACGACGAGCGGGAGATCTCGTTCCTGCCGGCCAGGGTGCTGATGCAGGACTTCACCGGCGTGCCCGCCGTCGTCGACCTGGCCGCCATGCGGACCGCGGTGGCCGACCGGGGCGGCGACCCGCAGGCGCTCGACCCGCTGATCCCGGCCGACCTGGTGATCGACCACTCGGTGCAGGTCGACGTGTTCGGGCGACCCGACGCCCTGGTCCGCAACGCCGAGCTGGAGTACCGCCGCAACCTGGAGCGCTACCAGTTCCTCCGCTGGGGCCAGGAGGCGTTCGGCCAGTTCCGGGTCGTGCCGCCGGCGACCGGCATCTGCCACCAGGTCAACCTCGAGTACCTGGCCACCGTGGTCGCCACCCGCGGCGGCGCTGCGTTCCCCGACACGCTGGTCGGCACCGACTCCCACACCCCGATGGTCAACGGCCTCGGCGTGGTCGGCTGGGGCGTCGGCGGCATCGAGGCCGAGGCGGCGCTGCTGGGCCAGCCGATCTCGATGCTCATCCCCGAGGTCGTGGGGGTGAAGCTGGTGGGCGAGCTGCCCGAGGGCACGACCGCCACCGACCTGGTGCTCACCGTCACCCACCTGCTGCGGTCCCACGGGGTGGTGGGCCACTTCGTCGAGTTCTACGGGCCGGGCGTGGCCAACGTGCCGCTGGAGAACCGGGCCACGATCGGCAACATGTCGCCGGAGTACGGCTCGACCATCACGATCTTCCCGATCGACGACGAGACGCTCCGCTACCTCCGGTTCACCGGCCGGCCCGACGCCCAGGTGGCGCTGGTCGAGGCCTACGCCAAGGAGCAGGGCATGTGGCACGACCCCGGCGCCGAGCCGGTGTTCACCGAGCGGCTCGACCTCGACCTGTCCTCGGTGGAGCCGTCGATCGCCGGGCCGGCCCGGCCCCAGGACCGGGTGTCGCTGCGGGAGGCCCGGTCGCGGTTCGCGGTCGCGCTGCTCGACTCGCTGCCCGAGTCCGAGAGGCCGGCGGCCACGACCCCGGTGTCGATCGCCAACAGCTACGACCAGGCCGACGCGCTGTCGTTCCCGGCCAGCGACCCGCCGTCGGCAGCAACGGGACGGGCGAGCCACGAGCACCAGGTCCCCAAGCCCGCCGCGCCCGACGAGAGCGACGTCGTCGAGGGCCGCCCGCGGCAGCAGGTGCCGGTGCGGCTCGACGCCTCCGCCGGGCTCGACGAGGAGACCGAGGTGGTCCTCGACCACGGCCACGTCGCCATCGCCGCGATCACGAGCTGCACCAACACGTCCAACCCCCAGGTGATGGTGGCGGCCGGGCTGGTGGCCCGGAAGGCGGTCGAGCGGGGCCTGTCCCGCCGGCCGTGGGTCAAGACGTCGCTGGCACCGGGATCGAAGGTGGTCGTCGACTACCTCGACCGGGCCGGGCTGCTGCCCGACCTGGCCAAGCTCGGGTTCGACGTGGTCGGCTTCGGCTGCACCACCTGCATCGGCAACTCCGGGCCGCTGCCGCCGCCGATCGCCGCCGCGGCCGAGGAGCACGGGCTGGCGCTGGTCTCGGTGCTGTCCGGCAACCGCAACTTCGAGGGCCGCATCAACCCCGACGTCCGGATGAACTACCTGGCCTCACCGCCCCTGGTCGTCGCCTATGCGCTGGCCGGGACGATGGACGTCGACCTCACCTCAGAGCCGCTGGCCGAGGGCGCCGACGGGCAGCCGGTGCACCTGAGCGACCTGTGGCCGACCTCCGCCGAGGTCAACGAGGTGGTGGAGGCGTCGCTGGCCTCGGACATGTTCCGCGCCGCCTACGGCCACGTGTTCGACGGCGACGAGCGGTGGCGGGGGCTGCCGGTGCCGGAGGGCGGGGCCTACGAGTGGTCCGACGACTCGACCTACGTCCGCCGGCCGCCGTACTTCGAGGACATGCCGGACCAGCCCGAGCCGCTGGCCGACATCGTCGACGCCCGACCCCTCGCGCTGCTGGGCGACAGCGTGACGACCGACCACATCTCCCCCGCCGGGGCCATCCACCCCGACAGCCCGGCCGGCCGGTGGCTCATCGAGCACGGGGTCGAGCCCGCCGACTTCAATTCCTACGGGTCGCGCCGGGGCAACCACGAGGTGATGATCCGGGGCACGTTCGCCAACCGCCGCATCCGCAACCGGCTGGCACCCGGCACCGAGGGCGGCGTCACCGTCCACCTGCCGAGCGGCGAGCAGATGTCGATCTACGACGCCGCCGAGCGCTACCGGGCCGAGGGCGTGCCGCTCGTGGTGCTGGCGGGCAAGGAGTACGGCTCCGGGTCGTCGCGGGACTGGGCGGCCAAGGGGACGGCCCTGCTCGGGGTCCGGGCGGTGATCGCCGAGAGCTTCGAGCGGATCCACCGGTCCAACCTCATCGGCATGGGCGTCCTGCCTCTGCAGCTCGCCGACGGGTCGACCCTCGACTCGCTCGGGCTCGACGCCGACGCCGTGGCCGCCGCCACCTTCAGCCTGCGCGGCCTGGCGGGCGCCGAGCCGGAAGACCTGCTCGGCGCCCGCCTCGAGGTCGAGGCTGGCGACGTGACCGTGCCGGTGGTGGCCCGGCTCGACACGCCGATGGAGGCCGCCTACTACGAGCATGGCGGCATCCTGCAGTACGTCCTCCGCCAGCACCTCGCGGGCGCCGGCAGGTGACGCCGCCGCGGGCATCGGTGGCTACCGCCAGACGCTCACGATCACTGACACGACCAGCAGCTTGACCAGCCAGTCGCCGGCGTGGATGGCGGCCAGCCGCCACGGCGCCCGCTCGTGGAGCATGGCGCCGGCCCAGAGCACCAGCGGGAACCCGACCCACAAGGCGAGGCCGAGCCAGAGGCCGCCTCGCCAGTCGTCGGTGCCGGTGTTCGCGGCCAGGCCGACGACCACGGTGACGGCGACCACGGTGCGGAGCAGCTCGGCGGCGATCGTCCAGGGGGGCACCCTGTCGCCTGCCGCGGCCGCCGCCGCGGGGCTGACCGCCGCGAGCTGATCGGCCAGCGCGACGTACCAGGCCGAGCTCAGGACGAAGGCGACGGCCGTCGCCGTGGCGACCGCGACGAGGTTGAGGTCAGGCATCGGTCCGACCTCCCTCGAGCCGCGCCTTGAGCTCGGTCAGACGCTCGCGCCAGTACGCCTTCGCCCGGTCCGCCTCGTCGGCGCCCGCGAGGCGGGCGTGCTCGACGGTGACGGTGCTCCGTGCCGGTCCCTTGGCGTCGATCACGACGTTGACGCGGGTCGCGTCGCCGCCGTGGTCGAACCGGATCGACCGTGGCCGGGTGGCCGCCCGCTCGGCCAGCCGGCCGTCGGGCAGCCAGCCGGCGCGCACCGACGGGTCGGCGAACGCGTCGAACAGCCGCTCGGCCGGCACGGCCACCGTCCTGGACGCTGTGGCGACGAACGACCCGTCGGCCCGCTGGCCGACCGCCCGGAGGCCCCGGGCCCGCTCGTAGCTGAGGGTGACGGCTTGGGCCTCCCAGACCAGCGGCTCGATGCCGAGCTCGCCGGCCACCCGGCGGGCGACCTCCCGGTGGGTCATCCGGTCGGCGCCCCACTCGTCGAGCAGGTCGAACCACTCCTCCCAGCCCCGGCCGGTCCGCCGCCGGATCTCGGCGTCGGACGTCGCCAGGACGGGCGCGTCCGTCCGCGGCGCGCGCGTCGCCGGCGCCACCGGCTCGGCCGCGGCCAGCAGCATCGCCCGGGCCGCCGTGTAGCTCTCGCCCGTCTTGTCCATGCGCGCCCGCACGAGGCGCTTGAACGACCTCTCCCTGGTCATCGTGTGCTCCTTCCGACAGGCGGGCGCTCCGCGACCCACGCTCGCGGTGCCCCGCCGGAAAGGGGCGTGCATGACCGGCGTCCCGAGGGCTCGGGGCCCCCTTTGCCCCCGCTACCGCCGGCGGCGTGAGCGCCGGAATCGGGGGTTGGGCGATGGGACGGCGCCCGTCGTCGATTGTACGAGGGTCAGACGGCCGGCCGCCGGAGAACTCATCGGTCACGCGGCGAGGAACGCGGCGACCGGCGGGGCGACGACCTCGGGGGGCGCGTCGTGGTCCTGGCCCTCCAGCACGGTGAGGGTCCCGTCGGGCAGCATCGTGACGATCCGGTGTGCGGTGTCCCGGAAGAACGGCGGGCTGGCCCCGCCGGCGAGCACCAGCGTCGGGATCTCGACGGCCCGGACGAGCGCCTCCGGGATCGTGCCGCCCCGCTCGGCGTCGCCCATGACCTCGTGGTCGTAGGGCATGGTCGGCGCCAGGGCGAGCATGCCCGGGTCGCCGGCCATCCCGTCGACCACCTCGGGTGGCAGGCCGGAGTCGGCCATGAACAGCCGGATGGCGTCGCCGCCACGCCCGTCTTCCACCGCCGCCGCGACGGCCTCGGCGAGCGCGCGGGCCGCCGCCGTGCTGGCCTCGTCGTCGGGGCCGTAGGGCGGCTCGTGCAGCACCGGCCGGGTGACCGGCAGCCCCGACGCGGCCGCCTGCAGGGCCAGCCCGGCACCCGACGAGTGGCCGTACACCGCCGCCGCAGCGCCGGCGGCGTCGATGAGGGCCCGGAGGTCATCGACCTCGCGCTCGACCGCGTAGGGCCGGGTGTCGCCGCTCCCGCCCCGGCCGCGGCGGTCGTAGTTGATCACGGCGAACGGCCCCGCCGGCTGGCGCGCCAGGGCCTCGGCCAGCGGCCGGGTCCGCTGCCGGTCGCAGAACATGCCGCTGACCACGACGACGGGCGGGCCGTCGCCGATCCGGTCGAGCAGTTCGGCCGGTTGGCCGAGCGGGGCCTCCTCCACCTCGACGACCCCCTCCTGGCCGCCCAGCACTTCAACTGGCTGGTCCTCGCGATCCCGCTCAACGACGCGATGTTCCATCCCGGCACCGCACCCGCTGCCGACGAGCTCGAACGGCAGGCGGACGCCGGCGTCCGCGTCTTCCTGGCCGCCTACGGGACCGGCGACTAGAGGTGCTCCGCCAGGGCCCGGAACGCCCGGCCCCGGTGGCTGAGCGCGTGCTTGGCGGCCTCGGGCATCTCCGCGAACGTCCGGCCATCGCCCTCGACGGGCTCCATGATCGGGTCGTAGCCGAAGCCGCCCGTGCCCCGCGGCGCAGCGGGCACCCGGCCCTCGACCGTGCCGGTGACGACCACCTCCCGCGGATCGGGCCCCGGCCACACGGCGGCCGCCGCGCAGACGTAGCGGCAGCCCCGGCCCGCGGGCGGCACGCCGTCGAGCTCGCGCAGCACCCGGGGGATCCAGTCGCCGTCGGCGGCCCAGCGGGCCGAGCGGACCCCGGGCGCCCCGCCGAGGGCGTCGATCTCGATGCCCGAGTCGTCGGCCACGGCCAGCTCGCCGGCCGCGGCGGCCAGCGCCCGGGCCTTGATGAGCGCGTTCTCCTCGAAAGTGTCGCCGGTCTCCTCGGCGCCGGTGTCTCGGGCCTCGACCCGCCAGCGGTCGCCCAGGATGGCCTGGACCTCGGTGACCTTGTGCGAGTTGCCGGTGGCGAGCAGCAGGCGGCGGGGAGCCGTCACCGGGCCCGGACCACGGGGCGGAACGGCGGTGGCTCGGCCACGACCTGCTGCTGGCGCCCGATGATCTCGGTGATGCCCTTCTCGGCGAGCCCGAGCATGGCGTCGAGGTCCGATCGGGCGAACGGCTGGCCCTCGGCGGTGCCCTGCACCTCGACGAACCGGCCCTCCGATGTCATCACCACGTTCATGTCGACCTCGGCCGTGCTGTCCTCGACGTAGGACAGGTCGAGCAGGGGGATGCCATCGACGATGCCGGCGGAGATGGCGGCGCAGAACGCGGTCAGCGGGTGCTCCCGGGTGACGCCCTGGTGCACGAGCCGGGTGAGGGCGTCGTGCAGGGCGACGTAGCCGCCGCAGATCGACGCGGTCCGGGTGCCGCCGTCGGCCTGGAGCACGTCGCAGTCGACGATCACCTGCCGCTCCCCCAGCCGGGCCATGTCGCAGACCGACCGGAGCGCCCGCCCGATCAGCCGTTGGATCTCCTGGCTGCGGCCCGACGGGTGCCCGTCCTTGACCTCCCGGCGGATCCGCTCGGGCGAGGAGCCGGGCAGCATCGAGTACTCGGCGGTCACCCAGCCGGTGCCGCGGCCGCGCATCCAGCGGGGGACGTCCTCCTCGATCGACGCGGTGCACAGCACCCGCGTCTGCCCGAAGCTCACCAGGCACGACCCGGCGGCCATCTCGGTGAAGTCGCGGTTGAACTCGAGGGGCCTTAGCTGGTCGGGGGCACGTCCATCGGCACGCATCGTCCCGACGGTACCCGGTGCTTCGCGTTTGCCAAGATCGTCAGATGAGTGAGCGGCCACCCGCGGCGAGGCCTAGGACACCGGAGGGTGAGGGTGGGGGCGACGGCACAGGGGCCGGGGGCGGTCCGGTGGTGGGCGAGGTGATTCGTCGCGTGCCCCCGCGTCACTGCGACGCGCAGGGGATGATGCACGCGAGTCGGCCCGCCGAGTACTTCGAGGACGCCTTCCTGGCCTGGCTCGACGCCGCCTGTGCGGGATACGCCAACCTGCGCGCCGCCGGCACCGACCTCGTGGTCGCCGAGACCACCATCCGGTATCTCGCCCCGGCCAGGCTCGGCGACGACGTCGCGGCCCGGGCGACGCCCATCGAGCGTGGCCGGCGGTCGATCCTGGTTCGGTTCGACCTGATCAGGGGCGACGGTGAGGTCCTCGTCACGGCCACCACGGGCTACGTCTGCGTCGGGCCGTCGGGCACGGTGCCGGTCCCGCCGGTCCTGGTGCACGCCCTGGCCGGCACACCTGTGCGCTGACCGCCCCGTCCGGTGGGGTGCCCCGCTACACGGCGAGCGTCGCGCCCGTCGCGGCCACCGTCACCGGGCCGCCGTACGCGTCGGCCGCCGCCTTCTGCTGGGCTTCGACGTCGACGCCGGGCACCATGTGGGTGAGCACCAGCCGCCCCGCACCCACGGCGCGGGCCAGCTCGCCGGCCTGGCGGCCCGACAGGTGCTGGACCGCGCCCTCGTCGCCGGGGCGCAGCGACGCCTCGCACAGCAGCAGGTCGACGCCGTCCGCCAGTTCGCCGGGCGCCCAGGCCGGTCCCGTGTCGGCGCTGTAGAGCAGCGACCGCCCCCCGGCGTCGACCCGCACGGCCAGGGTCTCGACCGGGTGGTCGGTGAGCCCGAAGCGCAGCCGCATCGATCCGACCTCGGCGGTGGCGCCGGGCCCCACCGTGTGCCAGTCGAGGGTGGGGGCCAGCCCGTCGATGAGGGTGGCCGCCAGCCGCAGGGTGCCGGCGGTCCCGTACACGTCGAGCCCCTCGACCTCGAGCACGTAGCGGAGGGCGTTGCGGAGCACCGGCAGGTCGAGCCAGTGGTCGGGGTGCTCGTGGCTGAGCACGACGGCGTCGAGGGCGGCAGGGTCGAGGTGGACCTGCAGGTTGGCGAGCGTCCCCGTCCCGAGGTCGACGACCACCGCCGTGTCCCCGGCCCGCACCAGGTACCCGCTGCACGCGTCCCCCGGCCCGGGGTAGGTGCCGGAGCACCCGAGGATGGTGAGCGTCAGGGCCTCGTCCATCGCCCGCAGGCTATGAGGCCGAGCGCACCGGGCGCCCGACCGACGGCGACCCGACTCCCGCCTCGGCCGGGTCCCCGGAGGCGCCGGGCCACACTGGACGCACACAGGCCGTCCGGGGTCGAGGTCGGCACGCCCCGGTCACGGCCCGCCGGACCGAGGAGACGACGTCGTGGAATCGCTGCTGGCCGCCCTGGGCCTGGTGTTCGTGGCCGAGCTGGGAGACAAGACCCAGCTGGTGGCCCTGGGCTTCGGCGCTCGCCACCGCCTGGCCCCGGTTCTCACCGGGGTGGTCATCGCCTACATGGCCACCAACCTGCTGTCGGTCGTGGTCGGGGGCCTGCTGGGGGCGACGCTGCCCACCCGGGCCATCGGGCTGGCCGGCGGGGTGCTGTTCCTCGGGTTCGCGGCCTGGACGCTCGCCCGGGGCGACGGCGAAGAGGGGGACGAGGCGGTCCGGACCGGCGACCGCTCGGTGGTGCTGTCGGTCGCCACCGCCATGTTCGTCGCCGAGCTGGGCGACAAGACGATGCTGGCCACCGCGACCCTCGCGGCCCAGGGCAACCCAGTGCTGGTGTGGATGGGGGCGACGATCGGGATCATCCTGGCGGGCGCGCTCGGCGTCCTGCTGGGCCGGTGGTTCGGCGCCCGGCTGCCGGAGCGGGCCACCCGCATCGGCTCCGCCGTCCTGTTCGCCGTGTTCGGCGTGGTGCTGCTCGTCACCAACCTGTGACGGTCAGGTCTCCAGGGGCTTGAGCTCCGCCGCCAGCTCGCCGAGCTCGGCGTCCCAGTCGGCCGGGTCCTCCAGCGGGACGACGACGAACTTCGACGCACCGACCCCGATGAACCGCTCGACCTGGGCCCGAAGGCCGGCGATGCCGGCTGGCACGACCTCGCGGGGATCGAGCCCGGGGCGCCGGTCGGCGACCACCCGGGCGATGGGGTCGGGCAGCCCGCCCCGGGTGTAGAGCACGAGCACGCCGAGGTGCTCGGGGTCGATGGCCCGGTCGTGCCCGGCGGCCACGGCGTTGACGGTCGCCCAGCCGGCCTCGACCTCGGCGGGGACGGTGAACGAGGGCAGCCAGCCGTCGCCCAGCCGCCCGGTGCGGCGCAGCTCGGACGGCGAGGTGCCGCCGAGCCAGACGTCGATCGGGTCCTGCAGGGGCCGGGGCCGGAGCGTGACGCCGTCCACGTGGAAGTGATCGCCGTCGTGGTGGACATCGTCCTCCGTCCACAGCCGGCGCATGAGCGCGACCGCCTCGTCGAACAGCCCGGCCCGCTCCCGTCGGTCGACGCCGAAGGCACGGTGCTCGGCGGGGACGGGCGCGCCGAGCCCGACGGCGGGCAGCATCCGGCCGCCGGACAGGCGGTCGAGCGAGGCGATCTCCTTGGCCAGCACCACCGGGTTGCGGCCCGGGACGACGAGCACCCCGGTGCCGAGCTTGAGCTTGCGGGTGCGGCCCGCCGCCAGGGCGAGGGCGATGAGCGGATCGGGCGCGGGCCCGGTGAGTCGTTCGCTCAGCCACAGCGAGTCGAACCCGCGGGCCTCGAGGGCGTCGACGAAGCCGGGGAACCGCTCGGCGTCGCCGGCCAGCGTCTGGGTGCCGAGCCCGAACCCGATCCGCACCTTCACGGGGGGCTCAGACCGCCCGGTCGGCCTTGCGGGCCGTCTTGCGGGTGCCCTTCTTGGCCTTGGCCTCCGTCTTGTTCGCGGCCGCCTTGCCCTTGCCGGCCGCCTTGCGCACCTTGCTGGTGATCTTGCCCATGTGGGGTCCTCTCCTCAGAAGACGATCAGTCGTTCGGTGAGGGCGGCGACCTCGTCGAGGTCCCCCGTCCATGCACCGGTGGAGAGGTACTTCCACCCACCGTCGGCAAGAATCACCACAATCGTGCCGGCGTCGATCTCAGCGGCCACCTTGGCCGCCCCGGCCAGGGCGGCACCGCCGGAGATGCCGGAGAAGATCCCCACCTCGACCAGCCGCCGGGTCCACACGATCGACTCACGGGGCCGGACGATCCGCTTGCGGTCGAGGAGGTCGGGCCCGCCCCACTTCTCGTAGACGGGCGGGATGTAGCCCTCGTCGAGGTTGCGC
>JBKPHT010000422.1:0-6278 GCA_046730015.1 Actinomycetota bacterium
GTCGTCGACGCCGGAGGCCGAGCTGGACCGGGTCCACGCCCCGGCGGCCCCGCTGCGGCGGGCCGCCGCCCGGCCGTGGGCGGCCGCCCCGCCGGACGGGGGCAGCGCCGACCTCCGCTACGTCGACGCGGTCCGCGACGCCCTCGCCACCGCGCTGGCCGCCGACGACCGGGTGGTGCTGATGGGCCAGGACATCGCCGGCTACGGCGGCGTGTTCAAGGCCACCGAAGGCCTGTCGGCGACGTTCGGGCCGGAGCGGGTCCGGAACACGCCGATCATCGAGTCGGGGGCGATCGGGGCCGCGCTGGGGCTGGCCCTGGACGGGTTCCGGCCGGTGGTGGAGATGCAGTTCGGGGACTTCGTGACCTGCGGCTTCAACCAGCTGGTCAACAACGTGGCCACGACCCGCTACCGCTGGGGCGGCGCGGTGCCGCTGGTCGTCCGCCTGCCGATCGGCGGCGGGCTGGGGGCAGGGCCGTTCCACTCCCAGAACGTCGAGGCCTGGTTCTGCCATGTGGCCGGGCTCAAGGTGGTCGCGCCCGCGACCCCGGCCGACGCCAAGGGCCTGCTGCTGGCCGCGCTCGACGACGGCAACCCGGTGCTGGTGCTGGAGCACAAGCGGCTCTACCGCCGGGCCCGGGGCCCGGTGCCCGCCGGGCACCACACCGAGCCGATCGGCCGGGCCCACATCGCCCGCCCGGGCGCCGACGCCACCGTCGTGACCTACGGCGCGGGCGTCGAGTGGGCGCTGTCGGCGGCCGAGGCGGTGGCGGCCGAGAGCAGCCACGAGGTCGAGGTCGTGGACCTGCGGTCGCTGCGGCCCTGGGACCGCGAGACCGTGCTCGGCTCGGTGCGCAAGACGTCGCGGGCGCTGGTGGCCCACGAGGCGCCGCTCACGGGCGGGTTCGGGGCCGAGGTGGCGGCGGTCATCGGGCAGGACGCGTTCGCCTGGCTCGACGCGCCGGTCGGCCGGGTCGGAGGCCTCGACACCCCGATCCCGTACGCCCCGCCGCTGGAGGCGGTCTGGTCCGCCGAGTCCCGGCTCCTGCCCGCCCTGCGGGACCTGCTGGCGTTCTGACCGTCAGGTCGCGGTGGCGATCGCCTCGCAAACCACGGTCAGGCCGTGGTCGAGCTCGTCGTGGGTGATGGTCAGGGGCGGGACGAGGCGCAGCACGTTCTCCTCGGGGCCGCACGACAGGACGATGACGCCGGCGTCGAGGCAGGCCCGGCACACGGCCTCGGTCGTGGCCTTGTCGGCCAGCTCCACGCCGATCATCAGGCCGATGCCCCGGATGTCGCGCACCGCGGGCGAGCCGCCCACCTCGCGGCGGAGCCGCTCGACCGCACCCCGGCCGAGCTCGGCCGCGTGCCGGTAGCCGTCGGTCCGCTCCAGCACGTCGAGGGTGGCGAGGGCGGCCGCGCAGGACACCGGGTTGCCGCCGAAGGTCGAGCCGTGGGTGCCGGTCGGCCAGCGGTCCATCAATGCCCGGGGGGCGACGATCCCGGCGAGCGGCAGGCCGGAGGCGATCCCCTTGGCGAACAGGAGCACGTCGGGCCGGACGCCGTAGGCCTCGGCCGCGAACGGCAGGCCGGTCCGCCCGACACCGCACTGCACCTCGTCGAACACGAGGAGGATGCCGTGCTCGTCGCAGCGCTCCCGCAGGCCGTCGAGCCAGGCCCGGGGCGGCGGCACGTAGCCGCCCTCGCCCAACACCGGCTCGACGACCATCGCCCCGATGTTGGCGGGCGGCGCCTGCAGCGTGAGCACGACGTCGAGGCCGTCCAGGGCGGCGGCGACCGCGGCCTCCGGGGTGGCGTGCTCGTGGGGGACGCAGTAGGGGGCGTGGTAGACGCTGGGTAGCAGCGGCTCGTAGCCCTCGCGGTAGCGGCCCTTGGCGGTGGTCAGCGTGGTGGCCGCCAGGGTCCGGCCGTGGAACGCCCGCCGGAACGCCACCACGCCGGGCCGGTCGGTGAGCCGGCGGGCCAGCTTGAGGGCGCCGTCGACCACCTCGGCCCCCGAGTTGGCGAAGAACACCCGGGGCTCGTCGAGGAACGGGCACAGGGCGGCGATCCGCTCGGCCAGCCGGACGTTGAGCGTGTGGTGGACGACGACCGACGTGTGGATCAGCGTGGCCGCCTGGTCGGCGACGGCGGCGACGACGTCGGGGTGGCAGTGGCCGGTCGTGTTGACGGCGATCCCGGCGCCGAGGTCGAGGTAGCGGCGGCCCTCGACGTCGACCAGCCACGACCCCTCGCCCCGCTCGGCCACCACGTCGTAGTACCGAGGCAGCACGCCGGCGAGGGCATCCCGGTCGCGGGCGAGCCAGGCCGCGGTCGAGGATCCGGTGGCGGCGTCGGTCGAGGTCGTGGCCGTCACGGCTGGTCCTCCCGGTGGGTGTCGATCTGGGCCTTCTGGAGCCGGCCCGAGTAGTCGACGTAGACGGTCTTGAGCTGGCTGAACTGCTCGATGCCCCGGGTACCGGCCTCCCGGAAGCCGTTGCCGGTGTGCTTGGTGCCGCCGAACGGCAGCGGGATCTCGGCGCCGATCGTGGGGGCGTTGACGTAGACGATCCCGGTGTCGATGCGGTCGACGGCGCCGAGGGCCGCGTTGATGTCGCGGGTGTAGACCGCGGCTGACAGTCCGTACTCGACCTCGTTGACGACCTCGAGCGCCTCGTCGAGGTCGGCGACCTCGATCACCGCGAGCACGGGACCGAAGACCTCCTCCCGGGCGATCCGGTGCTCGGGCCGGACGCCGGTGAGGACGGTGGGGGCGAAGAAGGCGGCGCCGTCGCAGCCGTCCACGGTCACGGCCTCGCCGCCGGTGGCGACCGTCGCGCCCTCGTCGAGGGCCGCGGCCACCACCCCGGCGATCCGCTCGGCCGACGACCCGGTGATGACCGGCCCGACGTCGACGCCGGGGTCGCGGGGGTCGCCGAGGCGCAGCTCGCCGGCCCGCTTGACGATCCGGTCGACGAGCTCGCCGGCCACATCGGGATGGACCACGAGGCGGGAGGTCGACGTGCACCGTTGGCCCGAGGTGCCGAAGGCGCCGAACACGGCGCCGTCGGTGGCGAGGTCGAGGTCGGCGTCGGCCCGGACCACCATGGCGTTCTTCCCGCCCAGCTCCAGCGACAGCAGGCGGGGGCCGGTCTCCATGGCCGCGGCCGCCACCTTCCGGCCGGTCGGCACCGACCCGGTGAAGCTGACCGCGCCGACGCCGGGGTGGACGGCGAGGGCGGCGGCCGGCTCGGCGAAGCCATGGACCACCTGCACGAGGTCGGCGGGGACCCCGGCCTCGACGCAGGCGGCGACGAACGCCTCGCAGCACGCGGGGGCGTGCTCGCTGGGCTTGATGACGACGCCGTTGCCGGCCAGCAGGGCGGGGAAGATCTTCCACGACGGGATGGCCACCGGGAAGTTCCACGGGGTGATCATCCCGACGACGCCGACGGGCTGGCGGGTGGTCCAGCACAGCTTGTCGCCCAGCTCGGAGGGCACCGTCTCGCCCCAGGCGGTGCGGCCCTGGCCGGCGACGAAGTAGGCCATGTCGACGGCCTCCTGGACGTCGCCGCCGGCCTCGACGAGCACCTTGCCGGCCTCGCGGGCGACTAGGTCGGCGAGGGCCGCCTTGTCCCGGGCGATGGCGGCGCCGGCGGCGGCGATCACGTCGGCGCGTGCGGGGACGGGCCGGCGGGCCCAGGCCCGCTGGGCCTCGGCGGCCCGGGCGACGGCGGCGTCGACGTCGGCCGCGCCGTGGGTGGGGTACTCGCCGACCACGTCCTCGGGGCGGGCGGGGTTGACCGAGCGGAACGTCGTGGCCATGGGGGTCTCCTGTGCAACCGGTGTGAAATGAACGTTTCAGCCCTTGTTCGGACCGTATCATCCCGTTCATGTCCGAGGTGGCGACCCGCATCGAGCAGCACCGCGCCCTGCTCTCCCCCACCGAGCGCCAGGTGGCCGAGGTCGTGCTGCGCGACCCCGAGGCCGTCGCCTTCGGCACGGTCGCCCGGGTGGCGGGCGAGGCCGGCACGTCCGGCGCCTCGGTCGTCCGCCTCGCGACGCGGCTCGGCTACCCCGGCTTCTCCGGCCTCCAGGCCGCAGTGCAATCGGCCATCGGCCAGCAGCTCCGGCCCGCCGCCGAGCGGATCCGGGGCGAACGCGGCTCCGACGTCGTCAGCCGCACGCTGCGGGCCGAGGTCGGCAACGTCCACCGGACCCTGGCCGCGGTCGACGCCGACGCCTTCGACCGGGCCGTGGGCCTGCTGGCCGACCGCGACCGCCGGGTCCTCGTCGTGGCCGGCGACGCCGAGGCCGGCATCGGGGCCATGCTCGTCGCCGGCCTCGACCTGGTCCGGGACGGCGTCGCCCAGGTCGGCGGGTCCGACGCCGCCGTCGCCCGGCAGATGGCCGCGGTCGACGGGGCGACCGTCGTGGTCGGCATCGACGTCCGCCGCTACGAGCGGTGGGTCGTCGACGCGGTCGGCCGCGCCGTCGCGGCCGGCGCCACCGCGGTGGCCGTCACCGACAGCCTCCTCTCCCCCCTCGCCGCCCCCGCGACGGTCACCTTCACCGTGGCCGCCGAGGGCGCCGGGGTGTTCGACAGCCACGTCGGCACGCTGGCGCTGGCCAACGCACTGGTCACCGGCACCGCGGGCCGGCTGCGGCGGACTGCGGCCCGGCGCCTCGACGCCGTCGAGTCGGCCTGGCGGGACGCCGGGGTGCTGGTCGATCCTTGAGCCGGCGGGGCGCGCCGGAACGGGCGGCGGGATGCTCTAGCGTCCTGCGCCGATGGCGGCAATGAGCGCACGGACGACGACGGTCCACGCCCCCTCCGGGATGGTGGCCACGGCCTGCCACCTGGCCAGCTCGGCCGGTGTGGCGGCCCTGCGCGCCGGGGGCAGCGCGGTCGACGCCGCGGTGGCCGCCGGCGCCGTGCTGGCCGTCACCAACCAGCACCAGTGCGGCATGGGCGGCGACCTGTTCGCGCTCGTCCACGAGCCCGGCCGCCCGGTCACCGCCCTGTGCGCCGCCGGCCGGGCCGGGTCGGGGGCCGACGCCGTCCAGGCCCGCGTAGAGGGACTGGCGCGGCTCCCGTTCCACGACGACATCCGGGCCGTCACCATCCCCGGCTGCGTCGACGGCTGGCTGGAGCTGCACCGCCGCCACGGGCGCCTGCCGATCGCCCAGGTCCTCGACGCCGCCATCACCTACGCCGCGACCGGCTTCCCGGTGTCGCCGCTGCTGTCGGCGACGGCCCCCGGCATCCTCGGCCTGGACGGGGGCGACGACTACCACGACCCGGCGATGGCGGCGGGCGGCAAGCTGCCGACCGGCACCCTCATCCGCCGGCCGGGGGTGGCCGCCGCCCTGGAGGCGATCGTGGCCGAGGGCCGGGACGGGTTCTACGGAGGGCCGTTCGGCGATGGGCTGCTCCGGCTCGGCGGCTCGCTGTTCACCCGCGGCGACCTGTCGGTGTCCCAGGCCGAGTGGGTGGAGCCGCTCCGGGTCCGGGTGTGGGGCCACGACGTCCACACGCCCCCGCCGCCGTCGCAGGGCTACCTCACGCTGGCCGCGGCGTGGGTCGCCGAGGCCCTCGACTTGCCCGACGACCCGTACGACGCGGCCTGGGCCCACCTGCTGGCCGAGTCGGCCCGGGCGGTGGGCCACGACCGCGACGCGGTGCTGGCCGACGGGGCCGACGGCGCCGGGCTGCTGGCCGAGGACCGCCTGGCCGCCCAGCGGGCCACGATCGACCCCGACCGGCGCGGGTGCACCGCCCCGCCGGCGACCGACGGCGGCACCACCGTGTGCTGCGCGGTCGACCGCGACCGGATGGGGGTGACGCTCATCCAGTCGAACGCGTCGGGCTGGGGGGCCCACATCATCGAGCCGGAGACCGGCATCTTCCTCCACGACCGGGGGATCGGCTTCAGCCTGGCCGACGGCCACCCCGCCGCCTTCGCCCCCGGCGCCCGGCCGCCCCACACCCTCTCCCCGGCGCTGGTCACCCGGCCCGACGGGTCGCTGCGGGCCGTGCTCGGCACGATGGGCGGCGACTCCCAGCCCCAGATCCTCCTCCAGCTGCTCGCCCGCCTGCTGCGGCACGGCCAACCCCCGGGCGCGGCGGTCGACGCCGGCCGGTTCACGCTGGGGGTCGGCGGCTTCGACACCTGGTCGGGCGACGGGCCCGGCACCCTCCGCCTGGAGGCCCACACGCCGGCGGCCTGGGAGGACGGCCTGACGGCCCGGGGCCACGACGTCCGCCGCAGCCGCCA
>JBKPHT010000423.1:0-22022 GCA_046730015.1 Actinomycetota bacterium
TGACCACCGGCGGCCACATGACCGAGAACCTGGTGGCGGTCGTGCCGGGCGCGCAGATCCTGTTCGCCGGGGCCATGTGCAGCTTCGGCGCCGCGCCGCTGTGCTGGCAGGGCGACCCGGTCCGGTGGGCGGACGAACTCGCCCGGCTCGTCGAGCTGGCGCCGATCGTCGTCCCCGGCCACGGGCCGATCGGCGGCGAGGAGGAGGTGCGCGACCTCCAGGCCTACCTGCGGGCCTGCGTCGCCGCCGCAGGCGACCCGGGCCGCATCGGCCCGGGGCCGTGGGACGGCTGGGTCGACCGCGAGCACGACGCGGTCAACGTCGAGCGGGCAGCCATGCTCGCGGACGGCGACGACGCGGTGCCGCCGTCGATGCTGCGCCTGGCCGGGCTGGCCTAGGCGACTGCTGAGCAATCCGGCTCGACGCGACAGGTATGAGGGGGCATGCGGGGCCGGTGCGAGGGGCTCGTTACAGCGTCCCGTGGACTGGCCGGCCGGCCAGCACGGTGGCATGCACGCGGGTCGCCGGCAGAGCGTCGACGGAGCATCGCAGGGGGTTGCGGTCGACGATGCAGAGGTCGGCGTGGTGGCCGGGTTCGAGGGAGCCGATGCCTGGCCAGCGCAGCACGTGAGCCGCATCGCGCGTCCACATCGCCAACGCCTCCTGGCGGGTGACGCCGGGAGTCGGGGCCGGTCGGCCGCTGGCCGCATACGTCGGTTGGACGGCCAGAGCGAGGTGCTCGAAGACGTTCTTGGGGCCCCAATCGGAGCCGCAGGCGAGATGCAGACCGGCGTCCAGGAGGCGGCGCAGCGGAATGAGGTGCTTGAGCAGGTCGTCGCCCATCCGCTCTCGGACGAGCTCGCCCTTGCCCCAGGAAAAGGACATGCTGGTCGTTGCGTCGAGCCCGAGAGCAGCCATGCGGCGGGCCTGTGCGGGCTCGACGAAGTACAGGTGCTGCAGGATCCAGGCCCGGTCGCCGGCGGCCAGCACCGCCCCGTCGGCGGCGAGCTGTTCGAGGTCGTCGAGGTGGTCGTCGGTCTCGCCGGTGCCGGCGGTCACGATGTTGAGGCGCAGCCCGCGCTCGCGCGCGAAGCGCATCGTTAGCCGGGTGCGTTCGCGGGTGACGAAGGACCGGCCGGTGGTCGCGGTCCCGTAGGGGTCGCGGTAGGGATCGCGCATGAGGATCAACCCCGGCCCGCATGGCCCTCCACGGCCGATGGTCACGCCGTCGACGCGCAGCAGGTCATCGGTGCAGTCGACGATCGCCGCGGCCTGTTCGAGGCGCGCGGCGAACTGCACGTCGTCGAGGACCTCCGTCCATGGCAGTCCGTAGGGCTGGGCTTCGGGGCAGCACAGCACGCGCACGCTGAGCCGGTTCTCGTCGCGTAGCCACTGGTAGACGGCGATCTGCGGGAAGTCCATGGCGTGGCCCTCGTAGACGGTCGTCACGCCGAGCCGGTTGTAGGCCTGCATCGCGCGCTCGGTGCCCGGGACGATGGCGTCGGGTTGCAGCACCGGCAGCCGCCGGTAGAGATCGTCGGTGAACGGCTCGTCGGTGTAGTAGTTGTTGACCGAGCCGAACAGGCGTCCGGTGGGCTGGCCGGCCGTGTCCTTCTCAATGTGGACGCGGCCCACGTCGTCTGGTGTCGCTGCTGTGATCTCGAGCCGTTCGAGCGCCCTAGAGTTGCACGCCATGACGTTCGGTGTGGTCGGTGCCCAGGCCTGGATGACGACTGGATGGTTGGTGGTGGCGCGGTCGAGCGTGTGGCGGGTGGGCAGCTCGCCTTCCGCCAGGTCGCGGAATGAACGGCGGATGAAGTAGTGGGCGTCTCCCACCGGCGTGGTCATGATCCACTCGCCTGGCGGCGTGTCGCGGGCCTTGGCGGCGACGCGCGTGACGATGTCGGTGTGGTCGACCGCGTTGCTGAGGTCGACCAGGGGCTCGGCCAGGACGCCGAAGTGCATGAGGTGCGGATGTGTGTCGATCAGGCCGGGCAGCACCGTCGCACCCTCGACGTCGACCTCGCGGGCGCCATCGCCCGCGGCCGCCTGGACCCGGGCCCGGGTGCCGACCGCGATGATCTGCCTCGTCGAAGCAGACCGCCTCGCCAACCTGACCAGCGGCGTTACAGGTGATCACCGTGCCGCCGTGCAACACGACGCGGCTCATGTGGCCCGCGACGGGTTAGCGGTCGGCTTCTGAGCCTGCACGTAGCGGATCCAGGGGCGGAGATCGCCACTGCGGACGTGCTCGAAGCCGGCTTGCCGGACCATCGGTTCCAAGTCGTCGATGCGGTTCGCAGCCATCGCTGGGCTGTGGGCCCGGATCAGCCGGCGGCCGATGCGGCTGGCCGGCGGCCGGAACTCGGCGACGAGGACCGAGCCTCCGGGCCGAAGCACGCGAAACATCTCGCTCATCGCCTGGCCGCGCAGCGCTTCCGGCAAGTGATGGATCATCAGACTGGTCACCACCACGTCGTACGAGCCGTCTGGCGTGTCGAGGTGTTCGGCGATGCCGTCGGCGAACGTGCAGTTGGCGACGCGGGTGACGCTCCGGGCGTGTGCGATCGCCTCGCCTGAGGGATCCACGCCATGGGCGGTGCCGTCGGACCCGACGGTCTCGGCCATCACGCGGGTGAAGTACCCGGTCCCGCAGCCGACGTCGAGCACACGGTTCCCCGGTTGGGCGCCGCTTTCGGCCGCCAGCCGGCGAAAGACGTGGTGCCGACGGCCGCCGAAGAAGACCGCCGCAATGAGGTCGTAGCGCCGGTGCTCCATCACAGCGCCAGGTGTGGAGGTGTCCCGATGGTCGTGCCGCGCGTGTGTCTGGCTCATGAGGATCCTTTCTTAGTCTCGACTAAGCACAACTTAGCCAATCCTAAGCTCGGCGACAATCGTGACCTAGGCTGACGGAGTGACAAGACCCGCCACGCGCCGGAGCCGGCTCAGCGCCGAGGAGCGGAGGGCTTCGATCGTCGCCGCGGCGACGGAGGTGTTCTCCGAGGTCGGCTACCAGCGCGGAACGATGTCTGAGGTGGCCCGGCGCGTTGGGGTCAGCGAGCCGGTGATCTTCCAGAACTTCGGCTCCAAGGCCGCCGTGTTCGCCACAGTTCTCGACGAGGCGGCGATGCGGATCATCGCCGCCATGCACGAGCGCGTCGACGCAAACCACTCGGTCGGCGCCTGGCTCGCCGAGCTGCTAGCTCCCGAACACCTGAGCCGGCACCACGCCCGCGACCCGCACGCCGTCCTCTTCGCCGACGCCATGTCCCACGCCACCGAGCCAGCCGTGGTCGAGGCGATACACCGGGCGCACCGCACCGTGGCCCGGACGGTCTCCGACCTGCTCGCCCGCGGCCAAGCCGACGGCGACATCCGGCGCGACCTCGACCCCGAGACCGGTGCCTGGTGGCTGATCTCCCTCCTCGCGTCCCGGGGCATCCGCACCGCCGCAATGCCCGACCGCAGCCGCCAGGAAGCCCAGCTGGGCGCCATGACCCTCGAAGCCCTAACGGGCCGAGCGACGTCTTTAGGAGACTGCTGAGCAACCTGGCGGGTGGTGCTCGCGTTTTCGTGGCCGGTGGGGTAGACCGCGGGTGTGCTGGGGTCGTCGGATCCGGATCGGGAGCGGACCGGGTGATCCCCACGGTCGATCCCGAGACCCGCCATGTGCACAAGACCCGCCACGCCTACCGTGACGGCTACAAGGAGCACATCGCGGTGGAGCCCCACACCGGGCTTGTCACCGACTGCCGAGGCGGCACCCAGGCTGCTCGACGACGAGTCTGCCGGCACGTGCTCGGCGACTCCGCCTTCGGCCGCAGTTGCGGCCGTAGCGGCTGGTCAACCTCGGTCTCACCCACCGAACCGACCGCTGGGCCATCGCCTGACCACGCGACGGCCCCCGGGCCTGTCAAGGAGGGGCGACTCTACGGCACGAAGGCCACCTGCGCGGCCGGCTCAACCCTCAACACCGGCTCTTCGGTCGGACATGACCCGAGGACCACGACCACCCTACGCACAACCAACGCAGCGCGTTGCTCAGCAGTCTCCTAGGGGCGGTCGCGGGAGGCGTAGTAGGCGTTGGACTCCGGCTGGCACAGCAGGACCAGGATCACCACGGCCAGGGTGATCCCGACGAGCGCGAACAGCGTGGACAGCGCGGTGCCCGGACCCGTCGCCAGCCCGAACGCGGTGAACACCACGTTGACGACGCCCAGCGCGGTGGCCACGCGGCGGGCCCAGCGCAGGCCCTGGCCGTTGGCCCGGGCCATCCACAGCCACAGGCCGATGGCGATGATGCCCGCCACCACCGAGACGGCGACGAAGCCGGCGACCGCGCTGTCGACCTCGCCGGAGCTCAGCCCGGGGTCGTCCTCCTCGATCTGGTCGCGGATCGCGTCGATCTGCAGCAACGTGATCAGCACGCCGATGCCGGTCAGCGCGGCGCCCACCCACATCAGCCGCACCGCGGTCAGGATCGACCGGGGCTGCTCGACCTCGACCCCGGTGGTCAGGGGGTGAGGCGGCCGGGGCGGTGGTGTGGCGGTCATCGATCTCCCCATCGCATGCGTCGTCGCCCGCTCCCGCCACTGTTCCACGCGGGCGGCAGCGGCATACGCCTCCCCGGTGGAGGCCGGTAGCCTGGCGACATGCTCTTCGGGCGCAGCAAGCAGCAGATGGTCGGGTCCGAGCAGGCGTTGCGCGGCCGGGACCACCGGGTGTTCGAGGTGCCGTCAGAGCACGCCGTGCTCGGGACGCCGCTGGAGCCGCCGTTCCCCGACGGGCTCGAGCAGGCCGTCTTCGGCATGGGGTGCTTCTGGGGCGCCGAGCGGCTGTTCTGGCGGCTCGACGGCGTCTACACCACCGCGGTCGGCTACGCCGGCGGCTACACCCCCAACCCCACCTACGACGAGGTGTGCTCCGGGCGCACCGGGCACGCCGAGGTGGTGCTGGTCGTGTTCGACCCGGCGAGGACCAGCTACGAGGACCTGCTCCGGGTGTTCTGGGAGGGGCACGACCCGACCCAGGGCATGCGCCAGGGCCACGACGTCGGCACCCAGTACCGGTCGGCCATCCAGGTGGCCGACGAGCAGCAGCGCAAGACGGCCGAGGCGAGCCGGGACGCCTACCAGGCGGTGCTCACCGCCGCCGGACACGGCCCGATCACGACCGAGATCGTGGACGCGCCCGAGTTCTGGTACGCCGAGGACTACCACCAGCAGTACCTCCACAAGAACCCGATGGGCTACTGCGGGATCGGCGGCACCGGCGTCTCCTGCCCGGTCGGCCTGACCTGAGCGGGCGGACCACCGCGTCCGCCCGCACCCGTCGCGCCTAGGGCCGGCCCGGCCGGCCCGGCGCGACGACCTCGCAGTGCCCGTCGAGGTCGACGGCGAGCACCTCCTCGTAGCCCCAGTGCGAGAACCACAGCCGACCGTCGTGCCAGCGGGGTGACTCGGCGTAGGCCAAGCCGTCGACCAGGCCCCGCGGCTCGTACGACGAGGTCATCGCGACCTCGCGCTCGAGCTCCGCCTTCAGGGTCGCCAGCGCGTCGCGCCAGTACCGCTCTGCGGACCTCGCGCTCGTCGGCATCGGCCAGCTTCGAGAGCTCGACCCCGACCGTCGACTTCGCCGGCTCCTTGGCATCGACCCAGACGAGAAGGCGAGACGCGCCGTCCGTACCACCGGGCCAACGTGCGTTCGACGGCGTACCCGGCCGGCCGCCGGCGTCAGCCCGCCGCCGACGCGGCCAGCAGGGCGGCCAGCTTGTCGAGGGTCTGGTCGAGCCCGGCCCTCGACGTGTCGCGGGCCTCCGGGGTCGTGTAGCCGTGCTCGACCAGGGTCATCTCGGTCGTGCCGGTGCCCCGCGGGGCGAAGGTGATCACGTGGGGCACGCCGAACGGGATCCCGGGCGGCAGGCCCGGGGTGGTGGCCGGGTCGAACGGGGCGCCGTGCTCGTCGGCGAAGTGCAGGACGAACTCGATCCGCTCCCTCGGCACGATCCGGGTGTAGCTCCAGGTGTTGAACATCTCCTGGCCGCCGTACTCGGCGGGCGCCCGCATGACGACGAGGGTCACGCCACCCTCGCGGAAGTCGACGTCGGCCCGGGGACAGGTGAAGCCGGTCGGGCCCCACCACCCGGTCAGGTACGCCGGGTCGGACCAGGCCCGCCACACCTCCTCGACCGGGGCGGCGAACGTGCGGGTGACCTGCACGTCGAGCGGCCCGGCCGGGGCCTCGTCGGTTCCCTCGGTCTCGGTGGTCTCGGAAGCCATGGTGTCGGTCCCTCCCGGGAAGGTGGTGCCGTGATTCGTCACCGGTACAACGCCTGGGAGAACAGGGATTCATCGGTCAGCCGACGCCGCAGGCGGGCAGCCTGCCCGATAATCACGTGACAGGACACGCGTGATCTTCGTCTACCGTCGACCGCAACGCCGCCCACGTCATCCCGCAGCCGTGCCGGTAACTGTGGTGTCCGCGGTCGCGGTCGAGCACCGAGTTCGGCTCCGACCGCCCCGGCTCGGCCGCGATCGAACCAGGAGGGACGCCATGCCAGGGGGCATCAGGGCCGAAGGTCTGGTCAAGCGCTACGGGGAGGTCACCGCGCTGGACGGGCTCCACCTCGCGGTGCCCGAGGGCACGGTCCTCGGCCTGCTCGGCCCCAACGGGGCCGGCAAGACCACCGCGGTGCGCATCTTCACGACCCTGCTCGAGCCCGACGAGGGCACCGCCACGGTCGACGGCGTCGACGTCGTGTCGAACCCGCAGGGGGTCCGGGAGCGGATCGGGCTGTCGGGCCAGAACGCGGCCGTCGACGAGTACCTCACCGGCTTCGAGAACCTCGACATGGTCGGCCGGCTCTACCATCTCGGCCGGGCGCGGTCGCGGGAGCGGGCGCGCGAGCTGCTGGACTCGTTCCGGCTGACTCACGCCGCCGACCGCCCCGTCCGGACCTACTCCGGCGGCATGCGGCGGCGCCTGGACCTGGCGGCGGCGCTGGTGGCCGAGCCGCCGATCCTCTTCCTCGACGAGCCGACCACGGGCCTCGACCCCCGCAGCCGCATCGACATGTGGGACGTCATCCGCGACCTGGTGCAGGGCGGGACGACGCTGCTGCTCACCACCCAGTACCTGGAAGAGGCCGACCGGCTGGCGGACGACATCGTCGTGATCGACCACGGTCGGGCCATCGCCCAGGGCACCGCCGACGAGCTCAAGAGCCAGGTCGGCGGCGAGCGGATCGAGCTCGTGGTGAGGAGGAACGACGAGCTGCCCCTGGCCCGGCAGGTGATGCTCAAGAACGGCTGCGGCGATGTCGAGGTCGACGAGCGCACCCGGACGCTGGTCGCGCCCATCGCGGGCGGTGCGGTGACGCTGCGCTCGCTGCTCGACGACGTCGCCCGGGCCGGTCTGACGGTCCTCGACATCGGTCTGCGCCGGCCGACGCTCGACGACGTGTTCCTGACGCTCACGGGCCACACGGCCGAGGAGGCCGCCGACGAGCCCGACATGGAAGAGACCGAGCGGGAGGTCGCGTGATGCATTCGTTGCGGCTCGCCCTGGCCGACGGGGCCGTCATCGCCAAGCGCAACCTGATCAAGGTCAAGCGCGTGCCCGACGTGCTCGTGTTCACGACCCTGTCGCCGATCATGTTCGTGCTGCTGTTCGCGTACGTGTTCGGGAACTCGATCGACGTGCCCGGCGTGAACTACCGCGAGTTCCTCATCGCGGGGATCTTCGCCCAGACCGTCGTGTTCGGCGCCACCTTCACCGGCGCCGGCCTGGCCGAGGACATCCAGAAGGGGATCATCGACCGGTTCCGGTCGCTCCCGATGGCCCGGTCTGCGGTCCTGGTCGGACGGACGACGAGCGACGTGCTCTACAACGTCATCTCGATCGCGATCATGTCGATCACCGGGCTGCTGGTCGGGTGGCGAATCCGGGGCTCGGTGCTCGAGGCGCTGGCCGGGTTCCTGTTGCTGCTGCTCTTCGCCTACGCCTTCTCGTGGGTGATGGCGTGGGTGGGGCTGCTCGTGCCCAGCCCCGAGGTGGTGAACAACGCGGCGTTCATGATCATCTTCCCGCTGACGTTCGTCGCCAACACGTTCGTGCCCAGCGACAACCTGCCGCCTGTCCTCCGCACCTTCGCCGAGTGGAACCCCATCTCGGCCGTGACCCAGGCGGCGCGCGACCTGTTCGGCAACACCAACCCGGCGGACCCGCCACCCGACGTGTGGCCGCTGCAGAACCCCGAGCTGTACACGCTGATCTGGATCGCGATCATCCTGGCGGTGTTCGTGCCGCTGGCGAACCGGCAGTACCGCAAGGCCACGAGCCGCTGATCGGGCGGGTGCCTACTGTCGCGAGCGTGGAGAGGCCCAGGACCCGGTACGCCGATACGGGCGAGGTGAACATCGCGTACTGCCGGGGCGGCGGCGGACCGATCGACGTAGTGGTCATGCCGGGGTTCGCGACGCACCTCGAGCTGATGTGGGAGCCGCCGTTCAGCGGCCGGCTCTTCGATCGGTTCTCGCGGTTCGCGCGCGTCACCCAGGTCGAGAAGCGGGGCGTCGGGCTCTCTGATCGCATCTCGGCGCCGGCCACGCTCGAGCAGCGCATGGACGACCTGCGCGTGGTCATGGATGCCGAAGGGATCGAACGTGCGGCGATCGTCGGCATCTCCGACGGCGCGTCCATGTCCGCGCTCTTCGCCGCAACGCACCCGGAGCGGGTGTCGTCGCTGGTGTTGTGGGCGGGGGGCGCAGGCCCGCCCGCCGCTGAGGAGGTCCGCTCGG
Organism: Actinomycetota bacterium; assembly: GCA_046730015.1. Classification (GTDB taxonomy): domain Bacteria; phylum Actinomycetota; class Acidimicrobiia; order Acidimicrobiales; family VFJN01; genus ZC4RG19. The sequence continues at coordinate 8,799 of JBKPHT010000423.1, forward strand.
CGCTGCTGCCGTGGGTCCAGGAGGCCTGGGGTTCGGGCGAGGTGCTGTCGGTGCTCCTGCGAGTCGGGAGCAGCGCCGACATCCAGCGTCTCGCCAAGCTCGAGCGGTACTCCATGTCCCCGCGCATGGCCCGCGCGCTCCTGGACATGGACTTCACCAACGACATACGAGGCGCTCTGCCCGTGATCTCGGCACCGACGCTGGTCGTCCATCGCCGCGGCGACCCCATCCTTCGACGGGAGCGGGCCGTTGCGCTCGCCGAGCTCGTTCCCGGTGCCCGTCGGGTCGAGCTGCCCGGCGACTGGCACCTCAGCCTCGTCGATGACGAGGAGGCCGAGGCACTCGACATCATCGAGGAGTTCATCACCGGGGTGCGACCTGCACCGGGGATCGACATCGATCACGTGCTCGCGACGGTGATGTTCACCGACATCGTGGACTCCACGCCTCGCGCCGCGGAGCTCGGCGATCGGCGCTGGGGCGAGCTGCTCGACGCGCACGATCGCGTGGCCGGCGCCGAGATCGATCGTCACCGCGGGACGATGGTGAGGACCACCGGTGACGGCGTCCTCGCCCGCTTCGACGGTCCCGTCCGAGGCATCCGCTGCGCGCGGGCGATCGTCGACGCGGCCGACGAGCTCGATCTCCGGGTCCGAGCCGGGCTGCACGTCGGCGAGTTCCTGGTGCGCGGCCACGACGTCGCGGGCATCACGGTGCACATCGGCGCACGGATCTCGGCGCTTGCAGGCCCCGGCGAGGTCTACGTGTCGTCGACGGTGCGCGACCTCGTCGCCGGCAGCGGCGTCGCGTTCGACGGCCGGGGCCGACATGTGCTCAAGGGCGTCCCCGGCGAGTGGGACGTCTTCGCCGTCGCGTCCAGCTCCTGACCGGGACCAGCCTCGGAACGCTCCGCGCGTGCGGCCGCGCCAACAGGGATAATCGTCCGGTGCCCGGAGAGCCGCGCATGGTGTTCCTGGGGTTCGGCAAGTTCGCTCGTGCCGACAGGATCTACGCGCTCGAGCCGCTCCGCGGCGACGAGCGAGGTGGTGGGCGGCGCACGCGCGTGTGGATCGAGGGGATCGCCGACCCGATCGTGGCCTCGCGCACCGAGCGCACGATCCTGCACGACATGGGCCAGGATGCCGCGTCACAGGCGCCCATCCTCGACGATGCGCTCGACCTGGCGGAACGTCTGGTCGCAGCCGCCGATGCCGGTCGTGTCGACCTCGGGGACCTCGGCCGGCGGGCCCGCCGGCTGCTCGGGGCGACGACGGGGTGGGCTGCGGCCGACGAGCCGACCACCAAGCGGCCGAGCTGACGGCCGCGCCGGTCTCAGTCGATCAGCACCCCGGGGTTGAGCAGGCCGCGCGGGTCGAGGGAGCGCTTGGCGGCCCGCAACGCGGCGGCGAAGAGCTCGGGTCGCTGGCGGTCGTAGGCCGGGCGGTGCATGCGCCCCACCGCGTGGTGGTGCGTGATCGTGCCGCCGGCCTCGACGACGGCCTCGGACGCCGCCTCCTTCAGCTCCGCCCACTGCTGCTCCTCGCCGCCCTGGCTGCCCATGCCGGCGAACGTGTAGTACGGCGCCGGGCCGTCGGTGTAGACGTGGGTGAACCGGCAGCTCAGCAGGCCCCCGCCGCACACCTCGTCGAGCGCCCGGGTCAGCGCCGCCCGCACCGTGGCGTCGAAGTCGGGCCAGCGGTCCCAGGTGATGGCGGTCTCGAACGTGTCGGCCACGAGCCCGAGGCCGGTCATGCTGTTCAGGTCGAAGCCCACGAAGCTGTCGCGCCAGGCGCCCACGGAGCCGCCGCGGCGACCGCCGGGGGCGTCCGCGTCGGTCACCTTGACGTCGTCGTTGCCGATCTGCCCGCCGTGATCGCGGGCGAGGGCGACCGCCGCGTCGATGTTGGCCTGCTGGGGCACGTCGGCGGACTCGAACCCGACGATCACCAACGCGGTGCTGCCGTCGAGACCGGCGCCGCGCTCGGCCTCGACCGGATCGAGGATGCGGAGGTTGGCCGGCCACAGCTTCGCCTGGACGATCGCCTGAACCGCCCGCCAGCCCGCCTCCCACGAGGGGAACCGGACGCCGGCGGTGGCGCGGAACCTCGGCCGGCGCTGCACCCGGAGCCACGCCTCGGACACGATGCCCAGCGTGCCCTCGCTGCCTAGCACGAGCCGGTCCGGGCTCGGCCCCGCGCCGCTGCCCGGCAGCCGGCGTGACTCCCACCAGCCCGACGGGGTCAGCATCCGCACGGACTCGACGAAGTCGTCGATGTGGGTCTGGTTCGTGGCGTAGTGGCCGCCCGACCGCGTGGCGATCCAGCCCCCCACCGTGGACCACTCGAACGACTGCGGGAAGTGTCGCAGCGTGAGCCCGTGCGGGCGCAGCTGATCCTCCACTGCGGGTCCCAGCGCCCCGGCCTGGATGCGGGCGGCCCGGGAGGCGTAATCGATCTCGATGACCCGGTCCATCGCCGTGAGGTCGACGGTCACGACGCTGGCCGCGTCCGCCGGCGGGTTCACGCCCCACACCACCGACGATCCGCCGCCGAAGGGGACGACCACATGGCCGGCGGTGTCGCACCAGTCGAGGACGGCCTCGAGCTCCGGTTCGTCGGCCGGGTACGCGACCGCGTCGGGTGGGGCGTCGAACTGGCCCCGGAACGCCCGCAGACGATCGGTGTAGGCCATGCCGTACGTGTGCCGGGCCCGCTCCCAGGGGTCGGTGGTGCAGGCCTTCACCAGGGCGGCCGGCACCTCCAGGCGGGGCGGGCGCAGGTCGGCGTCCTCGACGGAGGCGGCCGGCTCCACGCGTGGTTCGACCCCGTAACGCCGGGCGAGCGACGTGGCCAACCTCCGTCGCTGCTCGTCGGTCGGCTCGTCGGCGGCCAACCCCCACCCCCACAGGCTGCGCCGCCCGGAGGCGTTCCACTGCCGGTCGTCTCGTCCCTCCCCCATGCTCCCCAGGACAGCATGTACGGCGGGCGCGTGCAGACCTGGGTCGTGGGGTCCGTTGGCCGTCGTGGTGGCAGGCTGGGAAGCGGGCGCCGATGACAGGAGGCCAGCGTGCACGTGCAAGGCATCGTCTGGGCCGGTACTCGCACCGACCGATGGTCGGACACGGTGGAGATGTTCGAGGGGGTGCTGGGCCTGCCACGAGGTGACGACCGGCCGGGCATCGCCGTCTTCGCCCTCGACAACGGCGACACCGTCGAGGTCTTCACCACCGACGAGCCCGACCATGCACACTTCACGACCGGCCCCGTGGTCGGCTTCGCGGTCCAGGACATCGATGCGGCACGAGCGGAGCTCGAAGCCGCCGGCGTCGACCTCCTGAGCCCGACCCAGCGCGGTGGCGGCCTCGCGTGGCTCCACTTCCGGGGGGCCGACGGCAACGTCTGGGAGCTCACGGCCAAGGACGAGTGATCGACAGCCGCTCAGGGCCGCCGGAACACGAAGAGGTGGTTGAGCCCCACCTGGAAGCGGGCGCGCTTCTCGAGCACCAGGTCGTCGCCGCCGAAGATCTCGGGGACCGTGCGGGGGTCGAAGCCGTAGTGCTCGTGGGCCTCCATGCCGTCGATGACGCGGAGCTTGATCAGCAGGTGGAGAATCTCGTCGACCTTCGGCGACGGCGTCGTGATGATCAGCCGGCCTCCGGGCGTGAGCAGGTCGGGGATGGCCTTCGCCCAGACCTCGAGCCCCTCCCGCGGCACGTGCTCGACCACGGCCAGGGCCACGATGGCGTCGAACGTCTCGCCGGGCTCGAGCGCGTCGGGGAACTCGCCCACCCGCAGCTCGTAGGGGCCGTCGACCCACGAGTCGGGCTTCTGGATGTCGATGCCGACGCCTTTGGCCGCGCGGTCGCCGGCGGCGGCGAAGAAGGCCCCGCGGTTGCACCCGATGTCGAGAACCGACGACCCCGTCGGGACGAACGGGAGCGCCTTGGCGATGCGCTGCCGCTGGAGCTCGCGGTCGAGTGCCTTCACGGGACTCCTTGGGAACGACGTCAGGGGACGCCGCGCCGCGTTCGCGCCGGCGTCCGGGAACGAGCGCACGCTAGTCGGCGTCGCCGCCACCGGTGAACGGTCCCTCCCGGGGCGGCGCAGGCCGTGCGGGGAACTTACGTTCAGTGGTGGCAAGCGGATGGTTCTTGGCGATCTCACCAGGGAGTAGCTTCTGCGGCGATGTGGGTGCGGCTCCCGGCAGCGAACAGATGATCTCGCCTCGCGGATCCAGACGATGATTACGACGGGCGCGAACGCGTTCGCCAGCAGCAGACGGTGGATCGCCGACCTCCCCGAGGCGGTGCGGTCCGCCGCGCACACGATGTCCGTCCGGCAGCGCCGCCAGGCGATGGGGCTCGTCGTGGTCGTCACGACGGCGATCAGCGTCTGGCTGCGTCTCCGCGGGCGGGCCTGGCTCATCGCCGACATGATCTACGACGACGCCTACTTCGCGCGATCGGCCGGATACCTCGTCCAGGGCAACTGGCTCGGCCCGTACGACATGCTGACGCTCAGCAAGGGGCCGACCTACCCGCTGTTCATCGCCGGCGCCTACGAGCTCCACATCCCGCTCAAGCTCGCCGAGCACGGGCTCCACCTCGTCGCCGCCGGCATGCTGGCGTGGGCCGTGTGGCGCGTCACGCGGGTGCGGGTGGTGACCGCGGCCGCCTACGTGGTGGTGGCGCTCAACCCCGCGTACCTCGGCTCGGCGGCCTCGCGGGTGACGCGCGAGGTGGTGTACGGCGCCCTCAGCCTCATCCTGGTGACGGCGCTGATCATCTTCCTCACCTACGTCCCCGGGCTGGTCCAGCGAGGGGTGCGCTGGTCGGTGCCCGCCGGCGTCGTCGCCGGTCTCGCCATCGGGGTGACGGCGGCGGCGTACTACCTGTGCCGCGAGGAGCGCTCGTGGATCGCACCCGCCCTCCTGGTGGCGGTGCTCGCCGGCACCGCGCGGTGGGGGCGGGTCGGGCGCGCCTGGCTGCCGAAGTCGGCGCTCGCGGGCGGCGCCATGGTGGTGGCGGCGCTGGTGGTCGCATCGAGCCTGCAATGGGTGGCGGCCCAGAACGAACGGCACTACGGCGCCGCGGTCGTCACCGACCTCGTCGAGGGCGAGATCGCCAACGCCTATGCGCAATGGCAGCGGGTCGACGTCGGCGAGGCGCGACGGTTCATCGTGGTGACCAGGGACCAGCGCCGGGCCGTGTACGACGTCAGCCCGGCGGCCGCCGAGATGAGGCGGGCCCTCGAGCGGGACCCGGGGCCCCGCATGTGGAGCGCCGGCTGCCTCCTGGCAGACGTCTGCGACGACTACACGGGTGCCCAGTTCGTCTGGGCCCTCCGCCTGGCCGCGTGGAGGACGGGGCACATGACCTCGGCCGACGAGACCTACGCGTTCTTCTCCCAGATCGCCGACGACATCGAGGCCGCCTGCGGCGTCGAGTTCGAGTGCACCCCGCGGGGCTTTCTCTCGATGCCGCCCCTCGAGCGCGTCGCCGTCACGGCGATCCCCACCTCGCTGCTCGACTCGGCGTGGTACATGGCGCGCTACGACGTGGCCGACCCCAACCGAGTGCTCACCGGCCTCGGCCCCTCGCCGTACACGCCGAGCGGCGGCACCCCCGACCAGTGGGCCACGATGACCGCGCCGCTGCGGGGCATCTCCGACAGCCAGGCGGCGTACCGGGTTGAGGAGCGCGCCGCGATGAGGAACCAGGAGCTCGTGCGGGTGCTGTGGTTCTTCTACCGCTGGGGAGCCCTCGCCGCCGCCCTCCTGGCCCTGGGCGGGCTCGTGGCCAGCGTCGTCACCAAGGCGTGGCGCCGCCACCTCGCCCTCGTGCTCACCACCGTCGCGCTGCTCGCAGGGGTCGTCGGGCGTCTCGCGGTGGTCGCCCTCGTCGACGCGACGTCCTACCCCGCGGCAGGGAACGGCACCTACGTGCTCCCAGGCGTCGACTTCTACGTCGCGTTCGGGGCCGTCGGGACCTGGCTGCTCGCCACGGTCGTGCGAGAGGTGCGCGAGCGCGCCCGGTCCGACGAGGATGGACCGGCCGAGGAGGTGACGCCGGCCCTTGCGGTCGAGGCGGGGACGCCGGCTCCACGACGAACCGCGTTGGTGCAGTAGCGATCGTGCTGCGGCAAGGAGGATCCTGACTCGATGACCGAGCTCTCTGTCGTGCTGCCGTGCCTCAACGAGGCCGAGACGCTCGCGACCTGCATCACCAAGGCCCGAGGCTCGATGGAGGCGCTGGGCGTCGACGGTGAGATCGTCGTGGCCGACAACGGAAGCACCGACGGCTCCGAGCGCATCGCGACCTCGCTTGGCGCCCGGGTCGTGCCCGTGCCCGAACGCGGCTACGGCGCCGCGCTGCGCACCGGCATCGCCGCCGCCGAGGGCCGCTACGTGATCATGGCCGACGCCGACGACAGCTACGCCCTGCATGACCTGGGCCCGTTCCTCGAGGCGCTCCGCGGCGGGGCGGACCTGGTCATGGGCAACCGGTTCGCCGGCGGCATCGAGCCCGGCGCCATGCCCGCCCTCCACCGCTACCTCGGCAACCCCGTGCTCTCGTGGGTCGGGCGGCTGTTCTTCAAGGTGCCGATCAACGACTTCCACTGCGGCATGCGTGGCTTCGCCCGCGACCGCATCCTCGGCCTGGGGCTCACCACGACCGGTATGGAGTTCGCCAGCGAGATGGTGGTGCGGGCCGCCATCGGGGGCCTGACCATCACCGAGGTGCCCACCACCCTCAAGCCCGACGGCCGCAGCCGCGAGCCGCACCTGCGCACCTGGCGCGACGGCTGGCGGCACCTCCGCTTCCTCCTCGCCTTCAGCCCCCGGTGGCTGTTCCTCTATCCCGCGGTGTTCCTGGTGGTCCTCGGCACCGTGGTCTTCACGCGCCTCGCCGTCGGCCCGGTCAGCATCGGGTCGGTCACCTTCGACATCCAGACCATGATCGCCGCCGCGACCGCCATCATCGTCGGCTTGCAAGCCGGCGCGCTCGCCATGGTCTCCCGCGCCTACGCCACCTCACTCGGCCTGCTCCCACGCAGCCCCCGGGTCGAACGCATCCTCGACCGGTTCACGCTCGAGTGGGGGCTCATCGTCGGCTTCGGCATGGCGTTGCTCGGTGTCATCAGCTTCGTGGTGGCCGTCGTCAACTGGGGTGGGACCGACTTCGGGCGGCTCACCACCACCGACATGCGCTGGCCGCTGGTAGGCATGCTGGCGATCGTGGCCGGTTCGCAGATCGCGCTCGTGTCCTTCCTCCTCAGCCTCACCCGCATCGGCGAGAACGAGACCCCGGCGCCGGCCGCCCCCACCCCGTCCGCCACCGACGTGCCGTACGTCCGGACCTGACCACGGCGTCCCGGGTGGGGCGGACCCCACATCCCAGGTCAGTTGTCGCCGGACCCGCCAATGGTGGATGGTGCACCGACGACTTCAGCAGCGTCCTGGTGCGCCACCGTCGCGGTCTCGTCTGCCACGTCGGGCTGACCCGTGCGAGGGCTACGCCACGCGTCGGTGGCGCGACGGATGCGCGATGCGGCGACAGGCCAGACGGCATCGAGGCCGATGGCCGCTCCGACGACCAGGGGAACTTCGGCGACGGCTCGATACCGGGTCTCACCGAACGCAACCCCGACGGCGGAAGCGACGCTCAATGCCAACGCCAGCAGAGGAAAGACCGGCACGTGCCGCCTCCGTAGAACGACGAGACCGGCGATGCAGCCGAGCACCATCCCGTAGTAGCTGACCAGTCCCCATCGGAGGACACCGTGGGGGAACTGCGTGTAGTAGCTGTCGAGCACGATCTGGTCGTTCGGGCGGAAGAAACTCCATGTCCTGCCCTCGCGTGCCACGACGACGGCTGGCATGCGCTCGATGTTGTCGCCGATGTTGCGCAGCGCGGCCCGCCGGAGATCAGGCGCCAAATTCGACACGTCCTGCCGAGGGTCCCTGCTCCAGATGCAGTCCTCCACATCGTCGGGCTCGCGATCCGGACACATCGCGGCGGTCACACAGCCCATCGACCACGAACCGATGAGCGGGCCCTCGTAGACGTCACTGCAGTTGCCCACCAGCAACGCGTTCTCCGAGATCGAGACATAGACAGGCTCGTCGAACCGGGAAAGGTTGTAGCCGACCCACGGAGCCAGAACGAGCACCGTGGAGCCCGCGATGGTGGCGTACCAGCCCAGCCGACGCCGCCATGGTTGGTCCCGACGTAACGCGACGAGCGGGAGCGCGAGGAACACGAGCAACGACAGGGTCTCTGATCGTGTGAGTACGGCGATGCCGAGGGTCAGTCCGATGAGCATCGCACCCCACGTGGTGGGTCTGTCCCAGAACCGATAGCTCAGCAAGAGGAGGATCGCGGCGAGAAGCATCGCGAGGTTCTCCGACATGAGCGTTGAGTCATGAAGCCAGAACCAGGGGTACAGGGCGGCCGCCGCGGCGGCCAACAGACCCGCTCGCGGGCCGGCCAAGCGCCGCGCGACCAGAGCGACCACCAACACGGTCGCGGTACCGATCATCGACGACCAGATCTGGTGACCAAACGTTCCGGTTATCCCGAACAGCGAGGGGATCGCCATCACGACCGTGTAGCCCGGCGGATGGAGCGCGCCCGGGACCGAGACGCCCTCCCTCATGTAGACGAGTGGATCGACGAATCCACGGCCGTCGGCGAGGAGATTCGCCGCGTTGACGTACCAGTTCGCGTCGGTGATGCTCGGGTCGTACTCGTGGACGGCGACGTAGGCGAGTCGCACGGCAAAGCCTGCAAGGGCCAGCAGACCGGCAATCGCCCACCACCGCCGGCCCGTCGGGCCCGCGCCGTCGGCGGACTCCACTCCGACGACCCTACGATCGCCGACCTGGCGGCTCACTTCTCGCTCGAGCACGGTGTGGCGGGTCCCCCCAGACGACGGACCACTCTAGGCGCAGCGACGAGATCGTAGTGCTTTCACGGCACGACCGCAGGTAGTGGTGGAGCGTCAACCAGCGGTGAGGGCCTCGGCGATCTCGGCGAACTCCTCCTCGGTGAAATTCCCCCAGACCCAGACGCCGGTGCCGTCGACGGAGGCGATGGGCCCCGGCGGCGCCGTCACGACCTCGCCCTCGGCGACGACCGCCACTGCCGCCATCGGGCACAAGGCGTTGTGATCGCGACAGGCCCAGACGAGCTGGCGGAGCCTCTCCAGACCATTTGCGGTGAACGTGAGCTCGACCGCGCCGTCGGCCACGGCGGCGGATTCGACGATGTCAGTGCCGAGGCCAGCTTCGAGATCGATGCCGTAGCACTGCCCGTCCGCCCCGGCGACGTGTTGCCCCATCAGGAAGTCGAAGCCCGTGCACGGGCTGGTCGGATCAATCGGGGCGACTGCGGCGGCGATGGCGAAGACGGGATAGAAGCCGTTCGCGACCGCAGCCGCCGGATCGTGGATCGGGACGTCCGGCACCGCAGCTGCGGCCTCCATCCCGTCGACGCGCAGCATGTCGCGCAGCGCAGCAACCGCGTCGGGCACCTCGTCGATCGAGATGGTGGCCTCGGGATCAGGAGTCGGCGGTGGCTCGACGACCGGGTCGTAGCTGGTCACAAGCACGCTCAGCGCGATCGGGAAGCCGATGTCGGTCTCCTCCGCACCGGAGCCGATGTCGTACTCCAGGGTGCGGACCCGTCCCATGACGTCGATCCCGACGTCAGCCTCGAAGTGCGTGAAGCCGGGGAAGGAGAGCACCCGGTCCATCGCCGCCCGCTCGTCGGGAGAGGCTCGGTCGTAGGCCAGCTCATGATCGACGGAGCCGTGCAGCTCCCGCACCGGGTCGCCGGCCACCGAGTCGTTGCGCCGGTGCTCGGCCGCCTCGATGCCCCGCAGGAAGAGCAGCAGGTCCCAGACGCGATCCGGATCGTGCAGGATGCCGGCATCGGCGAGATCGTCACGAGGCGCTTCCAGCCACTCGACACCCTCGGGAACCAGCGCCTCGAGGTCGGTCCCGTCGGTAGAGAGCCATGCCCGCGCGCCGTCGGACCGCAGCTCCGTGACGGACGCGCTGTCGCCACGGCCGATCTCGAGCGATCCCCAGCCGACCCCGTCGGTCGACCAGGCACCGACGAGCTCGAAGCGCTCGGAACCGAACCGAATGCTTGTCGCCAGCTCTGCGGACTCGACGTCCGACGCCATCGCGATCGCGTCCTCGAAGATGTCCTCGACGTCCTCGGACGAGGGCCCGGCTGCCCCCCGCTCGGACAGGAGCGCGTCGTCCGCCTCCCGGGCACAGCCGCCAACGGCCACGACCAGGGCGCAGGCGAGGACGGCAGAGGCGGCATGGCGCAGCTCCGGGCCGCCCCATCGAGTCCCTTTGGGCCCCACTCCGATCGCGCGGTCCCCCACCATGGCCCAGCGAAGCATGCCTCACGGTCGGTCGTCGATGGCCACTTCAGTGGCGGACCGGAGGTGGACCTCGTCGGCGTGAGCGATGTGGGTGAGCTGGGGCCAGATCATCACCAGCAGGACGCCGGAGCCGGCAAACGCGAACCAGAACGGCGCCGTCACTCCCCAGAGACCGGCGATGGCGCCGCCGACGACGGTGCCGACGACGAGCCCGCCCTGGACGCCGATGAGGTACACGCTACTCACCCGTCCCTGCAGCTCGGTGGGAACGGCACGTTGGCGCACGCTCGTCGCAGTGGTCCCCCACACGAAGGCGTGAGCACCGAAGGTGAACATGATGAGGAGAGCGACCCACAGGGTCGTCGTCACGGCGAGCGCCACGTGGGTCAACGTCTCGATGATGAGGCCGGCACGCATGATGTTGCCGAGGCTCACGCCAGCCGTGAGCCACCCGTAGATGCTCGTGCCCAGGAGGCCGCCGACAGCGGTGGCTGTGGTGAGCAGCCCGAAACCGACCTCGCCGGTGCTGAGCCGTTCGATGGCGTAGAGGACGAGGACTGACCAGGCCGCACCGTACGTGACGTTGAAGGCCACGATGGTGAGGGCGAGCGTCCGCACGGCGGCGTTGCCCCAGAGCCAGCGCAAACCTTGGGCCACCTCGTGGCGAACGCGCGACCGGGCTGCCTTGTCGACGCCGTGAGCAGGTAGACGGACCCGCGAGGCCATCAGGGCGCTGACGACCATGCAACCGGCCTGTGCGATGAACGGAGCGACGGCGTTCACAGCGAATAGCGCTGCCCCGAGCGGCGGCCCGGCCAGCTGGTTGACGGTCACCAAGCCGGCCATGATGCGGGCGTTGCCGATGCCGAGGTCGCGCTTGTCGACGATCATCGGTAGCAACGTTGTTGCCGTCGTGTCGGCGAAAGTCTCGGCAGTACCCAGAACGAACATCGCCACGAGGACGACCGTTGTGTTGACCTGGTCGAGCACGATCGTGGCGCCGAGCCCCGCGAGCACTGCCGCCTGTGCCGTGTGGACGCCCATGATGATCCTGCGGCGATCGAAGCGATCGGCGACTACGCCAGCGACGAGGCCGAAGAACAACCACGGCAGGCGCTGGAGCAAGACGGCGAGTGCGACGAGGAACGGATCGCGCGTCTGAGAGGCAACGAGGAGCGGCGCCGCCGCCAAGGCGATCCCATCCGCGAGGTTGCTGGCCCAAGACGACCCGAGCAGCCACCGGAAGGGACGACCGAGGCGGGCCGGCGCAACTGCCTCAATGACGCCTGTCACGCGTCGAGCCGGCGTCGCGTGGGGAGAGCCCTGGGGCTCGCGTCCCGGCCGGGGCGAAGGCGATCGTGCGCGTCAGTGACGAGAGCATGCGCCGAGTTCATCACGCCGGCCCGCCGCTCGACGGCGTCGGTCGTTGATGATGGCTCGGGTGGTGTCGCGGCCGCGACGCGGGGCGGGGATTTGAGTAGCGGCTACTCACGTCGCAGGCCGGACCCCCGGGGTCTACTCGCAGCATGGTTTACCGCTTGCAATCCAACAGCTGGCCCTGGGCGCACCGCTCCGATCCGAACGGCAGGCGGCGCCGCTCGGCGCCGCTCGGCCTGATCCGACGGTTCGAACAGTGGCGTGCCCGGTTCGGCCACGGCCCGTCGGAGCAGTCGGCGTGAGCGCGCCCGCGGCTGCCGCCACCATCTACGAGCGGCTCGGCGGCATGGTGAGCATCGACGTCGCCGTCGACCAGTTCTACGAGCGAGTCATCGGCGATCCCGAGCTGGCGCCGTTCTTCGATCGTGTCGACATGCGCCGCCTCCGGGCCCACCAGAAGGCGTTCCTCGCGATGGCTCTCGGCGGTCCCCGCCGACACGCGGGCAGCGGTCTGGCCGAGGCCCACCGCCACCTGGCGATCGATGACCACCACGTGGACCTGGTGGCCGGCCACCTCGCCGCCGTGTTGGCCGGACTCGGCGTGTCGCCGGCCCTCATCGACGAGGTCGTCTCGGCGGTCGACGGTCTTCGGCCTGAGGTGCTCGGTCGTCGGTGAACCGCACGCGCCTGCCATGCTCAGGCGTAGTGACAGCGGTCTGGCGACTGCGCGGGCGGGACACCGAGCTGTCCGAGCTCGGCGTCCTGTTGCGGCGCCGGCGAAGCGCGCTGCTGGCAGGACCTTCGGGTGTCGGCAAGACCAGCCTCGCCATGGCGGCCGCCGCTGAGCTGGAACCCTCCGGCTCGGCGGTGGTCCGCGTGGTCGCCAGCCAGCCGACCGCCAGCGTCCCGTTGGGCGCGCTCGCCGTGCTGCTCCCCCCGACCCGGCTGCCACGGCAAGGCAGTGTCACGGCGTCGGCCCAGGTCCGGGCCGGGATCGTGGCGATCGCCGGAGACGGGCCGGCCCTGCTGGTCGTGGACGACGCCCAGTGGCTCGACGAGGCGTCGGCGGTCGTGGTCCACCAGCTCGTCGCCCAGGGTCACGTCGCCGTGCTGGCGACGCTGCGCACCGGCGTGCTGGCCCCCGCACCGGTCACGGCGCTCTGGAAGGACGGGCTGGTGGAACGTGTCGACGTGGCGCCGCTGGGCGACGCTGCGGTCCGCGAGGTGCTGGAGACGGCGCTCGACGGGCCGGTCGAGACGCTCACCGCCTCACGGCTGTGGCGACGCTGCAGCGGCAACGTGCTCTACCTCCGCGAGCTCGTCGGCGAAGCGGAGCGGCTCGGCCTGCTGCACCAGCGCGACGGCGTGTGGTGCATCGACACGCTGCCGCCGGGCTCGCCGCGGCTGGCAGAGCTGGTGGGGGCCCGTCTCGACGCCCTCGACGAGC
>JBKPHT010000424.1:0-8045 GCA_046730015.1 Actinomycetota bacterium
CCGAGCGGGTCCATCGGGGTGTGGCACTGGCGGTGTTGTGCCTGGCCGCGTTCACGATCAACCTCGACACGACGATCGTGAACATCGCCCTCCCGTCGTTGGTGCGTCAGCTCGACGCGTCGACCCGGGAGTTGCAGTGGGGGGTCGATGCCTACACGCTCACCTTCGCCGCCCTGGTGCTGGCGGCGGGCAGCCTCAGCGACCGCTACGGCCGCAAGGGCGCCCTGCTCACTGGGCTGGCGGTGTTCGGTTGCGCCTCCGCCGTCGGCGGGCTCGTCGACAGCCCCGGCGCCCTGATCGCCGTGCGGGCGGTGATGGGCGTGGGCGCCGCGGTGATCTTTCCCGCCACCCTGTCGATCATCTCCAACCTCTACACCGAGCGGGGCGAGCGGGCCCGGGCCATCGGCCTCTGGGGGGCGATGACCGGTCTCGGGGTCGCCCTGGGGCCGATCAGCGGCGGCTGGCTGCTCGAGCACTTCTGGTGGGGCAGCGTCTTCGTCGCCATGGTGCCCGTGGCCGCTCTGACGTTCATCGGTGGGGTCTTCTTCGTGCCCACCTCCCGGGACCCGTCCACGCCGCCGGTCGACGTCGGCGGTCTCGTCCTGTCCACCATCGCGGTCGGCACCCTGGTGTACACCATCATCGAGGCGCCCGAACGGGGGTGGACCGGCGGGGCCACGATCTTCGGCTTCGCGCTCACTGCCGCCGCTGCCGCCCTGTTCGTCGCCTGGGAGCGGCGTCGCACCCACCCGATGCTGGATGTCTCGTTGTTCCGCAACCTGCGATTCTCCGCCGCCAGCGGCTCGATCATGGTCATCTTCTTCGCGCTCGCCGGGTTCGTCTTCCTGATCACCCAGTACTTCCAGTTCCTCAAGGGCTACGCCCCGCTGAGCACCGGCGTGCGGATCCTGCCCGTCGCCATCTGCATCGCCATCGGGTCGCTGGTCGGCGTCCGGCTGTCCGTCACCCTTGGCAACAAGGCGATCGTGGCCACGGGTCTCTTGTTCGTCGGCATCTCCTTCGCCTGGGTGTCCACCGCCAGCATCGCCACCTCGTACTACGAGATCGCCGGCCAGATGATCCTCGCCGGCCTCGGGATGGGTCTGACCACCGCGCCCGCCACCGAGGCGATCATGGGCGTCGTTCCCAAAGAGAAGGCCGGCATCGGTTCTGCCGTGAACGACGCCACCCGCGAGCTCGGCGCCACGCTCGGCGTCGCCATCATCGGCAGTGTCTACGCATCCCTCTACGCATCCGGCGTCGAGGACGCAGCCGGCTCGCTTCCCGCGCCCGCGCTCGCCGCCGCCAGCGATTCCATCGGCGCGGCCATCGCCGTCTCCGACCAGCTGGGAGCCGCCGGTCAGCCGTTGCTCGCGGCGGCCCAGACCGCGTTCTTCGACGGCTTTCGGATCGGCTGCCTCGTCGCCGCCGGCGTCCTCATCGCCGGCGCCGCTTTCGCCGCGCGTTTCCTGCCCTCCCGTCCGACAGCCGAACCCCGGGCCGTGCGTGCACCCGCCTTCGAGACCGCGAGCACCGCGGTCGCCGCAGGCGTACCCGGTTGTTGTTGGGATCGTGAACCTTCCCCGTCACCGGCGACGTCACCGGCGACCGTGAGCTAGGCAACCCGGGCCTCACCGTCCAGGGCCCGCCGGCAACCGTGGCGTTCCTACGCAGGTTTGCGTGAGCGACTCGAGCAGTCGTTGCGCGCCCGCCGTGTCGCCGTCGACCGCGATCAGTCGGCCGGCCCGTGAGCTCGTGACGTCGAGCTCGCCGCCGGCGATCGCGGCCAGCGTGCCCGTGGTCATGGTGATCGTGGCATCGGCGGTGGCCGCCGGTCCCTGGGCGGGCTCGAGGTAACCGTGCTGTGATCGGACGTGAAAGACCTCGTCGTCGACTCGCAGCTCGTAGGTGCCGTCGGGAACGGACGGGGCGGGCCTGGCGGTCACCGCGAGGCAGAGCACCAGCCACCTGCCGCGGACCTGGTCGTCGCTGTGGGGGTGACCGAGCAGGTTCATCCCCCAGCCGGCCAGCGCCGCCAACACGGGGGCCAGACCGCGGGCCTGGTCGCTGAGCTCGTAGACCACCGACGCGGCGGGAGGGGGCAGCATCCGCCTCGTGACCACTCCCCTCTCCTCGAGCTCCTTGAGCCGGGTGGCCAGCACGCTCGAGCCGATTCCGGGCAGTCCTTCGGCCAGGTCGGTGAAGCGCCGAGGGCCGAGCAGCAACTCACGAACGATCAGCAGGCTCCACCGCTCCCCGACCACGTCGAGCGATCGGGCGACGGGACAGTACTGGTTGTAGCGGCGGCTCATGTCCGCAGCTTACTTCATTCTTCTTCTCTATTCGAAGCTTCTGGTTGCTGGTTAGAAGTTTGGGGCTAGGATGGCTCAGTGTGCTGCGGTCGAGACCGGTGGGCGTCGCGTGCTGACCAGGCTCATCGGCCGTGACCCGGACGTCATCGAGCTGACCCGGATCGTCGAGGGGGCCCGGCTGGTCACGCTGGTCGGAGCGCCCGGCTGCGGCAAGACGCGGCTCGGCCTGGAGTTGGGTCGCCGGTTTGCCGACCGGTATCCGTCGGGGGTGGGTTTCGTCGACCTTGCGCCCGTGGGGGACGGGTGCCTGGCGGCGTCCGCGGTGGCCGCCGCCCTCGGGATCGCCGAGCAACCCGGGCGCTCGGCGGAGGACGCCCTCATCGACGAGTTGTCCCCCAAAGAGCTCCTCGTGGTGCTGGACAACTGCGAACACCTGCTGAGCGCGGTCGCGGTGCTGGTCGTCAGGCTGCTCGACGGGTGCCCGTCGCTGCGGGTGCTGGCCACCAGCCGAACGGCGCTGGGCCTCGAGGGCGAGCGGGTGTGGCGCGTCCCGCCGCTCGATCTCGTGCCCGCGGTCGAGCTGTTCAGGGATCGAGCCGCCCAGAGCGCACACGGCACCCGGCTCGAACCATCGAGTGCTCGTGTGATCGAAGAGATCTGTCGGCGCTTGGATGGCCTACCCCTGGCCATCGAGCTGGCCGCCGCCTGGAGCCGCGTGCTGACGCCGACAGAGATCCTCGGTCGGTTGGAGCCCGCCCTGCCCCTGCTGCGCAGCCACGTCCGGGACGCCAGCCCCCGGCAGCGGACGATGGAGGCGACGCTCGACTGGAGCTACCAGCTGCTCCAGCCCGCCGAGCAGTTGCTGTTCGAGCAGCTGTCGGTCTTCGCCGGAGGGTTCGACTTCGACGCCGCACAGGCCGTCGCACCCCGCGAGGACGTGTTGGACGGCTTGACCTCGCTGATCGACAGCTCCCTCGTGCTGGCCGAACCGACGCCTGAGAGGATGCGCTACCGCCTGCTGGAGCCGGTCCGGCAGTGCGCCGAGGCCAAGCTGGCTGCCCGGGGCGAGCGGGATGCCGCCCAGCGACGTCATGCCGAGCATTACCTCGGACGGGCATTGCAGTCGGAGGCCACACTGCGCGGCCCCGAGGCCGGCACCGTCCTTGCCCGGCTGGAGGAGGGAGAGGGCAACTTCCGGGTGGCGTTGCGCTGGGCTCGCGAGCAGCCCGATGACCTCGGGCTTCGTCTGTGCACGGCTCTGGCTCCGTGGTGGGCGATCCGCGGGCGGGTCAACGAGGGACGCAACTGGATCGAGGAGATGCTGCGGCGGCGCGCGGACACGGAGGATCTCCGGCTGCGGGCCAGCGGCCTGGCCCGAGCAGGCCGTCTGGCCTGGCGACAACGCGACTACCCGGCAACCCGAGCGATGCTCGAGGAGAGCCTTGCCATCGGCCGGGAGCTGGACGACCCCTTGGGCGTCGCTCGGCGCCTGCGCAGCCTGGCCCTCGTGGCCCTCGCCCAAGGGGACCTCGACGAGGCCGAGCGGCTGTGCGAGCGGAGCGTCTGCCTGTTCCGCAGCCACGGCGACCAGTACGGCCTCGGGCTCGCCCTGGCCTTCCTGGGCATGACGCTCCAGCTCGCCGGCGACACCGGCCGGGCCGAGCCCTGCGTGAGCGAGGCGCTGGCCTTGAACCGCAGCAACGGCAGCATCACCGCCTCGATCTACAGCCTCGGGAGCATGTCGTACGGTGCGATCGCCGCCGGCGACATGGCAAGCCTGAGGGCCCACACTGTGGAGGTCGTCGGTCTGCTGCGACAACTGGGCGGCAACCTTGAGGACCCGGGTTGGCTGTGGTGGACCGGGGTTGCCCTGGCCAGCGGCGAGGGCCGCTACCGCTCGGCTCTCAGGCTGGCAGGTGCCGCCGATGCCAGCGCCCGGCGAGACGGCCTCCAGCTCCACGAGCAGCTGCGTCGGCAGGTTCAGCCGTGGCTGGAACGAGCCCGGGCGGAGGTGGGTTCGGCCAGGGCGTACCAGCTCACTGCCGACGGGGCGCGGTTGTCATCCCAGGAGCTGATGGACGAGGCGCTCCGCGAAGTAGATCACGGCCGCAGCAGTCCGCTGAGCGCCCGGGAGCTGGAGGTGGCCCATCTGGTCGGCGCGGGCCTGACCAACCGAGAGATCGCCGAGCGCCTGATCATCTCGACGCGCACCGTCGAGTCTCACGTCGAGCACATCAAGGCCAAGCTCGGGTTCGGTCGACGTGCTCGGATCGTCGCGTGGGCCGTGAACGGCGCGCCCGGCAACGGCGCACGTGGGGGACACGAATCCGGATAATTACCGATGACGGCGCCGACCGTGTTGCGTCACGGTTGAGGGCTGCAGGTGCTCAGAACCATTGGCGAAACCGTCGAGAGCGGCCAACTGAAGGGACCGACGACCATGGCTGCGAACTCCGCCGAGGAACGACCGCTGCTCGCTGAGATCACCGAGCAGCAGCGTCTGCCCGAACACGACCTCTTGAGCTCGTTGATCGGCAAGTGGATCACCGAAGGTGAGACCACCCCGGCCGACGGCGCACAAGCCGTCAAGATTCAGGCGAGCGACATCTATGAGTGGGTGGCGGGTGGATTCTTCGTGGTCCACACGGCCTACGGCCGCGTCGGCGACGCCGATGTCGGGGGGATCGAGATGATCGGCTACGACTCCGAGACCAAGAGGTTCCGCACGCACTTCTTCGACTCGCAGGGCAACATCAGCACCCAGGACCTGACGTTCCAAGACGGCACGTGGACGTGGAGTGGCGGCCACGCACGCGCCACCGGGGTGCTCAGCGACGACGGCCGAACGATGCCCACGCTCCACGAGTGGTCCGACGACGGCGTGAACTGGCGCCCATCCATGGACGTCACCTTGCGAAAGGTGGTCTAGCGAGCCGGCGCGTGCTCGGCCGGGACCTCGACGGCGTCGGTGCCTGCGAGGCTCGTCCGTCCGGACGCCACCAGTACTCCCGGACAACCAGGACGTGGAGCGCTATGCCGGCTTGCGGGCGATGAAGCTCGTGAAGCCGATGGAGCCGTAGAACCGATCGTCGTCGGCCCGACGCCTGGCCTCGGCCTTGAGCGCGGCGCAGAGCTCGGGCCCGACGCGCGCCGACGCACCAGCCACATGTCGTTGATGAAGGCCGCCTTCACGGCCTCGATGCAGACCTGCTGCGGGTCGGCCGCCCGGAGCTCGAGGATGGTGGCCAGCCGTTCCTGCGTCGCCGCGTCGGCCTCGGAGATCGTTGCGTACACGTCAGGCACTGGAACCGCCTCCCGTCCCGGCATCAGCCGTCGTGGGAGGCGGATTACCACACGGCAACAGCACGAACAGCCTGATCGGGCCGGCGAACCCGGTCTCGTCCGTCGTCACCTGTGGCCGAGCAGGACTCAGCCACGCCCGTAGTGTTCAGCGCGCCAGGCGATGACCGGCCTTGGTTCGCAGCGTGCCGAGCACCTCCTGGAAGGACGTGTGGAAGCTGGCGACGCCCTGGTCTTCGAGGGTGCGCCCGACGTCGCCCATGTCGATGCCGAGGGCGGCGAGACGGCGCATCGTCTCGTCCGCCTCGTCGACGTCGGTGTCGATGCTGCGGGCCGGCCTGCCATGGTCCTCGAACGCGGCGATGGTGGCTTGGGGCAGGGTGTTGACGGTCTCGGGCCCGATGAGGTCGTCGACGTAGAGGGTGTCCGGGTACGCGGGGTCCTTGGTGGAGGTCGAGGCCCAGAGCGGGCGCTGGCGATGCGCGCCCCGGCCGGCGAGGTGGTCCCACCGCGGTCCCGAGAACCGGGCGCGGAACAGCCGGTAGGCGAGCTTGGCCTGCGCGATCGCGGCGTGGCCGCGCAGACCGAGCGCCTCGCGGCCGCCGACCGCCTCCAGGCGGCGGTCGACCTCGGTGTCGACGCGGCTGACGAAGAACGAGGCGACGCTGTGCACGGTCGACGGGTCGCCACCGGCGTCGGTGAAGGCTTCGAGGCCGGACAGGTAGGCGTTGATCACCTCGGCGTAGCGCGCCAGGGAGAAGATGAGGGTGATGTTGATGCTGCGGCCCTCGGCGATCAGCGCCTCGATGGCGGGGATGCCCTCCGGGGTCGCCGGGACCTTGACGAACAGGTTGGGTTCGTCGATGCGGACGTGGAGCCTGCGGGCGGCCGCGATCGTGGCGGAGGTGTCGCGGGCCAGTTCGGGCGCAACCTCGACCGACACGAACCCGTCGATCCCGCCGCTCGCGTCGAACACGGGCCGCAGGACGGCGAGCGCGTCGCGGATGTCGGCGAGGACGAGCTCCCAGTAGGCGTCCTCGACGGTACGACCCGCCGTGATCAGCGACGAGAACTGCGCGTCGTAATCGCGGGACCCGCCGATGGCTCTGGCGAAGATCGTGGGGTTGGCGGTGATCCCCCGGATCCCGTCGTCGACCATCCGGGCCAGGGTCCCGTCGTGCAGGTCGCCGCGGGTGAGGTTGTCCAGCCAGGGGCTCTGGCCGTATTCGGCGTACAGGCGCTGCAGCGCGGTCATCCGGTTCCCTGGCGACGCGGGCGACGTCATGCGAGCACTCCGAGGGGGACGGCGGGATCGGCGAGACGGTCCGGTTCGAGCGGCCCTCCGCGGGCCACGATCGCCTTGAGGTCGTCGACGACGTCCCACACGTTCACGCTCATGGCGGCGGTGACGACGCCGCCGCGGTGCCAGAACGCGATGAACTCGCGATCGGTGAGGCTGCCGCGGACGACGACCGCATCCCCGGGGTCGCCGTGGCCCACGTACTCCAGGCCCAGGTCGTACTGATCGGAGAAGAAGTACGGCAGCCGCGTGTAGGGCTCACGGCCCCCGCCGGCGTTGGCCCCAGCGGTGAGGCCCTGGTTGAGGGCGTTGGCCCAGTGCTCGATCCGGAGGCGCCGGCGGTAGCGCGGGTGCCATGCGGAGGCGACGTCACCAGCGGCGTACACCCCGGGGGCGCTGGACTGCAGCTGGTCGTCGACCGCGACGCCGTTGTCGAGGGTCAGGCCAGCCGCGGCCGCCAGGTCCACCCGGGGTGTGACGCCGATGCCGACGACGACGACGTCGGCGGCCTCGACGGCGCCGTCGGCGAGGACGACCTCGTCGACGGTGTCGGTGCCGCGTAGCTCGGTCACACCGAGCCCGAGCCGCAGCTTCACGCCGTTGTCGGCGTGGAGGGCGCGGAAGACCTCGCCGATCTCGTCGCCGAGGACGCGCTGCAACGGAACCGGTGCGGGGTCGACGAGGACGACCTCGGCCCCCATCTGCCGGGCGGACGCGGCGACCTCCGACCCGATCCACCCAGCCCCGATCACCGCGACGCGGCGGGCCGTTCGGATGGCGTCTCCGAGTGCGGTGGAGTCGTCGATGGTGCGCAGGTACCGGACACCCGCGAGGCCCGCGCCAGGGATGTCGATGTGCCGGGGCGCGGCGCCCGTCGCCAACACGGCGGCCGTGTAGCCGAGCGTCTCGTCACCGTCGAGGCGGATCTGCCGCGCATTCGGATCGAGGCCGACGACGCGGCGCCCGAGCAGCAGCTCGATGTCGTTGGCGGCATAGAAGGCGTCGTCGTGGACCCGAGCCACCTCGGGCGGCTGCTCGCCGCGCAGAACCGTCTTGGACAGCGGAGGTCGCTCGTAGGGGCGGTGCGGCTCCTCGCCCACCAGGACCACGCGGCCGTCGAAGCCGGCGGCCCG
>JBKPHT010000425.1:0-9317 GCA_046730015.1 Actinomycetota bacterium
CGTATCGGGGCGAGGAGCTACGCCGCCGGGCGCCGGGACCGGAGCAGGGTCAGCACCTGGCGGGCCGCGGCCGGGATGTTGGTGCCCGGGCCGAAGATGGCGGCCACGCCGGCGGCCCGCAGCGCGTCGTGGTCCTGCGGCGGGATGACGCCGCCGCAGACCACGACGACGTCGTCGGCGCCGGCCGCCCGCAGCTCGTCGAGGAGCTGGGGGACCAGAGTCCGGTGGCCGGCCGCCTGGCTCGACACGCCGACGACGTGGACGTCGTTGTCGACCGCGTCGCGCGCGGCCTCGGCCGGGGTCTGGAACAGCGGGCCGACGTCGACGTCGAAGCCCAGGTCGGCGAAGGCGGTGGCGATGACCTTGGCGCCCCGGTCGTGGCCGTCCTGGCCCATCTTGACCACCAGCATCCGGGGGCGGCGGCCCTCCTCGGCGGCGAACGTCTCGACGTCGGCCTGCACTGCCTCGAACTCGTCGTCGCCCTCGTAGGCGGCTCCGTAGACGCCGTGGATGGACCGGATCTCGGCCTTGTGCCGGTCGAACACCTGCTCCATGGCGTCGCTCATCTCGCCCACCGTGGCCCGGGCCCGGGCGGCGTCGATGCACAAGGCCAGCAGGTTGGCGTCGCCCCGGGCGCCCTCGGTGAGGCGGCGGAGGGCGTCATGGCAGGCGGCCTCGTCCCGCTCGGCCCGCACCCGCTCGAGCCGGGCGATCTGCTGGCGACGGACGTCGCTGTTGTCGATCGACAGGACGTCGACGTGGTCGGGGTTCGACGGCTGGTACTTGTTGACGCCGACGATCACCTCCTCGCCCCGGTCGACGGCGGCCTGGCGGCGGGCGGCCGACTCCTCGATCCGCAGCTTGGGCATGCCGGAGGCGACGGCCTTGGTCATGCCGCCCATCTCCTCGACCTCGGTGATCAGCGCCCAGGCGGCGTCGGCCAGCGACTGGGTCAGCGCCTCGACGTAGTAGCTGCCGGCCAGCGGGTCGACCACCCGGGGGATGCCGGTCTCCTCGGCCAGGATGAGCTGGGTGTTGCGGGCGATGCGGGCGGAGAAGTCGGTGGGCAGGCCGAGAGCCTCGTCGAAGCTGTTGGTGTGGAGGCTCTGCGTGCCGCCGAGGACGGCTGCCATGGCCTCGACCGCGGTGCGGACGACGTTGTTGTAGGGGTCCTGCTCGGTGAGCGACACGCCGCTGGTCTGGCAGTGGGTGCGCAGCATGGCCGACCGGGAGTCCTGCGGCGAGAACTGCGAGATGACGCGGTGCCACAGCAGCCGGGCGGCCCGCAGCTTGGCCACCTCCATGAAGAAGTTCATGCCGATGGCGAAGAAGAACGACAGCCGCCCCGCGAAGCGGTCGATGTCGAGGCCCCGGTCGAGGGCCCGCCGCACGTACTCCAGCCCGTCGGCGATGGTGAACGCCAGCTCCTGGACCGCCGTCGCTCCCGCCTCCTGCATGTGGTAGCCCGAGATCGAGATCGAGTTGAACCGGGGCATGTGCTCGGCCGTGTACTCGATGATGTCGGCCACGATCCGCATGCTCGGCTCGGGCGGGTAGATGTAGGTGTTGCGGACCATGAACTCCTTGAGGATGTCGTTCTGGATGGTCCCGCTGAGCTGGGACTGCTCGACGCCCTGCTCCTCTGCGGCCACGACGAAGGAGGCCAGGGTCGGCAGCACCGCCCCGTTCATGGTCATCGACACCGACATCTTGTCGAGGGGGATCTGGTCGAACAGGATCTTCATGTCCTCGACCGAGTCGATCGCCACCCCCGCCTTGCCAACGTCGCCCTCGACCCTCGGGTGGTCGGAGTCGTAGCCCCGGTGGGTGGCCAGGTCGAAGGCCACCGACAGGCCCATCTGCCCGGCGGCCAGGTTGCGCCTGTAGAAGGCGTTGGACTCCTCGGCGGTGGAGAAGCCGGCGTACTGGCGGATGGTCCACGGACGGTTGGCGTACATCGTGGCCCGGACGCCCCGGGTGAACGGCGGGAACCCGGGCAGGCTGCCGAGCCCCTCGACACGGTCGAGGTCGGCCGGCGTGTACAGCGGCTTGACGTCGATCCCCTCCGGGGTGTGCCAGACCAGCGTGTCGGGGTCGGCGCTCTTGAGGTCCCTGGCCGCCAGGTCCCGCCAGTCGTCGAGGTTCGCCGCATCGGTCACGCCGCCGATGCTACGGACCACGTCCGGACGGGACGAATTGCCGGCTCCGCCGCCGCGCCGGCCCCCGGCCCCTCCGTGGCCGAGCTACTACGCTCGACGCTCCGGGAGCTGGAGGTCCGAGGTGGCAGATCCACATCCCTGCCTGGCGGTCGTCGTGCCCTGCTACGACGAGCAGGCCACGATCCTGATCGTGATCGGCCAGGTCCTGGCCTCCCCGTGGACCGCCGAGGTCATCGTGGTCGACGACGGCTCGACCGACGGCACCCGCCATCTGCTGGCCGGCGTCGCCGATCCCCGGGTGCGGGTGCTGCTGCAACCGCGGAACGCGGGGAAGGGGGCGGCGCTGCGGCGCGGCTTCGCGGAGGCGACGGCCGAGTACGTGATCGTGCAGGACGCGGACCTGGAGTACGACCCGGCCGAGTACGGTGCGCTGGTGCAGCCGCTGGAGGACGGGCTGGCCGACGTGGTCTACGGCTCCCGCTTCATCTCCAGCAGGCCCCACCGGGTCCTCTACTACTGGCACTCGGTGGGCAACAAGGTCCTGACGACGCTGTCGAACATGTTCACCGACCTGAACCTCACCGACATGGAGAGCTGCTACAAGGTCTTCCGTCGGGAGGTCATCCAGTCCGTAGCGATCGAGGAGGACCGCTTCGGCTTCGAGCCCGAGGTCACCGCCAAGGTGGCCCGGGCCGGTTGCCGGGTGTTCGAGGTCGGCATCAGCTACAACGGGCGGACGTACGCTGAGGGCAAGAAGATCGGGTGGAAGGACGCCGTGCGCGCCGTGGTCTGCATCGTCAAGTACTCGGGGACCGGCGAGCGGCTGCGCCGCCTGGTCGGCGACGTCCCGGCCGCCCCGGTGGCCGCCCGTGTCACCGTCGGCGGGTCGGGCCGCGACGCCGACCGGCACCCGGTCTGAGGTGGCCGAGGCGCCCCGCCCCCCGGCCCTGTTCACGCTGGACTGCGTCTCGCTGGAGATCGACGGGGCCGCTGTCCTCGGCGGCGTCACGCTGACGATCCCCGACGAGGGCATCACCGTGGTGGTCGGTCCGTCGGGGGCCGGGAAGTCGATGCTCCTCCGGCTGCTCAACCGGCTGGAGGTGCCGACTGCGGGCGAGGTCCGGTTCCGGGGCGATCCAATGTCGTCGCTCGACCCGCTGGCGCTGCGGCGGGCGGTGGGAATGGTGTTCCAGCGCCCCGCGCCGTTCCCGGGGACGGTGCGCGAGAACCTGGCCGTCGCCGACCCGACGGCCGGCGACGCGGCCTACGGCGAGGCGCTGGAGGGCGCCGGGCTCGACCCCGGGTTCCTCGACCGGTCGGCCGACGACCTGTCGGGTGGCGAGGCCCAGCGGATGTGCCTGGCCCGCACGCTCGTGACCCGGCCGGAGGCGCTGCTGATGGACGAGCCGACCTCGGCCCTCGACCCCGACGCCCGCCGCCGGCTGGAGCGGACGGCACGCCGGCTGGCCGACGGCGGGCGGCCGGTGGTGTGGGTGACCCACGACCTCGACCAGTGCCGGCGGTTGGCCGACGCGGTCATCGTGATAGTCGGCGGGCACGTCGCCACCGACGAGGAACGGCACCGGTACCTGGCCGACCGCCACGACGGCACCGGGCCGGGTGGGGACGACGACGGAGAGACCGTTCGTGGATGACGCCGCCATCGGCTGGGGCGGCCTCGGCCTGTCGCTCATCCTCGTCGCAGTGGCCGTCGGCCTGTCGATGTGGCAGGGCCTGCGGCTCGAGCGCGACATGCTGTGGGCCGCCGGGCGGGCCATCGTCCAGCTGCTGGCGGTCGGCTGGCTGCTGATGTTCGTCGTCGACGAAGACACGCCGATCGCGTGGGCCTGGGCCTGGGTCGTCGTGATGCTCGCCGTCGCCGCGCTGACGACCCGGCGCCGGGCGCCGGAGGTGCCCGGCATCACCTGGCTCACCTTGGGGGCGACGTCGGCCTCGGCCGCGCTCAGCCTGTTCGTGGTGTTCGGCCTGGGCGTCTACCCGATCGTGGGCCGGGCGGTCGTCCCGATCGCCGGGATGATGATCGGCAACTCGATCGGCAGCATCGTCGTCGCCTCCCGCCGGATCCTCGGCGAGCTGGCCGACCGGCGCCCCGAGGTCGAGGCCCGGCTGGCGCTGGGGCAGCCGTGGCCGGAGGCGTCCAAGCCGTTCGTGCGCTCGGCTCTGCGGACCGCGCTCACGTCCCAGATCGAGAGCACCAAGGCGGTCGGCCTCGTGTTCCTGCCCGGTGCGATGACCGGGCTCATCCTCGCCGGAGCCGACCCGGTCGACGCCGTGCTGGTGCAGGCGGCGATCATGTACCTGATCCTCGGGTGCGTGGCCACCAACGTCGTGGTGATCGGCCTGGGCCTCACCCGGCGGCTGTTCACGCCGGACCACCGGCTGGTCCGGCTGGCCCGCACCGGTCGGTGACGCTCACACGGACCGGAGCCGGCTGCGGAGCCGCATGCCCACCGCCCCGACGACGAGCGCGGTGGCCAGCACCAGGAACGCCACCCAGGCCACGCCCACGTCGACGACCTGCAGGAGCCCGATGAAGGCGATCACCAGCACCAGCAGCATCTCCCGCAGCTCCTTGGTGACCTGGTCCTTGCGGCTGGCCCGGACCCGGACCACCGCCAGCGGCTGGGCGAGCCCGAGCCGGTTGCGGAGGGCGCGGTCGATGAAGATCCACGGCAGGTCGGGGTAGACGCCCAGGGCGTCGCGGGCCGACGGGAAGCGGTGCTGGATCCCGCCGCCGGTCAGCCGCTCGCGGCGGGCGAGGGTCTCGTCCGGGGCCTCGAACGCCCGGACGGTCACCGCCCGCAGCCGGCCCCCCGCCTCGCGCGGCAGGCCCTCGACGACCACCCGGTCCCCGGACTCGACGCCGATGAGGTCGAGCGCCAGCGACGGCAGCAGCGCGGCCGGGCGCTCGGAGGTGACCAGCTCGGCCTGCTGCACCCGGCACAGCAGCGAGTGGGGTGTGCCCAGCACGACGTCGGCCACGCGGTGGCGGACCACGCCGGCGGGCTCCAGCGTGACCCACTCGCCGATCTCGAGGCCGAGCCCGTTGCGGAGGCTCTGGTCGACCTGCACCTCCTCGATCGCCTCGCCTTCCAGGAGCCGGCCCACGGCGGCCGGCGCCTGGTCGTCCATGCACGACCGGACGACGACGTGGCTCGGCTCGCCCAGCGCCTCCCGGAGGGCGGGCGCGACCAGGACCACGGGCTCGCCGCCGCGGTCGACGTCGTCGGGGGACGGTGCCACCCGCCGGGCCCCGGCCGCGCCGGGCGGTGCGGGCAGGCCCGACCGGCCCCGCCCGTACGGCTCGGGGTCGCCCTCCCGGCCCGGCGCCGCCCACGGCAGCACCGGCACGCCGGAGGAGTCGAACAGCGCCTCCTCCAACAGAGGGTGCCGCTCCGGGTCGGCCCCGGCCCGCACGAACCCCTCGACATCGCGCCCGGCGAGCGACCGGACCGCGCGGCCGCCCCCGGCCAGCAGCAGCGCCAGCAGCTCGCGCTGGTCGGGCAGGTCGAGCGCCCGCCCGGTGGCGGGGTCGGCGACGAGGCCCCGCCGGCAGGCGTAGATGCCGGTCGACGGCAGCTCCTCGCCCGACTCCAGCCGGACCCGGGTGCCGTCGGCGTCGGCCACCAGGCGCCGCTCGTAGCCGACCTCGGTCTCGTCGAGCGCGGTGAGCTGCTCCGGGTCGAGCCAGTTGACCGCCAGGCGGGCCGTGGCCCCCGGCTCGAACACCGGCGCGGCTGGCACGTAGCCCCAGCGGCTGATCATGGCCGCCACGCCGACCCGGATGCCGGTCACGTCGGCCCAGGTGAGCGGCATGACGCTGGAGATGCCGGCCTCCTGGAACTTGGCCTGCATCTGGGTGATCGCGGCGTTCGACCCGACCGCCAGCACCGGGATGCGGGCCTCGATGGGCACGGCGTTGAGGCGCAGCAGGGCGAACCCGAGCGACACCCGCGACAGCCCGACGTCCAGCGCCGCCGGGCGCTCGGCGCCGAGCACGACCCGGGCCTGGGCGAGCCGCCGTCCCGGCCGCGGCTCGGCCACCAGGTACGGCCCCTCGGTGACGAGCCCCGACGAGCGGGGCGCCACCCCCGGGTAGGTCAGCGGGTCGTCGCGGGGGGACGGGCCGAAGCCGGACACTCTTGGGCTCCCGGGTCGGGGGTCGGGTCGGGGCGTGAGGCTAGAGGCTTCGGCACGTAGCCTGGGGGAATGGCGTTGCGCTTCGTGATCATCGGTGGCGGTCCGGCCGGCAACACGGCCGCCACCACCGCGGCCCGGCTCGGGGCCGAGGTCACGATGATCGAGCGCGACATCGTGGGCGGCGCCGCCCACCTGCTCGACTGCATCCCGTCCAAGGCGATGATCGCCACGGCCGGCGCCATGGGCGACGTCGACGCCAGCGCCGGCATGGGCCTCACCGTGTCCGACGCCAGCATCGACCTCGAGGGCCTCCGCCACCGGATCAAGACGATCGAGGGCCGGCTCGAGCACAACATCGTCGACCTCCTCCGCAGCCAGGGGGTCCGGATGATCCAGGGGACGGCCCGGCTCAAGGGGCCCCACGACGTGGTGGTCGACACCCCCGAGGGCGTGCGGGAGATCGACGCCGACGCCATCCTGCTGTCGACCGGCAGCCGGCCCCGGATCCCCGACTGGGCGGACGTCGACGGCGACCGCATCCTCACCACCCGCGACGCCTACCCGCCCAACGAGCTGCCCGAGCACCTGGTGGTCATCGGCTCCGGCGTCACCGGGGTCGAGTTCGTCCACATGTTCTCGTCGCTGGGCAGCCGGGTCACGCTCATCGTCAGCCGCCAGCAGGTGCTGCCCCAGAAGGACCCCGAGGTGGCCGCCGCCCTGGAATCCGAGCTGCTCCGCCGGGGGGTCCAGCTCTACAAGGGCGCCCGGGCCGAGGGCATCGACCGCACCGACGACGGCGGGGTCGCCGTCCGCTGCTCCGACGGGCGGGTGGCCCGGGGCAGCCACGCGCTGCTGGCCATCGGCTCGATCCCCAACAGCGACGGGCTGGGGCTCGACGCGGCCGGTGTCGAGGTCGACGCCTCGGGCTACGTGCCGATCAACCACCACTGCGTCACCAACGTGGGGCACATCTACGCGGCGGGCGACCTGTCGGGGAAGCTGCCGCTGTCGTCGGTGGCCGCGATGCAGGGCCGCAAGATCGCCGAGCACGTCATGGGCCTGCACACCCGCGTCCACCGCCACCTCGACTACGACAAGGCGGCCTCGGCCATCTTCACCGAGCCCGAGATCGCCGACGTCGGCCTGGCCGAGGCCGACGCCTTCGCCGAGGGCCGCAAGCTGAGGGTGACCAAGGTGCCGTTCTCGGCGTCGGCCAAGGCGCTCATCAACAACGAGACCAAGGGCTTCGTGAAGATCCTGTCCGACCCCGCCACCGGGGTCGTGCTCGGCGGGTCGATCGTGGGCCGCCAGGCCGCCGAGCTCATCTCCGTGCTGGCAGTGGCGGTGACCAACGGGCTGCGGGTGAACGACATCGTCGAGAGCCTGCTCGTCCACCCGTCGCTGGCCGAGGCCCTGGCCGACGCCGCCGAGTGACGTGCTGACCGCTGCGGTCGGGGCCGCGGGCCTGCTGCTGTTGGCGGCCGGCGCGGCCAAGGTGGCCGACCCGTCGCGCACGGCCGTGGCCCTCGCCGCGCTGGGGTGGACGGTCCCCGCAGGCGTGGTCCGGGCCGGGGCGCTCGGCGAGGCGGTGCTGGGGGCGGCGACGCTGGCGGTCGGAGGCCGGGTGACGGCGGCGCTGGTGGCGCTGAGCTACGCCGGGTTCGGTTGGTTCGTCGTGGCGGCCCTGCGGGCGGGGACGCCGATCGGGTCGTGCGGCTGTATCGGCCGGGCCGACACGCCGCCCCGGTGGGCCCACGTCGCGGTCGACGCTGCCCTCGCTGCGGCGGGCCTGGGCGGGGCCGTCGTCGGTGTCGACCCGCTGGTCGGCGCGCCGGCGGGGGCCGTCCTGGCCGCGCTGGCCGCGGCCGGGGCCGGGCTCGTCGTCCTCACCCGGCGACCCGGGCCTGGCGTCCCTCACCGCGGCCGGTCGCGGTGGGAGACGCCAGACCCAGGTCGGACCGCCTGAGGTCGTACAGCTCGCGCAGCTCGTGGGCCGTCGCTGCGGCCTGGCGGGTCACCTGGTCGTAGGTCACCTCGACCGTCTCCCACCCGAGGCGCCGCAGGTGGCGGCGTCGCGCCCGGTCCCACTCGTGGGCCCGCTTGCCCCAGTGGTGGGCGAGGCTGTCGCATTCGACGCACCAGCGGATGTCGGGCCAGGCGAGGTCGAGGTGGGCCACGAAGTCGCCGTCGCGGACGGTGTGCTGCAAGACCGGGTCGGGCATCCCGACCGACCGGACGAGCCGGACGGCGCGGGTCTCGAAGCCGCTGTCCGCGAACCGGCCGGCGCCGAGCCGCTCGCCCAGCATCCGGTCCATGAGGTCCGCGCGCCGCCGGGCGCGGGGCAGCTCCTCGTGGCGCCGGGCGACGGCCTCCAGCGTGCCCCGCCGGCGGCGGCAGGCGTGGTCGAGCGCTTGGGCGACAACGAACGGGTGGGCCACCCACGGCAGGTCGAGCAGGGTCCGGACGAGCGACGTGCAGGCGATGCCGTCCACCTCGTCGAAGTCGACCGGGCGGAGGGTGCGCGACTCGTGGACGATCCAGCCGGTGCGCTTCCGTCGCCGCCCGTGGGGCGTGAGCACCTCGATGAGCCGCGGTTGGAACCCGTCGAGCGCCCACAGCGCGGCGGCGGTGCGGTGCGATGCCATCCCGCTCCCGGACACCGTCGCGATCGCGACCTGTTGCGCCCAGGTGACCGGCGTGCCGACCACGACGAGGACGCCCGGCGCGGGGCGGGTGAGCCGGCCCCGCCGCACCCATGCCCCGAGCGTCGACTCCGGCACCCCCAGGTCGACGGCCACCCGCCACGGCACCACCCCGTGGTGGCCAGAGGCGTGCCCGGTGAGCGAGAACCATGTAGAGACACGAGATGACACGAAACATCATTACCACAGCGGCGCCCTCACGCCGGACACCAGGGTTGGGGGGGGGGTGGCCCCCCCCGGGCCGGGGGGGGGGGGACCCACCCCCACGGGGGGCCGGGCGCCGAGAGGTGGGGGC
>JBKPHT010000426.1:0-4723 GCA_046730015.1 Actinomycetota bacterium
TCTCTCTCATGCAGATGGGCAACGCGAACCTCAACCCGTGGACGGAGGCGAAGGTGGACACGAAGAACCCCGACCGCGGTCCCCTGCTGATCATCGAGGGCGAGAAGGACCACACGGTGCCGTGGGCGATCGCGAACGCCGCCTACAAGCGGCAGAGGCGCAACCCCGGCGTGACGGAGATCGTGAAGATCCCGAACCGAGGCCATGCCCTCACGATCGACCACGGCTGGCGCGAGGTCGCCCAGACGGCGCTCGACTTCGTGAAGCGGTTCGCCTAGGAGGAAGTTTCGGGCGACTGGTGCCGGTGCTGCAACACCCTCTATTGCTTCGGCAAACGTCCGCGAACCCCATACGGTGATGACCCATGGAGATGAGGCCGTTCCTGCTCGACCAGTGGCTCAGCAAGCATCAGTTCGCCTCGCCCCCGATCGAGTACGACCTTGCCTCGAGCACGGGGCCCCGGTGGACCGTCCGCGAGCTCCTCGCGCTGGTCGATGACGACGTGCGGGAGCGTCTGTTCGACCGGCCGCTGTACTACGCACCACCGGAGGGCGGTGCCGAGCTCCGGGAGGCCATCGCCGCCGTGGTGGGGGTCACGGCCGACGACGTTCGGATCACGACGGGGGCGGCCGAGGCGCTGTGGATCCTGTTGATCGACGCGGCCGAGGCGGGAGCCAACGTGGTGTTGCCCAACCCCGGGTTTCCCACCTTCGACGAGGCGGCCCAGGTGCTCGGTCTTGAGGTCCGCCAGTACCACCTCCGGGCGGAGTCAGAGTTCCGGATCGATCTCGACGAGATCCGATCGCGCAGCGACAGGCGGACGAAGCTGATCCTGGTCAACTCGCCGCACAATCCGACGGGTACGGTGATCGGCGACGCAGAGCTGGACGAGCTGTACGACTTCACCGCTCAACGAGGCATCCAGCTCGTGGTCGACGAGGTGTATCACCCCATCTATCACGGCCCTGCGGCGCCCTCGGCCAGCCGGCTGCCGGGCGTGACCGTGCTTGGAGACTTCTCGAAGGCGCTGTGCCTCAGCGGTCTGCGGCTGGGCTGGATCGTTGAGCGGGACGCGGCCCGTCGCGTGCGGTACGAGAACACTCGCGGCTACCTGACGGTGTCCAGCTCGTCACCCCTCGGCGAGGCATTCGGCGTCATCGGCGTGCACAACCGCGACCGGATCCTCGAGCGGGCGCAACGAGTCGCCACCGCCAACCTACGGGCCATGGAACCGTTCTTCGCCGAGCACGCCGAGCGGATCGGATGGATCCCGCCCCGTGGTGGGCTGACGGCGTGGCCGTGGCTGCGCTCGGGCGAGTCGAGCCGGCCCTTCTGCGAAGAGGCGGCTGCCCGTGGCGTGCTGCTGGCACCGGGCGACTGCTTCGGTGCGCCTAGCCACTTCCGCATCGGCTTCGGCGCCGGTGGAGACGACATCTCCGAGGCGGTCGACCGTCTGAACGCGCTCCTGTGAGCCACTTTGCCGAGCAGTCTCCCCAAGCCGGCGCCAGTCTCCGGCTGGGGCTCGCCGTGCTGTGGGCCGCGCACCGACCGGCTCAGGCGACCTCGTGGTCCCCAGCTAGGGTGTGGCCTCCTGCGGCCAGGAGCTCCTGGAAGCCGGCCGCGATGCACCGGCGCAGGTCGTCGCAGTCGCCGACCGCCACGGGGTCGACGTGGAGACCCATGTCGAAGCTGCCGTCGTACGACAAGGCGGTGAGGTTGAACGCGGTGCCGGCGACCGGACCGAGCGTGCCCGTCCACAGGATCCTGGCGCCGGACACGTAGGTCGGTACGGGCGCACCCCGGATGTTGCTGGTGGCGAAGTCCATGTTGGCGGTCTGCGACCGGGCCACGCCGGTGACCAGCGACGTCGGCAGGAGGTTGGCCACCCAAGCGACGCTGCCCATGGCGCCGCCGGCACTCGCACCCTGGCGGCCCTCCGCCAGGATGGAGCGGATGGCGGTGAACCGCTCCTCCACGGTCATCGGCCCCGCGGGAGCCTGAACCGGCGTCGGCGCGAACGCGTTGGAGTCGGCACCGCCGGTTTCTCTCGTGCTCACGACGAAGCTGATGTTGAGCGCCTCGAGCGGCGTCTCCCTGCGCTCGTGGTAGCGGACGGCGCCGAGCACCGCGCCGGTGACGAAGACGTCGTTGATCGTGCCGCCAAGCGCCTTGGCCGCCGCCCGCATCCCGTCCAGCGGCACCCGGATCACGTCGAAGTGGCGGTGCCGGCTGCGCCGTCGCCACAGCGATGACCCTCCGGGAACGCCACCGCGTTGGCCCACCTGGCTTCGCACCGCCCCGATCGTCGCAACTACCCGCGCCGCCCCGTCCACCGGACGCCGAGGATCGGCTCCCCACAGAACGACCTCTCCGGCGGCCCGACGAGCGCGCCCCAGTTGGCGGTGCCAGAGATGGCGCGCGGTCGCGACGGCAGAGGTGCCGACGCCGCCGAGCCCGCCGGTCGGTGGCGGGGCCCGGTCCTCGTCGACCGACTCGCGCACGACGCGATCGAGGTCGACGTCCGGCGGGGGCGGCGCGTCCCGTTCCAGCGTGAGGTAGAGCTCGGCCAGGCGGAGGGCCGCGTAGCCGTCAGCGATCGTGTGGTGGAGCTTGGCGAACATGGCGCCCCGGCCACCATCGAGCCCGTCGACGATCACGAACTGCCAGAGCGGGCGGGTGCGGTCGAACGGGTCCTGCATGAGGCGCGCGGCGAGGTCGTACAACTGGCGGAGTGTGCCCGGGGCGGGCAACGCGACATGGCGGAGGTGGTTGTCGAGGTCGAACTCCGGATCGGGTGCCCAACGCGGGGGCGACAGCCGCCCGACGCCGGGCACCACCCGCTCCCGGAGTCGCGGTATCTCGGCGACCGCGTGGGCGATTCGGCCTCGGAAGTCCTCGACGTCCGGGGGCCGGTCGCACACGACGACCACGCCGCCGCTGGGGTTCAGCCACGGGTCCTTCTCGACGTTCCACATGAGCGCCTCGAAGTCCGACATCCGGCGCTGGAAGTTGACTCCCCGGACCGGTTCGTCGGCCATCACGCCACGGTAGCGCCGCCGGCCGGCGGTGAGCCTGCCCGCCTGCCGTAGAGTGAGCAGATGGCGCGAGCAGCGGCCATCGTGGATGTCGACCGGACGCTGCTCACCGGTCGCCCGGGGTGGATGCTGCGCGACGCCCTGCGCCGTGCGGGCGTCGCCGTGCCCCCAGGGCCGCTGGGACCGGCGGTGGACGCCGCGGCCGCCGTGTCCCTGTCGATTCAGCTGTCCTTGCTCGCGGTACAGGCCGGCCGCGGCTGGCCTGACGCCGCCGTGCGGGAGGCCGCCATGACGGCAGCAGAGGCGGTGATCGACGACGTGGCGCCCTATCTCCGCCCGCTGCTCGACGACCACCGGGCCGCCGGTGAGCGACTCCTCCTCGTCAGCGCGGCGCCGCCGGCGATCGCCGAGCCGCTCGGCGAGCTCCTCGGTGCCGATGACGTCGCGGGGACGACGTGGGCCGAGGGCCGGGGACTGCTCGCCCCGATCCAGGGCCCCCTGGTCTGGGCACGGTCCAAGGCCGACGCGGGCACGGCCTGGTTGCGCTCGGCCCGCGTCTCGCCCCGCGCGGTCCACGCCTACGCCGACAACTTCTTCGCCGGACCGCTGCTCGCTTCCGTGGGTCACCCCATGGCCGTCGACCCCGACGCCCGCCTCACCGTGCTCGCCCGGACGAGGGGCTGGCCGATCCGCCACCTCGACGCTCCCGAGGGCGTCGTCAAGGTGGCCGGGCGGGAGCTCCAGGAATGGTTCCGGCCCTTCGCCGGTCTTGAGACGGTGCTGAACGCCCGGATCGAGATCGGAGGCCTGAAGCACGTTCCCGCCCGGGGCGGGGCGATCCTCGCCTTCAACCACCGCAGCTACTTCGACGCGGCCGTCGTCGGTCTGGTGGCTGCCCGGGCAGGACGCGCGGTCCGGGGCCTCGGTAAGAAGGAGGTGCTCGACGCCCCCGCCCTCGGCCCGCTCGCTCGGGCGGCAGGGACGATTCGTGTCGACAGGGGCACCGGCTCCCACGAACCTCTCGAAGCGGCAGCCCTGGCGCTGCGGGCCGGCGACGTGGTGATGATCGCACCCCAGGGCACGATCCCGCGAGGCCCGGCGTTCTTCGAGCCCGAGCTGCAGGGGCGGTGGGGCGTCGCCCGCCTGGCCGCGATGACGAGGGCACCGGTGATCCCGATGGGCCTGTGGGGGACCGAGCAGGTCTGGCCCAGGAACGCCCGGCTGCCCCGCATCGACCCACTGCGCCGTCCCCGCGTGACCGTGCGGATCGGTCCGCCGGTGGAACTGACGTACGACGACCCCGACACAGACACCAAGCGGATCATGGCCGCCCTCACTGACCTGCTGCCGCCGGAGGCCCACGAACACCGCACCCCGACCGAGGCGGAGCTCCGCCGCACGTACCCGCCCGGCTACCGCGGCGACCCGGCCCGCGAGACCGAGCGGCGCCCCGGGCGCGATATCTGAGCGGTCGGTTGGGAACGGAGCCGTCGTCCGATCCCGAGGAACGGGCGAGAAGCCGGCACAGACCTAGGTATGTCTCCGCCCGCTCAGCCGCCAGACGGCTGCTCAGCCTGCCGCTCGCCGTAGTCGCCGAACGGTGCGTCCCGCTCGCGCACCGCGTCGCGCCACCCGATCGCCTGCGCTCGGCGCACGAAGTCGAGGCCCTCCTGGGTGTGGCGGGCGAC
>JBKPHT010000427.1:0-12866 GCA_046730015.1 Actinomycetota bacterium
GCCCGCATGACTATGTCTCCTGAGTCTGCCCGCGGGGCCAGTACCAGCCCATGAGCGCGGCAACGCTGGCCACGACCGCGGCGATCGCCAGCGTCCAGGCGTCCAGCAGCACCGCGTACGACAGGACCAGCAACGCGGCGGAGAGCAGGAACGGCCAGACCGAGGCATGGGGCATGTGGACGATGGCCTGGGGCCGGGCGTCGAGCATGCTGGTCGAGAGCGTGGAGTGACCGACGGTCAGCGGCCGGCCCCCGTCCTCCGGGGACTGGACGCCGCCGGCCAGCTCCGGCTGGTCCCACATCGGCTCCCGGGCGCGGACCGTCGGGATGGTGACGAAGTTGTAGTGGGCCGGGGGCGACGACGCGTACCACTCGAGCGTCTCGCCCCGCCACGGGTCGTTCCCCGCCGGCTCACCCCGCCCCCTGCTCTTGTACCAGTTGACGATCGTGACCAGGATCCCGACCGCAAGCATGAACGCTCCGACGCTCGAGGCCAGGTTGTACCCGTCCCAGCCGAGGTCCGCGTCGTAGGTGTAGATCCGCCGGGGCATGCCCAACAGGCCGAGGATGTGCTGCGGGAAGAACGCCAGATTGAACCCGACGAACATCAACCAGAAGCTGACCTTGCCCCAGCGTTCGTCGAGGAGCCGCCCCGTCATCTTCGGCCCCCAGTGGTAGATGGCGCCGAAGATCGGGAAGACGGCGCTGCCCACCAGCACGTAGTGCAAGTGGGCGACGACGAAGTACGAGTCGTGCACGGCCTGGTCGAACGAGACCGCGGCGAACATGACACCGGTCACGCCACCGATGACGAAGATGAAGATGAACCCGAGCACGAACAGCAGGGGCGTCCGCAGGACCGGGCGCCCCGCGAGGAGAGTCGCCAGCCAGGCGAACACCTGGATGGCGCTGGGTATCGCCACCATGAAACTGGCCAGCGAGATGAAGCCGAACGTGATGTTCGGCAGGCCCACGGTGAACATGTGGTGGACCCACACACCGAAGCCGATGAGCGCCACGGCGAGCTCGCCGATGACGACGTACGTGTAGCCGACGATCGGCCGGCGCACCCAGGTGGGGATGATCGCCGACGCGATGCCGAACCCCGGCAGGGCGACGATGTACACCTCGGGGTGGCCGAACACCCAGAACAGGTGCTGCCAGAGCAGCGGATCACCGCCGGCGTCGGCGTCGTAGAAGTGGAAGTCGAACTTCCGGTCGAGCAGGAGCAGCACCGAGGCCAGCGTGAGCGCCGGCAGCGCGAACACGATCTGCAGGGCCATGGCCATCTCGCCCCACACGAAGATGGGGATGCGGTTGAGGATCATCCCCGGCGCCCGAAGCTTCAGGATCGTCACGATGAAGTTCACCGCCCCACCGGTGCTGGAGATGCCGACGAAGATCAGCCCCACGGCGTAGAAGTCGATGTTGATCCCCGGGCTGAACTGCTCCCCGGCGAGCGGCACGTAGTTGAACCAGCCGTCGTCCGGCGCCCGCCCCACGAGGAACGACGAGTACATGAAGATGCCGCCGGCCAGCAGCACCCAGTAACCGAAGGCGTTGAGGCGCGGGAAGGCCATGTCGCGGGCGCCGATCATCAACGGAACGAAGTAGTTGCCGAACCCCGAGAGCACCGGCATGGCGAACAGGAACATCATCGTGATGCCGTGCATCGAGAACAGCTGGTTGAAGGCCTCGGGCGTCAGCACATCGAGGTCGGGCCCCGCCAGCTGCGTCCGGATCAACAGCGACTCGATGCCCCCCAGCACGAAGAACGCCATCCCGGTGTAGAAGTACCGGAGCCCGATCCGCTTGTGATCGACCGTCCCGAGCCACGACCCCAGGCCCGGCGGTTCCTCCCACGTCGCCTCCAGGCGTTCAACGGTCGACCGCGTCGTGTCCTTCTCGGCGGTGATCGTCATGTCCGGCGCTACTCCAGGGTCATCAGGTAGGCGACGACCGCGTCCACCTCCTGGGGCGTGAGCTCGCTGGGCGGCATGGTCACCCCGGGCTTGTCGTCCTGTGGGTCGGCGATGAAATCGGCGAGGTTCGGTGGCGTGAGCGGGATGAGGCCCGCCCCGATGGTGTCCCTGTCGGCCAGGTGGGTGAGATCGGGCCCGAGGTCTCCTCCCGCCGAGGTTCCTCTGATGGAATGGCACCCGGCGCACGACGAGGTCTCGAAGACCTCGCTCCCCTCTCGAGCCTGCCCGGCCTCCGGTTCCGCTGCGGGTTCGGCCTCGCGGTCGAGCCACGCCTCGAACTCGTCAGCCGGCAGCGCCTCGACCTGGAACTGCATGTGCGCGTGCTGCAGCCCACAGAACTCCGCGCATTGACCGTGGAATCGACCGGCACGCTCCGCGACCACCCACAGGCTGTTGTCGCTCCCCGGGATGTTGTCCTTCTTCACCTGGAGCTCGGGCACCCAGAAGCTGTGGATGACGTCTGCCGAGGGGAGGGCGAGCTCCACCGTCTCCCCCACCGGGATGCGGATCTCGTTGGCCGTGACCGCGCCGTTCGGATAGCGGACCTCCCACCACCAGTTATGGCCCACGACCTCCACGTGGATCGCCCGCTCCCCCGGAGGATCGGTGAGGTCCTGGAGCACCACGAGGGAGAACACGAACGTCCCCGCAAGGATCCCGC
Source organism: Actinomycetota bacterium (assembly GCA_046730015.1). GTDB lineage: Bacteria > Actinomycetota > Acidimicrobiia > Acidimicrobiales > VFJN01 > ZC4RG19. The sequence continues at coordinate 2,643 of JBKPHT010000427.1, forward strand.
CCGGCACCACCATGCCGCCGATGACAACGAACCGGTCCCCCCACCGCACCGGCCGGGTGTCCACGTTGCCGTCCAGATCGGCGCGACGGCGTCGCACCGCTGCGACCAGGAACCCCGTGACCACTGCGACGACGACCAGGGAGATCCAGAAGAGGACCCACCAGAGGCCCGCCACCCGCTCGCCGGCGTCCGAACTGGGATCGAGGACGGACGGAGGATCGCCACCGCAGGCGGTGAACACGGCCGCCAGGAGGGCGGCACCTGGACACTCCAGCCGACGCCGCCGCCCGCGCCGCCGATCGGCTCCGGTGACACCCCATACGGTCACGGCGCCGACGGCCTGGGCTGGCCGTCCGCATCTGACGGTTCCCACAAGGCGCGTCCCCCCATCCCGGGCGGCTGTGAGGCGACGCTACCCCTCGCTGTGTGACGCCCGCCAGGGTGTCACTGCCTCCTTAGATCCAGTTCAGATCCGCGCTGTCGACCTCGTCGACGACCTCGCCGCAGGTCGGGCAGAACCATCGGGCGTCGAGCGCGGTGCCGCACCTCGCGTGCGTGAGCGCGCCGCCGTCCTCGTGCCCCGGGCGGGCCGACCGGTGGACCGCACCCCAGTGCGCCAACATCCGCAGGGCGCCGGCGAGATCGGCGCCGGCCGCGGTCAGCCGGTACGTGTGGCGGACGGGCCGCCGCGAGTAGGGCTCGCCGACGATCAAGCCGTCGGCCTCCAGGCGCTCGAGCCGCTTCGACAGGATGTTGGGGGCGATGCCGTCGAGCAGCGTGAGCAGGTCGCCGAAACGGCGCGGTCCGGCGAGGAGCGCACCGATCACCTGGAGCGACCATCGGTCGCCGACCCGCTCGGCCGCCTCGGCCAACGCGTCGGCCGTCGCGGTGCGGGCCGGGCCGGACCGGTTGTCGCCCGATGCGGAGCTGGCGGGTGTGGTCATCGGAGCGTGACGCTACAGTGTTGCGCAGTTACTTGCAGATTGCTAGTGACAACCTCATCAAGCTAGGGGGCCTCGGCCCCGGGAGGGAGCGGTCATGCCGACGACCGACGAACTGCAAGCCACCGTGCGCCGGGTCGCCGAGCACGTCGTGCCCTCTGTCGTCCGCATCGGGCGGCACGGCGGGCGCGGCTGCGGCGTCGTGGTTGGCGAAGGGCTGGTGCTGACCAACGCCCACAACCTGCGCGATCGCACGACCCTCGTCACCTTCGCCGACGGCCGGGCGGTGCAGAGCCGGGCCACCGGCGTCGATGCCGACACCGACCTCGTCGTACTCGCGGTCGACACCGGCGACGCACCCGCCCTGCCGTGGTCCGACACCCCCGCCGAACTGGGTGCGACGGTCTTCGCTGTCGCCAGCATCCCCGGGAGCCACCGCGTCACGGTCGGAACCGTGTCGGCGACCGACCGCTCGTTCCGGGGCCCGCGGGGTCGTCTGGTCGCCGGCGGCATCGAGCACACCGCCCCCCTGGCCCGGGGCAGTTCGGGCGGCCCCATCGTCGACGCCGAGGGCCGCCTGCTCGGCGTGACCACCCTGCGCCTCGGCGACGGGTTCTCGGTCGCCCAGCCGGCCGGCCCGACGCTGCGCGAGCGCGTCGACGCGTTGGCCGCCGGTCGCGAGCCGCGTCGCCGGCTGCTCGGTATCGGTGCCGCCCCCGCGCACGTGGCGCGCCGGATGCGCCAGGCGGTGGGGTTGCCCGACCGCCCGGGAGTGCTCGTAAGGGCCGTCGAGTCCGACAGCCCGGCCGCGCGCGCCGGCCTGCGCCAGGGCGACCTCATCACCGCAGCGGCCGGCACCGAGATCGCTGACACCGACGATCTGTCCGCCGCGCTCGACGCGCTGCCCGACGGCCAGACATTGTCCCTCCACGTCGTACGTGGCACCGACGACCTCGAGGTGGTGGTGCATTTCGACGACGATGGCGGCGCAGCGGGCGCCACCGATGTGGGCGATGCCTGAACCGATGCCGCGAGCGGCGGCGCCCGGCGACACCGATGCGCTCGACGCCTACTCGCGGGTGGTGGTGGCCGTAGCGGAGCGCCTGCTGCCCTCGGTCGCCAGCCTGCGCCACGCCGCAGGGAACGGGTCGGCGGTGGCGCTGTCGAGCGACGGGCTGCTGGTGACCTCCGCGCACGTCATCGCCGGTGGCCGGATCGGCACCGCGGTGTTCCACAACGGGGCCGAACTGCCCTACGAGGTGGTCGGGCGCGACCGCCTGTCCGACCTCGCCGTGGTGCGAGTGCCGACGAGCAACCTACCCGCGGCCGAGCTGGGCGACGCCGCGGGGTTGCGGGTCGGGCAACTCGTGGTCGCCGTGGGCAGCCCGCTCGGCTTCGCGGGCTCGGTGTCGGCCGGCGTGGTGTCGGCGCTGGGCCGGTCGCTGCCCACCGTCGAGGGTCGCCGGGCCCGGGTGGTCGAGGGTGTCATCCAGACCGACGCCGCACTCCACCCCGGCAACAGCGGTGGCGCACTCGCAACCAGCGACGCCCGTGTGGTGGGCATCAACACCGCCGTCGTCAGCCCCGGGATCGGGCAGGGACTCGGCCTCGCCGTGCCTCTCGACGCCACGACCATGTCCATCATCGGCGCGCTCGTCGCCCACGGGCGGGTCGACCGGGCCGAGCTGGGCCTGTCGGGCGGCGGCCGGGCGCTACCGCCGCGAGTCGCCGACCGGCTCGGACGCCGCCGCGGGGTCGAGGTCACCGGGGTGGTGGCCGGCGGACCCGCGGCCCAGGCCGGCGTCCGTCCCGAAGACATCGTCGTGGCGCTCGACGGCCAACCCGTCGAGGCGATCAGCGACCTGCAACGCATGCTCACGGGCGACCGCGCCGGTCGCCCCATGGAGGCCCAGCTCGTGCGGGGCGGCGAGATCCTGGGGGTGGCGGTCGTACCCCGCGCCCTCTGAACGGTCTCGATCTCTCGCCTCGCGTCCGCCGCACTCGGGCCTCCAGGACCGGAAAGCTCGGCCGAGCGCGAGGCGTCGGCGTCGTCACAAACGGCCGTCGGGCATCTCGATGCTGCTGGCTTGGATCGAGATGTGGCCGCCGCCCTGGATCTCGATGTTCAGTTTCTCGTGTCCGACATCGACACGGCTGATCGGCTGGTTCGGTGCTCCGGAGAGAGCCCAGACAACTGACAGCCGACGGAGCCCTGACGCCCTGATCTCCACATCGCTCTCGTCCGCACGAATGAGGATGGACAAGACCCCAGCTTCCCAGTCGATGGTCAGTCGAAGAATCGACGAGCCATGCAGGTCCACCGGCGGAGGTTAGCGAGCCCAGCGCGCCGCGGATCGCCGCTGCGATCCGCGGACCAGAGATCGAGACCGTGCTCGACGCCGGCAATGGTGCGCGGTGGTCCGGGCACGTGGCTTGCGACCGCCCTGCTCGCGAGGTCCGGAGCTACGATCACGAGCTGACCGCCGCCGGTGTGCGCCTGACCGCGTCCTCGCGCAGAAGCGCCACGAGCGACTCGACGTCGGAACGCTCGAAGGCATCGATGTACCTGGCGAGCCGAGCCCGATGGGTGCCCGAGGGGCCCGAGCGGCGAGGGCGCGTGCCGGGATTGGCGAGCGTCGCGCGAGCCCTCTGCACCGCGCTGTTGACGGAGGTCACGGTCGTGTCGAGCAGCTGCGCCACGTCGGCGGCGGACCAGCGCAGGACGTCGCGCAGGATCAGCACGGCCAACTGCCGGGGCGGAAGGTGCCCGAGTGCGGTCGCGAAGGCCAGCCGAACGGACTCGCGGGACTCGGCGAGGTCGGCAGGGTCATCGGCGCCCGACTGAGTGCCCGGGTTGCGAACCGGCCGCGCCGGTGGGCGTCGGCCGAGCATCGGATGCGTGATCGCATCCGTCGCTGGGGACGGCCCCAGGCCGATCGGCAGGGCTCGCCGCTGTTGGTGCCGCAGCATGTCCAGGCACACGTTCCTCGCGATGCGATACAGCCAGGCCCGCACACTCGACCGTCCGTCGAAGCGAGCGATGCCTCGCCAGGCCCTCAGGATCGTCTCCTGAGCCGCGTCATCGGCCTCGAAGATCGACCCGAGCATGCGGGAGCAATAGCCGGTCAGCTCCCGTCGATGCTGCTCGAGATCGCCCAACAGGCCCTCGGCGCTCACCGCGTCGGTGGCGTGCGAGGCTGCATGGTCGGGTTCGTCGGACCGTCCGCGGCCAGCACCAGGGGTGATGTCGTCGGGACTGCGGGCCACGTCGACGCCGACGGCGGCTGCGCGACGCCACCCGGGTGGCGTTGTCCGCGTGGTGGTGGCCATGACCCGAGAATGAAGCGCCGCGCGCCCCGGCACATCGCACCCAGGTCGGGAATCGCGATCCGTCCTCGGGAGGGGTTCGACCAACCCGTGGTGGGAGGCGGCATCGACGGCCGACCGAACAGCCAATCCCGCCGGATGACGGTGTCGACGGTTCGTTTCCGACTACGGATCGACGTTGGAACTCGATACGGAGCGCATCAACGTGCGGACTGAGGACGACATCGTCGTAGATTTCTGGACCGGCTAGCGCACGACCTCTGCGACCGCCCGTGTCCCCGATATCGAGGTGGGGGCCGTGCTCTCACCGTGTCACTCGTCCTCACGCTGGTCGCGATGGTGCGTTCCATAGGAGGTGTGCGAGGCGACGGGTCCCGGCGTCGTCGAGCACCGACGGACGGGCGCCGGGGGTCGATCGGTAGGTCCGTGGTGGCATCCCGTAGACCGCGCTGAAGCGATGCGAGAAGTGGCTGGCGTCGGCGAAGCCGCACTGCTGTGCGATGGCGTCTGCGGTGAGGTCGGTCCGCTCGAGCATCGCCTCGGCGCGTGAGAAGCGCACCCGTTCGAGCGCGGCGGCTGGGCCGAGTGCGAACGAGTCGCGGAACAGCCGGGTCAGGTATCCCCGAGACACCGAGGAGACAGCGGCCAGCTCGCCCATCGCGATGCGACGCAGCGGGAGCGCCGACCATTCTGTTGCGAGGTGCTCGATGACGACCTCGAGCGGCGGCGCCAGCTCGGGGGTCTGTGCGACGACGGGGAGCGGTCCGGACAGGAACACCTTGAGCATGAAGCGCAAGGTCGCGCTCACCGGGGGCTCCCAGTCGTCATTGGGCAGATGGGCGAGCCAGAGCAGATAGGCACAGGAAGCGGCCAGCGGGTCGTGGCGGGTCATCGTGCGACGCTGTGCTCTGCCGACGGGCTCGCCGTCGAAGTGCTCGCTGCCGAAGTGGACGTAGCCGTGTTGGCTGGTCCGGTGCGGGTCCCACGCAAGGCTGTGGGGAAGTTCCGGTGGGATGAGGAGCAGCTGCCCAGGGACGAGCGCCAGATCCTCGCCTGCCACGAAGCGGGCGCGACCCTGCAGCATCCACACGAGCTCGAAGTCGTCGATGACGCGTGTCGGCAGGCGCGACCCCGCGGGGTAGCCGGCGACGGCGGGCCGGCTCACCGGCACCTCCCGATGCCAGTTGGTGCACAACTGGACAAGTCTTGGATCGGTCCGAGCATTCCGACCCGGGCGGTCACGGCAACATGATGACCGCGCAGACAACTCCGGCCACCATTCGGAGGGCGACGTGACCGACTACGAGCACGACGGCTACATGATCGTGCGAGATCTCCTCTCGCCCGAGCTGGTCGCAGCAGCACTGGCCGAGACCAGCGCGATCTGCCGAGGCGAGCGCGACAACATCGACGGGCTGGTGCCCGCCTCGCCCGAAGCCGACGGCCCGGCCGTCCTGGCGCCATACCTGTGCATCCACTTCCCGCACAAGATCTCGCCACTCGTCCTCGACATCGCCCTCAACCCGCGGGCAATCGGCATCCTGACCGAGCTGATCGGCCCGAACCTGAAGATGATGCAGTCGATGCTGTTCATGAAGGCAGCCGGGAAGCCCGGGCAGGCCTGGCACCAGGACGAGTCCCACATCCCGACCCGCGACCGCTCCCTCACGGCGATCTGGATCGCCCTGGACGACGCCACGACCCGGAACGGCTGCCTCTGGGTGCTGCCCGGCTCACACCGCGCCGGCGTGCTGCACCCCGTCCGCGACCACGACAACCCGAGCTTCGACGGCACGCCAGCGGCCTACGGCTTCGATGACCGGAACGCCGTGCCCGTCGAGCTGCCCGCAGGCAGCGCCGTGGTGTTCAACGGGTACCTGCTGCACCGGTCCCTCCCCAACCGCAGCCACGGGAGCATGCGCCGCGCGCTCGTGAACCACTACATGAGCGCCGAATCCCTTCTCCCCTGGTTCCCGCCCCATCCGGGCGAGCCCATGGCAACGCTCGATCACCGCGACATCGTCCTCGTCGCAGGCGTGGACCCCCACGCCGCCAAGGGAACCCTCGACATCCACCGCCCATGGCTCCGAACCGAGCGCCCGAGCCGAGCCACGCGATGACATCCGCACGAGATCCCGAGCATCAGGTCAGACCGACGCGCTCCTGAGCGCATCGACAATCGTCCTGCTGGGACCGGCTGGCTACCAGCCGACGCTGCCGTCAACCAGTTCCCTGATCAGGTCGGCGTGCCGTTGTGGCGCGCATACTCCTCGATCATGTGCACGTAGATCCATCGCAGCGAACACGGCGTGCCGTGCCGTACGCCCGTGTCGTCGAGGTGATGGGCTGCGGATGCCCTGCGGCTCGCGTCGCACTCGGATCGCCATGCCTCCAGGTCGGCTTGCCAGTCGGCGGCGTCGAGTGGGACGAGCTCGCTGTCTTCGACGGCCCGGTCGTACCAGATGGTTGGTGCGTCCGGTTCCCGGAGCAGGACGCGGCGGAACCAGTTCCGTTCGACCTCGGCCATGTGGCGGACGAGTCCGTGGAGCGACAGGTTCGAGGTGGATACGGGCCGCCGCTTGCGGCCCTCGTCACTCAGCCCCTCGCATTTGAGGAGCAGGGTGGTGCGGTGGAACTCGAGCCAGGCTTCGAGCATCTCCCGCTCGCCGAGCAAGAACGACGGCTCCTCGCGACGTGGATCTTGGAGGTCTGCAACCACTCGAGCATCTTCGCGTCGGTGAGCTCGGTCAGCTCATTTGTTCGGTCATCCGTGCGCAAGGGCTCTTCGGCGAAGGTCCGGGAGCGGACCGCTTGTGGGAGCACCACGCCCGGTTCACCCATCCAGGGCCTTGAGCATGCGTCTCAGGGCAACCTGGCGGTACGAGGCATCGGCGAGCTCCCGAACCTCCTCCCAGTCGACTGGGGCGGCCTCGAGATCGAGGGCCAGCCAGCCGCTCGGACCGAAGTAGGGCGGCGAGTAGAACCGCTCGTCCTCCAGCAGCGACAGCCGTTCGTCGCTGTCCGGTTTGAAGATCAGGCTCCAGGGCCGCTCGTCGGTTCCGCCGAAGACGCCGAAGATCTTCTTGCCGGCACGGAAGGTCGGTCGCCCCCACGCCTCGACCTCGACCGCTTCGGGAAAGGCGAGGAACACCTTGCGCACGTCCGCCAGGTGAGGATCGTCGTCCTGGTACATCCGGGGATGAGCCATGGCGAAAGGCTAGGAGCACCTGGCACCGATCTTTGAACGATCATGGAGCCGTCGAGATCACGCAGCCCAAGGACCACGATGACCGATCTGAACGGGTACCTGCAGGGCGCCGACGGCGACGGCGTCCATTGGACCCTCGAGGCGCCCGGTGAGCTCAACGTGAACCTCGTCCACCTCGACGCAGGCCACGAGATCGGCGAGCACGTGAGCGAGATGGTCGATGTCGTGATCATCGTGCTGGCCGGCAGAGGACAGCTGACGACCGACGGTCGTAGCACCGCATTGACGCCACACGTCGTCGCGCATGTGCCGCGTTCATCGCGCCGCAGCGTCCGCGCCGCCGACGACGACGGTCTGGACTACCTGAGCATCCACCGCCGCCGCGGCCCGCTCGGCATCCGCCCCACACGCGAGACCGGACCCGCGGAAACGGGAGGCCCGCACGACGAGGGCGGCGACCCGGCCTGTTGGGCGCACCTCTTCGACGACGACGACACCGACACGGCGCGCTGAGCCGCCCGCGAGCCATAGTCCCGGCGTCGAGGGCAGGTCAGCGGTTACGGCTGCAGGATCACCCGGCCCGGGATGCCGGGAGTCGACTTGGCGGCGAAGGCCGCACGCCCCTCGGCCAGCGGGTAGACGGCACCGACCTGCGGCCGGATCGTGCCGCTGTCGACCAGCCGGGCGATCTCGATGAGCTGCGGGCGGCTCTGCTCCCGAATGAAGTTCAGCGTCCGGATGTCGTCTCGGCCAGTCGGCGGGGGCGCCACGACCGAGACCAGGGCACCGCCGGCCCGCACGATCGCGGGCGACCGCTCCAGCACGTCGCCTCCGATCGTGTCGACCACGAGGTCCACCGAGCCGACCGCCTCCTCCCAGCCGTCCTGGAGGGCGACGAACTCGTCGGCGCCCAGCTCGAGCGCCAGGGACCGGTGCGCGGGGCGTCCGGTGGCGACGACGCGGGCGTCGACGGTCCGGGCGAGCTGAATCGCCATCGAGCCGACTGCTCCGGCCGCCCCGTGGACGACGACCGTCTGGCCGGCGCTCAGCCCGCCGTGGGTGAACAGGGCCTGCCACGACGTCAGCCCCGCCTGCGGAAGGGCGGCGGCCTGCACGTGGTCGATCGACTCCGGCTTCGGGGCGACGTCGCGGGCCTCCACCGCGATCAGCTCGGCGGCCGCCCCGTCGCGATACGCGTCGGTGAGCCCGTACACCACGTCGCCGACCGCCATCCCGGCCGTCCCGAACCCAAGGCCGACCACAACTCCCGAGAACTCCTGGCCAGGGATGACCGCGCCGCGCTCGTGACCGTTGCGGTCGGTCCAGATCGGCCAGTACAGCTCGGAGGCCGTGAACCCGCAGGCGTGCACCTCGACCAGCACGTCACCGACCGCCGGCACCGGGTCGGGCGCGTCCTCGTAGACGAGCCCCTCGACGCCCACCGGCTCGTGGATGCGAAGCGCCTTCATCGTCCCTGCTCCCTCTCCGTCACGTCGACGGCTCGTTGGCTCCTCACCGACATGACACGCCGACACCCAGGAACGTGACGACCCTTGATCTCAAGTCTGATCGCTGCCGTCGGGCAGGAGCGTGCGGATCAACGCATCGGCAAGCCAGTCTGCGTGTTGCGCCTGCGTCCAGCCGAGCTCGTCGCAGAGCATGCGGCCCACACCGGGGCTGGCGAAGGCCCACATGATCTCGCCGGCGCGGCGGGTGTCGACGCGCAGCGGGCCCCGCGCTGCGACCCATTCGGCGGCGTCGGCCGAGGAGGCCGCGGTGCACATCGTCGAGCCCTGACGTCTTGAGCAGAGCGAGGCGCCCCGGTTCTTGTGAACCGGGGCGCCTTGCTGGAAAACGAACTCGCTCTGTGGAGTCCGGCTAGACGTCGATGCTGAGCATCTCGGCCGGGACGCCGGGGGCCTCGATCTGACGCCAGATCGTGCGCCAGCGCGGCACCTCGTGGTAGCGCCGCAGCTCGGCGACGCCACCGAGCCAGCCGGCCCAGCCGGGGTAGGGCGGGTTGTCCGGGTCGAACCCACTCTGCACGATGGTGAGCCGGGTCTTGCCGTCTGAGCCGTCCAGCTCCCAGCTGGTGGTTTCGCCGTCGGCGAACCGCAGCGTCGCCTTGCGGCCCGGCTCGAACTCGACGAACTTGATCCCTCCGGGGTCCAGCTCGAAGCCGCCCATCGCGAACCGGCCGCCCACATAGGGCTCGATGTCGACGTTGGCGCCGAACCACTTGCGGAACTGCTCCGGCTGGGTGAGCGAGTCGAACACCGCCTCCGGTGCGGCGTCGATGACCACCGAGGCCCGCAGCCGCGGTGAGGTGTAGTCGCACTTCGGCGTCAGCTCGCGGCCCGAAAGATAGTCGGACAGGTTCGCGATCGCGAGCGACCAGAACGTCTGCAGCTCACCGCGCGGCCCCGCCGTGTCGGCCAGGATCTCGGCGAAGCTCGGCAGGTCGCTCTGCGTCAGCGTGAGCAGCGTGCCGCCCGCATCCTCGTGCTCGGCTTCGTGCTCGGGTTCGTTCTCGGTCAGGGTGAACTCGACCGTGGTCTCGACACCGTCGACGGTCCAGGCGAGCCGCAGGGTGCGCTCGCCGGCGTGCAGCACGCGCTGGTGCGGCTCGGCGCCGTCGGGCGTGTAGCGGCCCCAGAACTCGTACCGGTCGGGCAGCGCCACCTCGGCGTGCTCGGCCAGCCACACGCGCAGCGCGGCGGCGTCGGTCAGCGCGGCGTGCACCGCCTC
>JBKPHT010000428.1:0-27567 GCA_046730015.1 Actinomycetota bacterium
CGGTCCGTATGAGACTGTTATGGTGCCTTCGTGCGACGGCACAGGTTGGTCGATGCCCGAAAGGCAGCCGGAAAGACCCAGGAGGACATCGCCGAGCACGTCGGCGTGGACCGCACGACCGTCGGGAAATGGGAACGGGACGAGAGCACACCCCAGCCGCACCAGCGCCCCCTGTACGCCGACGCGCTTGGGATCACGTTGAGCGAACTGGCCGCGATGCTGTCGAGCATCCCGTCTGACGCGAATGAGGTGCCGCCCTGGCTGAGCACATATCTCGGGATGGAGCAGTCTGCTGACTTGCTCCGAGCGCACGAGCCGCGTTGCGTCCACGGCCTTCTCCAAACGCCGAGCTACACGGCCGCGATCGTCGGCCGGGTGGGGGTCACCGGCGTCTCGGACACCTACGTCAAGCAGAGCGTGGAGCAGCGCCGGCATCGCCAGGGCCGGGTGCGCGACGGGAGCCTGTCGCTCGAAGTCATACAGCCCGAGTCGGCACTGCATCTCCAGGTGGGTGGCGCAGCCGTGATGTCGGAACAGCTCGCGGCGCTCGCAGACCTCGCATACCTGCCGAATGTCACGATCAGAGTCACGACGTACAGCGCTGGCCAGTACGAAGCGCGGCGCCTCGGGTACTTCGTGCTTCTGTCCCATCCCTGGGGCAATCCGATCGCCTACATCGAAGGCTACGGAGGTGGCCGACAGATCACTGACGCCGACGAAGTGGCGTACTTCTCCGCCGCCTACGACCAGGCGTTGGCAACAGCGTTGCCGCCTGCGCAGTCCGTGGAGTTCATTCGTGAGGTAGCGAACCGATGGGAGGCAAAACGATGAGCACCTGGCGGAAGTCGAGCTTCTCCGACAACGGGTCGTGCGTCGAGGTGGCCGACCTGCCCGACGGCGGAGCTGCCGTGCGGGACAGCAAGGACCCGGCGAGCCCCGTACTCACCTTCACCGCGCAGGAATGGGTTGCGTTCGTCCGCGGCGTGAAGGCGGGCGAGTTCGGTTAGACGATCAGCGGCGTGTGCCCTTGGACTTCTTGCGCGGCCGGGGCGGGATCACGCGCCCCGACGGGGCGACGGTGGTGCCCGGCTTGGCGTCCGCCGGGGCGGGGCGGGCGACCTGGGTCCGACCGGTGGCGACGGCGGCGGCGACGACCTCGGCGTCGCCGCCCCGGGCCTCGACCCGGCGCCGGATGTCGCGATAGCGGGGCTCCCGCTCCTTCAGCACGGCGAGCAGCGGCGAAGCGATGAAGATCGACGAGTAGGCGCCCGAGAACAGGCCGATGAGCAGGGCCAGCGCGAACTCCTCCAGCACCGACGCGCCCATGATCCACGAGCCCACCACCAGCAGCGACGTGACCGGCAGCAGGGCGGTGACCGTGGTGTTCAACGACCGCATCAGGGCCTGGTTGAGCGACACGTTCACCATGCCGCCGTAGGTCAGGCCCCCGGTCGAGGACACCAGCCGGGTGTTCTCGTCGACCTTGTCGAACACGACGATGCCGTCGTAGATCGAGTAGCCGAGGATGGTCAGCACGGCGATGACCGTGGCCGGGGTCACCTCCAGCCCGGTGATGGAGTAGACGCCGACCGTGATGATGACGTCGTGGACGAGCGCGACCAGCGTCGGGATGGCCATCTTCAGCTCGAACCGCAACGCGATGTAGATCGTCACCAGCACCAGGAACACGACCAGCGCCCGGAGCGCCTTCTCGCTGATCTCCCGACCCCACGACGGGCCCACCTCGGTGAGGTTGACCTCGTCGGTGTCCGACCCGGTCAGGTCGGCCAGCGCCCGGGTGACCTGGTCGGATTCGTCGGCCCCGATGGGCTCGGACTCGACCCGGATCTCTCGTCCGTCGTCGCTCTCCAGCTCCTGGATGGTGGCGCCGCGCAGGCCGAACTGGTCGACCGCGTCGCGTGCCTCGGCCACGGTGACGTCGCCGGCCGGGACCTCCCACACGACGCCGCCCTCGAAGTCGATGCCGAGGTTGAGGCCCCGGACGCCGAGCGACACGAGGCTGATCGCCACCGCCACCAGGGAGATGGTGAACCAGACCCGCCGGCGGCCGACGAAGTCGATGTTGGTCTCGCCGTGGTACAGCCGGCTCCAGATCGACCGCTTGGCCGCCACCTTGCCGGCGCGCCGCCCCGGGCGGGGAGCCTCGACGCGCTCGGCCGTCCCGGCGTCCGCGGCCTCGGTGCCCTCGGCGGCCTCCGTCGCGTCGTGGTCGAGACGCTTGCTCATCGACCCACCCCCGCGGCGGCGACCCGGGGCTCGTCGGCCGAGGCGGCCAGGCCCCGGGCCACGCCGAGCACCGGCATGTCGGTGAAGACCCGGTTCCGCGACAGCAACGTCACGGCGGGCCGGGTGAAGAACCAGGCGACGATGACGTCCAGCACGGTCGACAGGCCGAGGAAGAAGGCGAAGCCCCGGACCGAGCCCACGGTCAGCCACCACAGCACGGCGGCGCCGATGAACGCCGACGTGTCGGCGGCGAGGATCGTCCGGAACGCCCGCTTGAACGCCCGCTCGGTCGAGGTCCGCAGCGTCCGCCCGGCCTTGACCTCGTCCTTCAGCCGCTCGAAGTACACGACATAGGAGTCGACGGTCACGCCGATCGACACGATGATGCCGGTCACGCCCGACAGGGTCAGCGCGAGCCCCTGGGTCTCGCCCAGCCAGCTCACGATCGTGTACATCAGCGAGCCCCACACCGAGAGGCCGACGATGACGACCACCCCCAGGGCTCGGTAGTAGAGCAGCATGTAGACGGCGACGAGGGCGAGGCCCACGATGCCGGCGATGACCCCGGCCCGCAGCGAGTCGGTGCCGAGGGAGGCCGACACGGTCTGGACGCTCTGCCGCTCCAGCTCCACCGGCAGCGAGCCGTACCGGAGGACCAGGGCCAGGTCCTTGGCCTCCCGCTCGGTGAAGTTGCCGCTGATCTGGATGGCGTCCGCGTCGTAGCTGGGCTGCTGGATCGTCGGAGCCGACTGGACCACCGAGTCGAGGACGATGGCCAGCTGGCCCGTCGGGCACACCTGGGGATCGGGCGCCTGCTGGTAGCACTTGCCGGCGATCTCGTTGAACTTGTCGATGCCGTTCTCGCCGCCGTGCATCTCCAGCCGGACCAGCCACTGGCCGTTCTGGATGTCGGCCTGGGCCGTCTTCACGATCGTGCCGTCGGCCAGCGACGGACCCAGCTGGTAGGCCATGTCGTCGATGCCGGCCAGCACCACCTGCTGGTCCTCGAGGTCCTGCTGGCGGGGGGTGAGCGTAATGCCGCCCTCGCCCTCCGGCGGGGTGGCCGGCGCCGTGGTCGTGGTGGTGGCGTTGGGGTCCGTCGGCGCGGTGGTGGGCGGCGGTTCCTGGACCGGGCCGGCGGCGCTCTCGCCCTCGGGCAGGCCGGCCGCGCCCTCCGCCGTGGTCGGGGCGCTCGGCGCGGTGGTGGGGGTGGTCGTCGTCGCCGCGGGGTCGCCCGGTGCGGTCGTGGTGGTGGTGCCCGCCAGCTGCTCCTCGGCCTCGGCCTGGGCCTCGAGCGCGCCCTCGGGCAGCGCTGCGGACTGCAGCACCGGCCGGAACCGCAGCTGGGCGGTCTGCCCGACGAGCGCCAGCGCACGGTCGCGGTTCTTCACGCCGGGGAGCTGGACGACGATGGCGTCGCCCTGGCGGGTGATGTCGGGCTCGGCCACGCCCAGGGCGTCGACCCGGTCGCGGATGATGTTCAGCGCCTGGTCGAGCTGCTCGCCCGACGCCTCGTCGGTCGGCGCCAGCACGACCGACACCCCGCCCTGGAGGTCGAGGCCCAGCTCGGGGCTGTTGCCCGCGACCAGCGTCGCCACCAGCCCGCCGTAGGCCAGCACCATGATGAACAGCAGGGGCAGCAGGATCTTGCGTCGCATCAGCTCAGTGGTCGGGTTCGGGGCTCGGTCCGGCGGCGTCTGCGCCACCGGTGTCGTGGCGCTCGTCGCGCGCGCCGGTGGCGTCCTCGACCCGGCGGAGCACGGCCTGCCGGGCCACCCGGAGCTCGACGCCGGGCGCGACGGCCAGCGTCATCTCCTCCGGGCCGAGGTCGACGATCCGCCCGTAGATGCCTGCGGACAGGACGACCTCGTCCCCGGGCTGGACCGAGGCGACGAGGGCCTGGTGGGCCCGGACCCGTCGCTGCTGGGGGAGGATGAACAGCACCCACAGCAGGACGAAGGTGACGGCGAGGACGATCAGCGGCTCCATAGGCAGCCGGACGAGGTTAGCCCTCCCCGTCGCCCGGACCGACATCGGGGCGCGCGCCCGGCGCGGGCGGGGCGGGCCAGGCGGCGGCGATCTCCGCCCTGAGGGCGGTCAGCGTCCCGGCCCGGACGGCCGCCCGGATGCGGTCGACCAGCGCGAACGTCCACGCCACGTTGTGCAAGGTGAGCAGCCGGGGAGCGGTCGGCTCGGCCACCGACAGCAGGTGGCGGAGGTAGCCCCGCGACCAGCGGGCACACACCGCGCAGCCGCACGCCGGGTCGAGCGGGCCGGGGTCGTCGGCGTGGCGGGCGTTGCGGAGGTTGAGCCGCCCGTCGGAGGTGAGCAGGGTGCCGTGGCGGGCCAGCCGGGTCGGCAGGACGCAGTCGAACAGGTCGACGCCCCGGGCGACGGAGTCGATCATCCCCAGCGGGTCGCCCACGCCCATCAGGTAGCGGGGCCGGCCGGCGGGCAGCCCGGCGACGGCCGCCTCCAGGGCGGGGAGCATCGCCGACCGGTCCTCCCCCACCGACAGGCCGCCGACCGCGTAGCCGTCGAAGTCGAGGGCCACGGTCCGCTCGGCGCTCTCGGCCCGGAGGGCCAGGTCGGTGCCGCCCTGCACGATGCCGAACTGGTTGAGGTCCGGCCGCTCGTGGGCGAGGAACGCCTTGCGGGCCCGGACGGCCCACAGCGCGGTCCGGTCGACGGCCCGCCGGATCACCGGGTCGGGCGACGGCAGCGGCGGGCACACGTCCAGCACCATCTGGATGTCGCTGCCCAGCTTGACCTGGACGTCGACCGCGCCCTCGGGGCTGAGGTGGTGGCGGCTGCCGTCGTAGGTCGACGCGAAGGTGGCGCCCTCGTCGTCGACCTGCGGCTTGAGCGAGAACACCTGGTAGCCGCCGGAGTCGGTGAGCACGTGACCCGGCCAGCCGGTGAACCCGTGGATGCCGCCGAGCCGCTCGACGACCTCCGCGCCCGGCCGCAGCATCAGGTGGTACGTGTTGCCGAGCACGACCTCGGCGCCGAGGTCCTCGAGGTCGGCCGACGACAGCGTCCGGACCGCGGCCCGGGTGCCGACCGGCATGAAGCACGGGGTCGCGAAGCTGCCCCGGGCGGTCGTGACCGTGCCGGTGCGGGCGGCGCCGTCGGTGGCATCGACGGTGAAGCCCAGGGTCACGCGGCCGCCCCGCCCTCGTCGCGGGCGACGAGCATGGCGTCGCCGAAGGACAGGAACCGGTAGCCGGCGGCCAGCGCCTCGGCGTAGAGATCGCGCCAGCGGGGGCCGACCAGGGCGTCGACCATCACCAGCAGAGAGGACCGGGGCAGGTGGAAGTTGGTCATCACGACGTCGACGACCCGCCACGTCCAGGGCCTGTGGATGAACAGCTCGGTCCGGCCGGCGGCCTCGCCGGACAGGGCGGCGGACTCCAGCGCCCGGACGCTGGTGGTGCCGACGGCGACGACCCGGTGCCCGGCGGCCCGCGCGTCACGACAGGCGGCCAGCGTCGCCGCGGGCACCGCGTAGCGCTCGGCGTGCATGTGGTGATCCTCGACCTTGGCCGCCGCCATCGGGCGGAACGTGCCCATGCCGACGACCAGGTCGACGGTCTCGACCCGGGCACCGGCCGCCCGGACGCCGTCGAGCACGGCCGGCGTCAGGTGGAGGCCCGCGGTCGGGGCGGCCACCGAGCCGGGCCGGTCGGCGAACACCGTCTGGTACCGGTCGGGGTCGGCCAGCGGCGTCGTGATGTACGGGGGCAGCGGCACGACCCCATGCCGGCCGAGCACGGCCAGCTCGTCCTCGCCGGGCGCGACCCGGAGTTCGACCACCCGGGTGCCGTCCCCGGGGCCGGGGCCGAGGACTGCGACGGCCAGGTCGGGCCCGGCGGCGAGCACCGTGCCGGGCGGGACGCGGCGCCCGGGCCGGATCAGCGCCTCCCAGGCCCCGCCGGGCAGCCGCTCCAGGAGCAGCACCTCGACCGCACCCCCGGTCGGCTTGCGGAGGCGCAACCGGGCCGGCAGCACGCGGGTGGTGTTCACCACCACGACGTCGCCGGGGCGGACCAGGTCCGGGAGGTCGGCCACCGTCCGGTGGTCGGGCGGCGCGCCGGGGCCCCGATCGACCAGCAAGCGGGCGCGGTCGCGGGGCTCGGTCGGCCGCTGGGCAATGGCGGCCTCCGGCAGCTCGTAGTCGAAGTCGGCGAGGTCCATGGGGGCCGGGAGAATCTAGCGGCCGAGGCGGCGGAGCCGGCGGGGCCGCCGGAGGGACCGGTTCCGGCGGCCCCCCGGTCACGGCCCCCAGAGGGTGGGGGCGGCCCCTCCCCCGCCGGCCCGGCCGCCGGGCGGGGGTGGGGCGAGGCCGAGGTGGTGCCAGGCGGCGGGCAGCGCGACCCGGCCCCGGGGCGTCCGCATGAGCAGGCCCTGCTGGATGAGGAACGGCTCGTACACGTCCTCGACCGTCTCGGTCTGCTCGCCGACGCTGATGGCCAGCGTCGACAGGCCCACCGGCCCGCCGCCGAAGCGGGAGCACAGCGCGTCGAGGATGGCCCGGTCGATCTTGTCGAGGCCACGGCCGTCGACCCCGAACAGGGCCAGGCCGGCCTCGGCGGTGGCCCGGTCGACCCGGCCGTCGCCGGTGACCTCGGCGTAGTCCCGCACCCGGCGGAGCAGCCGGTTGGCGATCCGGGGCGTGCCCCGGGCCCGGCGGGCGATCTCGGTGCAGCCCTCCCCGTCGACCACCACGCCGAGGATCCCGGAGGCCCGCGCCACGATCGCCTCCAGGTCGGCGTCGGTGTAGTAGTCGAGCCGCGCCACCAGCCCGAACCGGTCGCGCAACGGCCCGGTGATCGATCCCGTCCGGGTCGTGGCCCCGACCAGGGTGAACCGGGGCAGGTCGAGCCGGATCGACCGGGCCGCCGGCCCCTTGCCCAGCACGATGTCGAGCTGGAAGTCCTCCATCGCCGGGTAGAGCACCTCCTCCACCGGCCGGGGCAGCCGGTGGATCTCGTCGATGAACAGGACGTCGCCGTCGTCGAGCTGGGTGAGGATGGCGGCGAGGTCACCGGCCCTCTCCAGCGCCGGGCCCGACGTGGCCTGCAGGTGAGCGTCGAGCTCGTGGGCGATGATCACCGCCAGCGTCGTCTTGCCGAGGCCGGGCGGACCGGCGAACAGCAGATGGTCGGGGGCCTGACCCCGCCGGCGGGCCGCCTCCAGGACGATGTCGAGGTGGGCCTTCAGCTCGGCCTGGCCCACGAAGTCGGCCAGCCGCCGGGGCCGCAGCGAGGTCTCGGCCGCCTCCTCGTCGGGGCCGGGCCCGGGGTCGAGCACCTCCTCACGCACGGGCGGTCCCTCCGGTCATCGGGCGGCCGCCAGGCGCTGGAGCGCGGCCCGCAGCAGCGAGGACGCATCGCCGTCGCCGTCGGGGGTCAGGTCGGCGGTCGCGGTCCGGATCTCCTCGGCCCCGTAGCCCAGCCCCGTCAGCGCCTCCCGGACGTCGCGCACGGCCGACGGCTCGCCCGCCGCCCCCCCACCGGCCGCCACCACCGCGGCCACCGGCACGCCCTCCGGGATGTCGAGGCGGGACTTCAGCTCGACCAGCAGCCGGGCGGCCGTCTTCTTCCCGACCCCGGGGACCAGGCACAGGGCGGCGATGTCGTCGGTGGCCAGGATCCGGTGGAGCGCCACCGGCCCGTGCACCGACAGGATGCCCAGCGCCAGCGCCGGCCCGACCCCGTGGGCGCCGAGCAGGGCGTCGAAGGTCACCCGCTCGTCGCGGGCGGCGAAGCCGTACAGGGTCTCGGCGTCCTCCCGCCGGTGGTGGTGCGTCCAGACGAACACCTCGTCGCCCACGTCGCCCAGCGCCACCGCGGTGGTCGGCGACACCACCACCTCGTAGCCGACGCCGGCAACCTCGACCAGCACCTCACCGGCGCCCCGGTGCAGCAGCCGGCCCCGCAGCGAGCCGATCATCGGGCCACCCCGGCGCTCGCCGCCAGCCGCTTGAGCGGCGCGTGGGCCAGGTGGCACAGGGCCAGCGCGACGGCGTCGGCCGCGTCGACCGGCCGCAGCGGGGCGGAGATGCCCAGCAGCGCCTGCACCATCCGCTCGACCTGGTCCTTGCCGGCCCCGCCGTGGCCCGCCACCGCCTGCTTGACCTCGTTGGGCGAGTACTCGACGACCTCGGCGCCGGCGCCCACCGCCTCGACCATCGCCACCCCGGCGGCCTGGGCGACGGGGATGGCGGTGCGGGTGTTGACCTGGAACAGCACCCGCTCGACGGCGACCACCGTGGGCCGGTGGTCGGCCAGCAGAGCCCGGAGGTCGGCCTGCAGGGCGGCCAGGCGGAGGGGCACCGGCAGCGCCGGGTCGGTCCGCAGCACGCCGGCCGCGACGGCCCGGGGGCGCCGGCCCGCGCGCTCGACCACCCCGTAACCGCAGCGGGACAGCCCGGGGTCGATCCCGAGTACGAACATGGGTTCGGACCCTAGCCGCTCCCCGCGGCGCCCCGGTGGACCCCCGGTGCCGTCAGGTCGAGGCGGCGGCCACCGCGGCGACGACCTCGTCGGTCGGCCGGAACCACAGGCCCGCAACCGCCCGGTGGGCGTAGCGGACGATGCCCTCCGCGTCGACCACGAAGATCGACCGCCGGTAGAACCCGACCGGGCCGAGGATGCCGTAGCGCCGGCCGACCGTCTTGTCGACGTCGGACAACAGCGGGAACGCGAAGCCGCCCTGGTCGGCGCTGAACGCGTCGTGGCTCTCCACGGTCTGGGGGCTGATGGCCAGCACGGCGGCGTCGACGTCGCGGAACTGGTCGATGTCGGCCGTGTACGAGTTGAGCTGGCGGGTGCAGACCGGCGTGTTGTCACCCGGATAGAAGGCCAGCACGACCGGCTGGCCCCGCAGCTCGGAAAGCGTGTAGTCCCGGTGGCCCTCCGGGGTGCCGTCCGTGCCCGGCAGGGTGAAGTCGGGCGCCGGGCTGCCGACCCTGACGTCCGTCACCCCGCCTCCACCGATTCGAGGATGGTGTCAGGGATGTCGAAGTTGGCGTGGACCGCCTGCACGTCGTCATGGTCGTCGAGGGCGTCGATCAGCCGCAGCACCTTCTTGGCGCTCTCGGCGGTGTCGAGGGCGATCGTGGACTGGGGCACCATCGTCAGGTCGGACGAGTCGATGGGGATCCCGGCGTCGTCGAGGGCGGTGCGGACGGCGTGGAGGTCGGTCGGCGGGGTCACGACCCGCCACGAGTCGCCGTCGTCGACGAGGTCCTCGGCCCCGGCGTCGAGGGCGGTCAGCATCAGCTCGTCCTCGTCGACCGAGCGGGGGACGATGACCTGTCCCTTCCGGTCGAACTGCCAGGCCACCGCGCCGGGCTCGGCGGTCGACCCGCCGTTCTTGGAGAAGATGTTGCGGACCTCGGCGCCGGTCCGGTTGCGGTTGTCGGTCAGCACCTCGACCATCACGGCCACCCCGCCCGGGGCGTAGCCCTCGTAGGTGATCTGCTCGTAGGTGACGCCGTCGAGGTCGCCGGTTCCGCGCTTGACCGCCCGCTCGATGGTGTCGATCGGGATCGATGCGTCGCGGGCCTTTTGGAACATGGTCCGCAGCGTCGGGTTCATCTCGGGGTCGCCGCCTCCCTCGCGGGCCGCCACCTCGACCTGGCGGAGCACCTTGGCGAACAGCTTGCCGCGGGCCTTGTCGTTGGCGGCCTTCTTGTGCTTGATGGTGGCCCACTTGGAATGGCCGGACATCTACACCACCTCGTTGAGGAAGAGCTCGTGGAGACGGGGGTCGTCGCCGAGCTCGGGATGGAACGCCGACACGAGCACGGGGCCCTGCCGGCAGAGGACGGGCCGGCCGTCGACGGCCGCCAGGACGTCGACGCCGTCGCCGACCGAGGTGACCACCGGCGCCCGGATGAACACCGCGTGCACGGGATCGCCCTCACGGCCGATCCCCGCGACCCGGAGGTCGGCCTCGAAGGAGTCGACCTGACGGCCGAAGGCGTTGCGCCGGACCGAGATGTCGACCACCCCGAAGCATCGCTGGTCGGGGCGCCCGTCGAGGATCTCGCGGCCGAGCAGGATCATGCCGGCGCAGGTCCCGAAGGCGGGCAGGCCCGCGGCGAGGCGCTCGGCCAGCGGCTCGAACAGGCCGGACGACTGGAGCAGCATCGACATCGTGGTCGACTCGCCGCCGGGCAGCACCACGGCGTCGACAGGGTCGAGGTCAGCCGGCGAGCGGAGTGTCACCGGCCGGGCGCCCAGGCGCGCGAGCATGTCGGCATGCCGGGCCGACGCACCCTGCAGTGCGAGCACGCCCACCTTCACCTGGGGGCCTCGTTCCTGTACGCATGACGGACCGATTGTACGGGCCCACCCCCGAACGAGGAGAATCTCCCTCGACTGGGACGCAGGGCGGGGGGCCGACAACCGACGACCGGAGGATCTCCGTGCACGCCAGAACCCGCGCACAGCTGAGCCCGGCTCCCCCCGCGCCCCGGCGCCGGGGTCGGGCTCGTGCCGCCCTGGCGGGAGCGGTGGTGGCCGGGCTGGCTGCGGCGGCGTGCTCGACCGGGTCGTCGTCGGCCCAGGACGACCTCGAGGCGACGTTCACCCGGGCCTCGGGGGCGTCGCTGGCCTACGAGGAGCCGGTGTCCTCGATCGCCGACCTGATGCCGCCCGAGGGCGAGGGCGAGCCGTGGACGATCGTGGGCTCGCTCTACGACCCCGACCGCGGCACGACGGCAGCCGCGGTGTGGACCGCGGACGACGGCCGGCGTTGGGAGCGGGCGACGATCAAGCCCGCTGACGGCGACGTCAGCGAGGCGCTGACTGCCGTCACGACCACCGACGACGGCGTGCTGGCCGTCGGCCGCATCGGGGACGGGGCCGGCTCCGACGCCGCCGTCTGGCGCCAGGACGGCGACGACTGGGAGCGCAGCGCCCCCGAGGCCCTCGGCGGCGAGCACGAGCAGTGGGCCTTCGACGTGGCATCCGGCGCCGGCGGCACGGTCGTGGCCGGCGGCGAGAACGTGTGGGGCGAGGTCCGGGCCCGCCTGTGGTTCAGCAAGGACGGCGAGTCGTGGACGTCGGTCGACGGCGGCCCCGGCGGCACCTTCGACGCCACCGGCGAGGAGGCGGTGCGCGACGTCGCGGCCGTCGGCTCCGGGTTCGTGGCCGTCGGCTCCCGCACCGTCGACGGCGAGCAGGACGGCCTGGCCTGGTACTCGGCCGACGGCTCCAGCTGGGAGCAGCTCGACGCCCCGACCATCGGCGGCCCCGGGCGCCAGGAGCTGGCCAGCGTCGCCGACACCGGCGCCGGCGTCATCGCCGGCGGCTACGCCGACGTCGGCACCGGCCAGGCCCAGCCGGTCACCTGGCGGTCGGCCGACGGCCGGACCTGGGACCCGAGCACCGGCGCGCTGCCGCTCAACGACGACAGCCGGAACGCCACCGAGGACCTGACCGTCCGCTCGCTGACAGTCGACGACCAGGGCATCCTGGCCGCCGGGGGCGACGAGTGGCGCCCCCACGTGTGGCGGTCCGGCGACGGCGGCCTCACCTGGACCACCCTGCCCAACCCCATCCACGGCGGCCTGTTCGAGGACGGCATCCGCCTCGACGACGCCGTCCAGGTCGACGGCCTCACGGTAGCGGTCGGGTCCGGGCCGTCGGTGGTGGTGCTGAGGACGCGCTGGGAGGACGCCACGGGCGACGCCTTCCCCACCGGCGGCGCCCGGCCGTTCGCCACCGCCGTGGCCGAGGGGGAGGACGCCACCCTCGCCGCCGGCGGCCACCTCGTGGCCCCCGCGGGCGCCACCCGGGAGCAGTACACCGGCCAGGTGTGGCGGCGGGACGGCGACGGCCGGTGGACGGAGCTCGACAGCAAGGACCTGGCCGCCGGCCGGGTCATGGACGTGGTGCCCTACGAGGGCGGCTTCGCCGCGGTCGGCATCGAGGACTTCGGCCTGGCCAACACCCGGGACGTCGCGGGCGACGACATGCCCGACGGGCTGGCCTGGGTGTCGCCCGACGGGAAGGCCTGGTCGCGGGTGGGGGCAACCCCGCCCCGCATCGACGACAGCCTGCTCGCCTACATCGACAACCCGTCCGCGGAGATGGCGCTGCCGATCGCCGAGCTGGAGGCCGAGGTCCCCTGGCCGACCGTCCCGCCGGCCGGCGGCGACGGCCGCCGCTCGCTCGACTCGGCCGCCGCGCTCGGCGACGGGTTCGTGGCCGTCGGCACCTCCTACGACCAGGGAGACGCCGAGCCCATCGCGGTCGTGTCGGCCGATGCCCAGACCCTCACCGGCGAGACCACCAACCTCGGCGGGGCCGGCGAGCAGCGGCTCAACGACGTCTGCGTGGGCCCCGACGACACCGCCGTGGCGGTGGGCGTCAGCGGCTCGACCGGCGGCTACGACGTCATCGTGTCCCGGCGGGCCGCCGACGGGGCCTGGACCGTGGGCTCGGCGTCGGACGGGTCGTTCGCCGGGTCGGGCAGCCAGCTCGGCTACAGCTGCGCCGGCAGCGAGGACGGCTTCGTGATCGTCGGCTCCGACGACCGGTCGGGCGACACCGACGCCCGGCTGTGGACGTCGAGGGACGGCGTGAAGTGGACCGAGCACGACGCCGGCCCGCTCGGCGGCGGCGGCGACCAGTGGGCCAGCGCCGTGACCGCGGTGCCCGGCGGCGGTTGGCTGATCGGCGGCACCGACACCGCCGGCGGCGACGGCGACGCCGCCCTGTGGCGGGTGCTCGACTCGGGCGACGTCTCCCGGCGCGACACCGGCGAGCCGGCGCTCGGCGGCCCCGGCGAGCAGTCGGTCACCAACCTCACGGTCGACGACCGCGGCCATGTCACCGTCGCCGGCACCGACTACGGCCGGGCCGGCCTGTGGGAGTCCGACGTCCTCGATCGCTGACCCGGGGGTCTCGTCGTCGGCTACCAGCCCCGGTCGGCGAGCTTCAGGTCCAGGCCGGCGATCTCGTCGCCGCGCATCGCCTCGCCCAGGCCCCGGCTGACCTTAGCCAGGATGTCGGGGCTGTCGTAGTGGGCGGTGGCCTCGACGATGGCCTTGGCCCGGCGCGCCGGGTCGTCGCTCTTGAAGATGCCGGAGCCGACGAAGGTTGCCTGGGCGCCGAGCTGCATCACCAGGGCGGCGTCGGCCGGGGTGGCGATGCCACCGGCGCAGAACAGCGGGACGGGCAGGGTGCCGGACTCGGCGATCTCCTGCACGAGGGTCACCGGCGCCCGGAGCTGCTTGGCCCAGTCGTAGAGCTCGGCGGAGTCGGCCTGGGTGATCTTGCGGATGTCGCCCAGGATCGACCGCAGGTGCCGGACCGCCTCGACGATGTTGCCCGTGCCCGCCTCGCCCTTGGATCGGATCATCGCCGCGCCCTCGCTGATCCGCCGCAGCGCCTCGCCCAGGTTGGTGGCGCCGCAGACGAAGGGGATCGTGAACGCCCACTTGTCGATGTGGTGGGCCTCGTCGGCCGGGGTCAGCACCTCGGACTCGTCGACGTAGTCGACGCCGAGCGCCTGCAGGATCTGGGCCTCCACGAAGTGCCCGATGCGGGCCTTGGCCATGACCGGGATCGTCACCGCGCCGACGATCCCCTCGATCAGCTCCGGGTCGCTCATCCGGGCCACGCCGCCGTCGCGGCGGATGTCGGCCGGCACCCGCTCCAGCGCCATGACGGCCACGGCGCCGGCGTCCTCGGCGATCTTGGCCTGGTCGGCGGTGACGACGTCCATGATGACGCCACCCTTCAGCATCTCGGCCAGGCCACGCTTGACGCGCTGGGTGCCGGTGTCGTGGGCAGGGACGGAGGTCGCCGACTCGCTCATGCCGGCATTCTACGGGCCGGTCAGGACCATCTCCCCAGCCAGTTGGGCCCGAGTGGACTGGCCTCTCAGAGCTCGCGCAGCAGCGCGATCCGCTCTTCGATCGGCGGGTGGGTGTCGAACAGCCGGTTGAGCCGGGACATCCGGCCCTCGCCCTCGGTCTGGGCCGCGGGCTGCTCGATCCACAGGTGGGCGGTGGCGTGGCTGGTGGCGTGGACGACCGTCGAGTCGTCCCGCAGCTTCTCGAGGGCGGAGATCAGCCCGGGCGGGTACCGGGTCATCTCGACCCCCGACACGTCGGCCAGCGTCTCCCGGCGCCGGCTCACGGCCCGCTGCATGACCGTGGCGATGAGCGGCGACAGCGCCAGCAGCACGAAGCCGAGCACCGACAGGATGGCGAGGGGCCCGCTGTCGCCGCCGTGGTCCCTGTCGTAGTCGCGGTGGGAGTTGCGGCCCATCCCCCACCACAGCATCCGCACGCCCAGGTCGGCGAGCAGCGCCACCACGCCGACCATCGTCACGGCCAGCGTCGAGACGAGGATGTCGTAGTTCTTGACGTGGGACAGCTCGTGGGCGATGACGCCCTCCAGCTCGACCCGGTTCATCTTCTCCAGCAGCCCGGTGGTGACCGCGAGCGCCGCGTTGCGGGGGTTGCGGCCGGTGGCGAAGGCGTTGGGCGCGGGGTCGTCGATCACGTACAGCCGGGGCTTCGGCAGGCCCGAGGCGATGCAGAGGCCCTCGACGATGTTGTGGTAGCGGGCGAACCCCTCGACCGGGGCGGGCCGGGCCCGGCTCATCCGCAGGGCCACGGCGTCGGACTTCCAGTAGGCCGCGAAGCTGGTGGCGCCGGCGATCACGAGGGCGACGACGATGCCGGTCGGCCCGCCGCCGATCAGGTAGGCGAAGGCGGTCGCCACCAGCCCCACGAGCAGGGCGAACCCAGCGACCAGCAGCCAGCTCCGCCGCTTGTTCGAGGTGACCTGGTCGTACATCCCGGCCCGGGGGGCGAAGACCGCCACCACCTCAGAAGTTGACCTGGGTCGGCCCGCGCGACTCGTCGTCGGCCTGGAAGTACTCGCGCTCCTGGAAGCGGAACGTCCCGGCCAGCACGTTGGACGGGAAGCTCTGGACCTTCGTGTTGTAGCGGTACACGGTGTCGTTGTAGAACTGCCGCGCGTAGGCGATGCGGCCCTCGGTGCCCGTCAGCTCCTCCTGGAGTTGGGCGAAGTTCTGGTTGGCCTTGAGGTCGGGATAGGCCTCCGACAGGGCGAACAGCGACCGCAGGGCGCCCGTGATCTGGTTCTCCGCCTCGGCCTGGTCGTGGGGGCCCTGGGCGTTCATGCCGGCGTTGCGGGCCTGGATGACCGCGTCGAGGGTCTCGCGCTCGTGCGCGGCGTAGCCCTTCACGGTCTCGACCAGGTTGGGGATCAGGTCGTAGCGGCGCTTGAGCTGCACGTCGATCTGGGCCCACGCGTTCTCGATGCGGTTCCGCAGGCCAACCAGGCCGTTGTAGGCCACGATGCCGTACAGCGCGAGGAGCACCACCACGACCAGGACGATGATCAGGACGACGGTCACGGCCGCTCATCCTAGGCAGCCGGACGCCGGATCCCGGTGCGGGCGGTCAGGCGAGTCGCTCGTACCGCTCGACGTAGGCCTCGGCGAGCCGGACCATCGAGAACGACTGGGCCCGATGCTCGGCGGCGGCGACCAGTGCCCGGCGGAGCCGGGCGTCGTCGATCGCCCGCCGCAGCGCGGCCGCCAGCGCCTCAGCGTCGCCGGGCGGCGAGAGCAGGGCGTCGACCCTGTCGGTGGCCACGTTGGTGTAGCCGTCGAGGGCCGAGGCCACCACGACCGCACCGGCCGCCATTGCCTCCAGCAGCACCACCCCGAACGACTCGCCGTGCAGCGACGGCGCGCAGAACACGTCGGCCCCCCGCATCCGGGCGGCCACGTCCTCGTCGCTGAGCCGGCCCAGCCACTCGATCCGCGGGTCGCCGCCGTGGCGGGCCCGCAGGGCCTCGGTCTGGGGGCCGGTGCCGCCCACCCACACCCGGACGTCCGCCGGCAGCAGGCGGAGGGCGTCGAGCAGCACGGCCAGGCCCTTGCGCTCCTCGTGGCGGCCGATGAAGAAGATGGTCGGGTCGGTCGTCGGGGCCGGCACGGCCTTGGTGAACCGCTCGAGCTCGATGCCGTTGAACAACAGCTCGTACGTGCCGCCGACCGCCCGTTGGGCGGTCCGGAGCGCGTCCTTCGACACCGCGCAGCGCAGGTCGAGCCGCTTGGCGAGCCACCGGACGGCCGGGCTCAGGGCCGCGTAGGCGGCGCTGTCGCCCGAGCGGTGGAAGGTGCCGATGATCGGGGCGTTGCGGAACAGCAGCGCGGTCATCGTCGGCCCGGGGGCCAGCGGCTCGTGCAGGTGCAGCACGTCGAAGGCCTCGTCCCGCAGGGCCCGGATGGTGCGGAGCTGGGCGGCGGGGTCGGGCGCCAGCGGGGCGAACGAGCCGTTGGAGGCGGTCGGCACGCTCTTGCCCAGCGGCGTCACCCCGGCGTCGGGCGGCGGGCCGTCGCACGGCGCGAGCACCCGGACGTCGACGCCCAGCGAGCGCAACGTCCGGGCCAGTCCCGTCACCTGGGCCTGGACGCCCCCCGGCACGGTGAGGCTGTAGGGGCAGACGAGCCCGATGCGCACCGGCCCAGAGTAGTGCGGTGCTCGGGACGCCGGCTCAGAGCCGGACCCGCCGTGCGGCCCGGTCGCTGGGCCAGTTGGGCTGGAGCATGTGCCACTGCTCGGGCGCGGCCCGGATCAGGTCCTCCAGCTCGTAGGCGATGAGCTGGGTGATGCGGGCGACGTCGTCGCGGAACGAGCCCCGGCGCTCGACCGGCACCGGCGGCCGCACGACACCGTGGTGGATCCGCCCCCGGTCGTAGACAGCCGACGGCAGGAGCTGGGCCCCCGTCCGCAGGGCCAGGACGGCCGGCCCCGACGGCAGCGTGGTCTTCTCGCCGAAGAAGTCGACCTCGACGCCGGTGCCGGTGATGTCCCGGTCGCACAGCAGGGCCACAACCCGGGCCCGGCGAATGGCGCCGACGATCGAGCGCCCCGCCTCGGGCCCGAGCGGCACGATCTCGAGGCCGATGCCCTCCCGGAACTCGACGAACCAGTCGAACAAGGCCGGCGGGTCGATCCGCTCCACCACCGCGGTGACCGGGAGGTGCCGCACCCGGGTGAGCCAGAACGCCGCCCACTCCCA
Source organism: Actinomycetota bacterium (assembly GCA_046730015.1). Lineage (GTDB taxonomy): Bacteria > Actinomycetota > Acidimicrobiia > Acidimicrobiales > VFJN01 > ZC4RG19. The sequence continues at coordinate 17,337 of JBKPHT010000428.1, forward strand.
GCTGCCGAGGTGGGGCAGGAGCAGCATCGGACCCGTGCCGGTCGACCGGGCGGCCTCGACCTGTTCGTAGCCGTCGTAGGTGAGCCGGGCGTCGAGCTCGGCCGGGCTGACGCCGGGGAGGCGGAACGAGTCGCCGTAGTACCGGCCGTAGGACCGGTAGACCTCCCGCACCCGCTGGCGCATGGCCGGGCCGGCCAGGCCGGGGTCGATGCGGCGCTGGTGGCGCTCGACCATCGCCCGTCGCTCCGACGAGCGCAGCGCGGTCAGCGCCGCCAGCTGGGGCGCGCCCGCGTCGACGACCCCCGCCGGGAGCAGCCGGGCGAGAGTCGACGCCCCGCGGTAGGCCGGGGTCACCAGATCCATCGTCACGTCCCGGACGGGACGGGCGGCGGCGTCACAGCGCGGCCGTCAACGGCGGCGCCGCGGCGAGACGACCTGGCGGCGCCAGGTCCGCTGGGTCGACCGGGCCACCCGGCGGGACCGCCACCGGCCGCCGAGCAGGGGCTGGACCTGCGGCGCCGAGGCCTGCTGCCACACCCGGGCGAACCGCTGGCCGGCGGTGAACAGGGTGAGCACGAGCATGACCCACAGCACGGGCACGAGCAGCGACTCGAACAGCAGGCCGAAGGCCAGGAGGATCAGGCGCTCCGCCCGCTCCATGAGCCCGCCCCGCGCATCGAAGCCCAGGGACTCGGCCTTGGCCCGCTCGTAGGAGATGAGCATCGAGGCCGCCAGCACGGCCAGGGGCAACACCGCCACCCGGCCCGGCTGGGTGCTGTCGAGGTACCAGGCGACGCCGCCCAGCAGCAGCGCGTCGCTCACCCGGTCGACGACCGAGTCGAAGAACGCGCCGCGGGGCGACGCCGTGCCGGACGCCTTGGCCACCGCCCCGTCGAGCACGTCGGGCACGGCGGTGAGCACCAGCAGCAGCAGGCCCGCCCGCAGCGAGCCGTTCGCGATCGCGACCGCGGCGGCGACGGCCATGACCAGGCCGGTGGTGGTGAGGTGGTTGGCAGTGATGCCGGTGCGCCGGAGCTGGGCACCGATGGGGCGCAGGCCCTTCTCGAAGGTGCCGCGCCACCGTACGTCGAACATGTCGGTCTCCGAGTGTCGATCTCCAGGAGTCTCTGTACCGGCCGTCAAGGCTAACAACGGCCGCGGCGCGCCCACGACCACACCGGCCGGGCCGCGCAGCAGGTGGCAGCCCCGCTACTCTCGCCCGAGATCGCCGACCAACCTCCGAGGGGGAGCCTGGTGAAGCGGTACGCGACGGCTCAGATCCGCAATGTCGCCCTGGTGGGGCACGGCGGCGCCGGCAAGACGAGCCTGGCCGAGGCCCTGCTCCACCGGGCGGGCGCCATCACCCGCATGGGCCGGGTCGAGGACGGCACGACCGTGTGCGACTTCGACCCGGAGGAGCACAAACGCGGCATCTCGCTATCGCTGGCGGTCGCCCCATTCGATTGGCGGGACCACAAGATCAACCTCATCGACGCCCCCGGCTACGCCGACTTCATGGGCGACGTCGCCGCCGCGCTCCGCAGCGCCGTCCTGGCCGTGTTCGTCGTCCGCGCGGTGGACGGCGTCGAGGTCCAGACCGAGGAGGCGTGGGCGCTCGCGGCGGACCTGGGCATGCCCCGGATGGTGTTCGTCAACAAGCTCGACCGGGAGCGGGCCAGCTTCGACGCCACGCTGGCCCAGCTGCGCGAGCGGCTGGGGGCCGGAATCGCCCCCCTCGAGCTGCCGATCGGTGAGGAGGCCGGCTTCCGCGGCATCGCCGACCTGCTCACCGACACGGCCCACATCTACGAGGGCGGGGTGCCCCACACCGAGGAGATCCCGGCCGACATGGCCGAGCTCGAGCACCAGGTGCACGACAACCTGGTCGAGGGCATCGTCGTGGCCGACGACGGCATGCTCGAGCGCTACCTCGACGGGGACGTGCCGAGCTTCGACGAGCTGGAGCGCACGCTCCACGACGGCATCGCGGCGGCGACCGTGTTCCCGGTGGTGATCGGCTCGGCCACCCGCGAGATCGGCATCGACCGCCTGGCCGACTTCCTGGTGGAGATCGGCCCGTCGCCGCTCGACCGCCCGGCGACGATCACCACGGGCCGCAACGGCGACGCCCCGACCGACCCCATCGAGGTGCCTGCCGAAGCGGGGGCCGACCAGCTGGCGTTCGTGTTCAAGACGATCGCCGACCCCTACGTCGGCCAGGTGAGCCTGTTCCGGGTGCTGTCGGGCACGCTCCGCCCCGACGACCACCTGGTCAACAGCCGCACCGGCAACGACGAGCGGCTCCACGGGCTGCTCACCGTCCGCGGCAAGGACCAGGAGCCCGCCCCCGAGTTGGTGGCCGGCGACCTCGGCGCCGTGTCCAAGCTGGCGGGGACGGTCACCGGCGACACGCTGGCGCCCCGGGGCAAGCCGGTGGTGGTGGCGCCGATCGTCCAGCCGGAGCCGACCCTGGCGGTCGCCGTCGTCCCCCGGACCCAGGCCGACGAGGACAAGCTGGCCCCGGCCCTCCACCGGCTGGTGGACGAGGACCCGGCGCTGCGGGTCGAGCGGATCGACGAGACCCACCAGACGCTGCTCCACGGCACCGGCGAGACCCACCTGCAGATCACGCTGGAGAAGCTCACCCGCAAGTTCGGCGCCAACGTCGACACCGAACCCGTCCGGGTCCCCTACCGGGAGACGGTGACCGGGGCGGCCAAGGGCGTCGAGGGCCGGCACAAGAAGCAGACCGGCGGCCACGGCCAGTTCGGCGTCTGCGTCATCGACCTGGAGCCGCTGCCCCGCGGCGCCGGCTTCGAGTTCGTCAACCAGATCGTCGGCGGGGCCATCAGCCGCGGCTACATCCCGGCAGTGCAGAAGGGCATCGAGGAGGCCATGGCCTCGGGCGGCGTCTACGGCTACCCGGTGGTCGACCTGCAGGTGACGCTCACCGACGGCAAGGAGCACTCGGTCGACAGCTCGGAGATGGCGTTCAAGGTGGCGGGGCGGCTGGCGTTCCGGGCGGCCATGGCCCAGGCCCAGCCGGTGATCCTCGAGCCGATCAGCCGGGTGGAGGTGACCGTGCCGCTCGAGCTCCAGGGCGACGTCATGGGCGACCTGAACGCCCGCCGCGGCCGCGTCCAGGGCACCGACACCACCGGCGACGGCCGCCAGACCGTCCTCGCCCTGGTGCCCACCTCGGAGATGTCGCGCTACGCCATCGAGCTGCGGTCGCTCACCGGCGGGCGGGGCCGGTTCCACGCCGTCCACGATCACTACGACGTGCTGCCGGCCCACCTGGTCGACAACGTGAAGCGGGAGGTGGCCGAGGAGGCCTGAGGCGGGGCGAGGGGAGGCGCATCGCCGTGGAGCGCTGCGAGGAGTGTGGGTTCGATCCATCAGACCTCCGGCCGGGCGACACCGTCGTCGCGGTCCGGTCCTTCGGGCGGCGTTACCGGGCGCCGCTGACCCGGGGGCTGGCCGGCGAGGACCTCGACGCGGTCGTCCGCCGGTCGCCGGCGCCCGGCGTGTGGTCGGCGCTGGAGTACGCCGGCCACGTGACCGACATCTTCCGGGTGTTCGACGACCGGGTGCGCTGCGCGCTGGCCCGGGACGACCCGGACGAGGAGACCGTCGACTGGGAGGGCCGGGTGGCGGCCGCGTCGCCCGGGCTGGAGCGGGAGGCGACCGCCGACGCCCTCGACGACGCCGCAGACAGCCTTGCGGTCACCCTCAGCGAGCTGAACGCGGACGAGTGGGAGCTGCCCGGCCTCACCGGGCAGGGCAAGACCGTGCCGGTGTTCGACCTCGCCCTCATCGCGGTCCACGAGGGCAGCCACCACCTGCTCGACGTGGGCCGGGTGCTGCGCGCCGCCCGCGGCCGCTAGCCCCTACCGCGGGAGCGCCTTCTCCACCGCGGCGGTGACCTCGTCCGCGGTCGGCTCGACCATGGGCTTGAACCGCGCCACCACCTCGCCCCCGGGGGCGACGAGGAACTTCTCGAAGTTCCAGCGGATGTCGCCCGTGTGGCCGTCGGCGGAGTCGGGCACGCCGACCAGCTGCTGGTACAGCGGGTGGCGGCCGTCGCCGTTCACCTCGACCTTCTCGGTCATCGGGAAGGTCACGCCGTAGCTCGTGGAGCAGAAGGTGGCGATCTCCTCGGCAGTGCCCGGCTCCTGCGCGCCGAACTGGTTGCAGGGGACGCCCAGCACGCTGAAGCCCCGGTCGACGAACTGCTCGTGCAGCTGCTCCAGCCCGGTGTACTGGGGCGTGAGCCCGCACTGCGACGCCACGTTCACGACCAGGACCGCCCTGTCGTCGTAGTCGTGCAGGTCGGCGGGCCGGCCGTCGAGGGCGTTGATCGACACGTCGTAGATGGACATGGCGGCAAGCTATCGCCGAGGCGACGGCACCGGCGCCGCCCGCGGCCGCGGAGTTCGCCGTTCCGACGCCGGAGGTCAATCGCTCGTACGGGCGCGGGTCGCCTGGCCGTCACCCCGTCTCCGTAGCGTCGGCAGCTATGCCTGGGGCCGGATTGGCGGAGCGGGAGCGGGCCGCACCGCTCCCCGAGTCCATGACGACGGCGCCGTCGCCCGCGCCGGAGCCCGCTGGCCCGGTGGCCGGCGACGGCCGGCGCCGGGAGGTCGTGCTCGTCGCCGCCGCCGTGCTGGTCGGGGCGGCGCTGCGGGCCGCCATCGGGCTGACCGACGACGCGCCCACCACCGACGAGACCGCCTACCTCCGCTCCGGGCTGTCGCTGGTGGCCGGCGACGGGTTCGCCCGGGGCGGGCACCCGGAGCTGCACTTCCCGCCGCTCGTGCCGTTCCTGCTGGGCCAGGCGGCCCGCGTGTTCGGCGACCCCCACACCGGCGCCGTCGTGCTGACCTTGCTGACGGCCACCGCGGTGATCGTCCCGCTGGCACTGCTCGGCCGGCGGCTGGGCGGTCCGGCCGGCGGCATCGCGACCGCCTGGGTCGCCGCGCTGGCCCCGGCGCAGGCGACCCTGCCCGCCGCCCGCGGCGCCGGCTCGGAGGCGCCGTACACCCTGCTCGTCGTCACCACCGTGTGGCTGGTCGTCGCCGCCGCCGGGCGCCGCGGCCCGGCCCGGCCGGCGCTGGCGATGGGGGCCGGCCTCGGCGTCGGGCTCGCCTACCTCACCCGGCCCGAGGGCCTGCTGTTCGCCGTGCCGCTGGCGATCGGCCTCGCGTTCCCACTGCGACGGGCGCCACGGACGGCCGCCGGGCTGGTGGTCGCCTTCGCGCTGCCGCTCGCCGCCTGCCTGGTCCCGTACGCGTCCTACCTCCACGACCACACCGGCCGCTGGCAGGTCACCGCCAAGACGCAGGACGCGTCGCTCGAGGCCTGGCACGCCGTGGCCCGCAGCGACCGCGAGGCCCGCGACGCGGTGCTGTACGGCCTCGACGGGTCAGGCCTGCGATTCCCGACCGAGCGGTCGTCGCTCCCCGCTCTCGCCCGCGACGATCCGGCCGGCTACGCGGCCATCGTCGCCACCAACGTGACGATGCTCGGCAGGAACGTGGCCGGGTGGTGGCTGCTGCCACTGCCTGTCTGGGCCCTCGCCGCGCTTGGCGCCTGGCGGAGGCGCCGGTCGCGCACCGCCCGGATCCTGCTGGCCGTGGCCGCCCTGCCGGTGGCGACCTCGCTGGCGTTCTTCGTCCAGCCCCGCTACCTCGTCGTCACCGCGGCGACGGCCGTCGCCCTGGCCGGCGCCGGGCTGGCGGGCGTTGCACGCGCCCGGCGCCGGCTGGTCACCGGCGGCGTGCTGGCCGTCTGCCTGGCGGCGTCCCTCGGTGCGTTCGTCGGCCCGGGGGGCTGGTGGCACCCGGCCGACCACACCGACCAGCGGCTGGCCGGCGAATGGGTGGCGGCCCGGGCGGGGCCGGGCGACCGGGTCATGACCCGCAGCTTCGTCGTCGAGCACTACGCCGAGCGGTCCGCGGTCGCGGTCCCCTACGCCGACCTCGACGAGATCCTCGCGTTCGCCCGCCACTACGGGGTCCGCTGGCTGGTCGTCGACGAGCAGTCGTCCGGGCGGCTCCGGCCCCAGCTCCTGCCGCTGCTCGAGGGCGGGGCGCCGCCCGGGCTCAGGCTGGCCGCCGAGCTCGAGGCCGAGGGTCGCGTCACCCGGGTGTTCGCGCTCGACCCCGCCCCTCCGCCGAGCGCCGTGACACCCCCGGGCCTGGGGTTCATGGGCGACGGCGGGTCGTGACCGGGCGGCCGCGCTAGAACGAGGCAGATGGACCTCTCCAAGCTGGCCCCGTCCGACGCCGAGGTCGCCCTGCGGGGCCTGGAGCGGCGCTACCGCGGGCTGTTCGCCGGCCTGGGTGAGGACGAGTCGCCCGACGACCTGGCCCACCGGGCCCACGGCGGCTGGTCTGCGATCGAGCACATCGTCGCCGCCGCCTGGGACATCTCCGCCGCCGACCGGGCGCTCCAGACCGTTCTGACCCTGGACGACCCGGTCCTGGCCGCGGCAGACGTCGAGCCCGACGCGCGCCCCAAGCCCGGCGCGCCCACCGGCGCGGTGCACGAGCGCCTGTCCGAGCTGGGACTGGAGGCCAACGCGGCGGCCGACCGCATCGCGTCGGTGCCGGCGTCCGACTGGAGGCGAACGGCCACCGTCGAGGGCACCTCCCGGACCGTCACCGCCCTCGACCTCGCCCGCCTGGCCGTCGATGTCGGCGTGACCCACCTGCGGGCCGCCGAGGACGTGCTCGCCGCCGTCCGGGGGCGACCGGTCGACCCGTCGTGACGGGTCCGACCCGCGCGTAGCGGCGCCCCTACATCCGAGGATCGACACGGTCCCGAATCCCTCCCGCAACCGGACCATCCGGCCACAGGAGGAAACCCATGCAACCCGTCTCACGCCGCTCGTTCATCGCGACGGGCTCGGCGGGCGCACTCGGGGTGGCGGGCGCCGCCGTCCTCGGGAACCCGCTCGCCGCCGGGGCCAGCCCGGCCGCCGACGACTCGGTCGAGGCGTCGGCCCACGACATCAACCGGCTCTCCGGGCCCGCCCTCCTCGCCGTGCGCGACGCACGGAAGGGGAAGGTCGAGCTGCTGATCGGCGACCGGTCCATCGAGTTCACCGACAAGCGACTGGTCGCCCGCCTGGCGCGGGCGGGCCGGTGAGGTCCCGCCATGTCCTCCCACCGTGAGGCCCCGGGCATCCTCAAGGACCCGTGCGCCGACAACACCGACACCTTCGCCTTCGTGAGCGACAACAACACGGTCACGCTCATCACCAGCTACATCCCCGTCGAGGCCCCCGCCGGCGGCCCGAACTTCTACGAGTTCGCCGACGACGTCCTCTACGAGATCCACGTCGACAACGACGGCGACGGCAAGCCCAACGTCAGCTACCAGTTCAGGTTCGAGACGGTCAACACCAACCCCAACACCTTCCTGTACAACACCGGCCCCATCACGGCGCTCGACAGCGCCACCTGGAACCGGCGCCAGAGCTACAAGGTGACCAAGGTGGTGCGCCGGCGCGGACGGTCGACCCGGTCGACGACGCTGGGCGAGGGCATCCCCTGCCCGCCCTGCAACATCGGCCCCCGGTCCACCCCGAACTACGCCCAGCTCGCCGGCTCCGCCGTCCGGACCCTGTCCGGGGGTGAGAAGGTGTTCTGCGGGCAGCGGGCCGAGAGCTTCTACGTCGACCTCGGCTCCGTGTTCGACCTCGGCACGCTGCGGCCGTTCCAGAACCTCCACCTCATCAAGACGGCGGCGGCCAACGGCGTCGACGCCCTCGCCGACGTCAACGTCCACACCATCGCCATCCAGGTCCCGATCTCGGACCTGACCAGCGACGGCAATGTCCCCACGGACCCGGCCTCCCCCAAGTCGGTCATCGGCGTGTGGGGCGCGGCCAGCCGCCGCAAGGGCCTGGTGCGCGACGACGACGGCAACAAGGGCGCCGGCCCCTGGGTCCAGGTGTCCCGCCTGGGCAACCCGCTGTTCAACGAGGTCATCGTGCCCCTCGCCCAGAAGGACCGGTGGAACGCCCTCGGTCCCGACCGGGAGAAGGAGTTCGCCAAGTTCGTGGCCCGGCCGGAGCTGGCGGCGCTGCTGCCGGTCCTCTACCCCGGGGTGTTCCCGAACCTGGCGGCCTACAACAAGGACCGGGCCGACCTCCTGGCCATCCTGCTCACCGGCATCCCGTCGGGTGTCATCCCCGGGTTCCAGAACTTCACCGGGACCACCCAGGCCGACGAGCTGCGGCTGAACATGGCCATCCCGCCCTCGTCCAACCCCAACCGGCTGGGCCTGCTGGGCGGCGACCTGGCTGGCTTCCCCAACGGGCGGCGGGTCATGGACGACGTGGTCACCGTCGAGCTGCGGGCGGTCGCCGGCGCGACCCTCCCGCTGGTCGACCCGGCGTTCACGCCGGACGGCGCGGTGAACGTCATCGAGGACGGGACGTTCCCACCCGACCGCGACTTCCTGGACGACTTCCCGTTCCTGGGCGTGCCCTACGCGGGGTACGACGTCCCGGCGGCGTGACGGTGACCGGCCACGTCCACGTCCACGCGCACCAGCACCCCCACCAGCACCCCCACCCGCACGTCCACCCTCATGTCCACCGGCGTCCGGCGCCCGGGGAGGCCACCTCCCCGGGCGCCAGCCCGATGGTCGACATCGGGGGCGAGATCGGGGCGCTGATCGTGTACCTCGACGGCACCACCCGCTCCGGCGAGCTGGAGGCCTGCCCGGCCGGCCGACCCGCCGAGCGGTTCCACACGGGGGTGCACCCCCGGGACCTCGGGGGCGCCGAGGTGCCTGTGGCGGTGTTCCCCCAGGTGGTGGGCGGCAGCTACCAGGTCCTCGACGACGACGGCATCCCGATGGCGTTGGTCCACGTCACGGGCGGGCACGTCGCCGAGCTCGACCTGCGCGGCTGACGCCGCTCCCTCCGTCGGCCCCCGGCTCAGCCGGGGGTCGACGCGAGGTACTGGTCGACGGGGATCCGCTCGGTCGCCTCGTAGCCCACCGGCAGGAACAGATCGCCGGCCACCGTCGTGTACCAGACGCCCCAGCGGTGGAACCCGGTCCATGCCCCGGGGTACTCGGCGATCAGGTCGGCGTAGAGCAGCACGCCCTGGACGTAGTGGTCGCTGTGGTTGTAGTTCCACAGCGCGCCGGCGAGGTCGCCGGCGGCGTCGTTGGCGGCCAGGTAACGGCCGGCGGCCCGGATGGCCTGGCGGGTGTCGTTGATGTCGCCCTCGCCGTACGCGGCCCAGGTGGACGGCAGGAACTGCATGGGGCCCTGAGCGCCGGCCACCGACGTCCCCCGGATGCGGCCCAGGCTGGTCTCCACCAGGTTGACCGCGGCGAGCACCTGCCACGGCACCCCGAACTCGGCCTCGGCCTCCTGGTACCACGCCTGCAGTTGGTCGGCGGGTTCGGGCGCCACGATCCGCCAGGCCGGCATCATGTCAGCCGGCGGGCCGCCGAGGGCCCGGAACTCGCGGCGGGCGGCCACGTGGCTCCTGACCACCGGCCCGAGCTCGGGCGGGAGCGCGGTGATCACCGCCTCGTCCCACTCGGGGTGGTCCCCGAGCTCGCGGTAGGCCGCCTGCTGGGCGAGGGCAGCCGTGGCGATGTCGGCCGGCCCGGCGCTCCCGGAGGTGCCGCCTCGCAGGGTGGCCTCGGCGCCGGCGAGCCTGGCGGCCAGGCCCCGCGGCTCCCCCACCGGCGCCGGCGGGCGAAGCGTGTTCACGTCGACCGGGGCGGTGGTGTTGGTGGTCGGCGGGATCGTCGTCGTCGGCCGGGTGGTCGGCGGGGCGGTCGTGGTGGTCTCCGCCGGAGCGGGATCCCGCTCGGTGGCGCCGGAGCCGCCTCCCCCGCTCGTACAGGCCGCCGGGACCAGCAGGAGGATGGCGGCGAACGTGATCCGAACCGACCCTGGCACCCCGGGGAGGGTAGTGGCGCCCGGTTGCCGTCACACACGCGCCTCTGCTTTCTTTTGGTGCATCTCGTGCATTTCGTGTGGTTTGTAGGTGCTAGAGTGCGAACAGATGTTCGCTCTCCCGTCTCCGCCCTCGTCCACCCTTGCCGCCGACCTGGCGGTCGCCGTCGACGCCCTGGTGGCCACCGACCCGGCCGCGCTCGGCGACGACGACCTGGCCGCGGCGATGGTCGACCTGCGTCGCCAGCAGGCCCGGCTGGCGGCCGCGACCGTCGCGCTGACCGCCGAGTTCGACGC
>JBKPHT010000429.1:0-17953 GCA_046730015.1 Actinomycetota bacterium
GGCCGGAGCCGCCCGGCCCGGGATACCAGCGGGGGCCGCCCGGAGCGGGATACCCGCCGGGCCCGCCCGGCGGGCCGTACCAGCCGGGGCCGGGGCCGGGTGGTCCGTACCCCGGCGCCAGAGGCGGTGGGCCCCAGGCGCCGGCGCCCGGCGGACCGACGTACGGTGCGGGCACCGACAGCAGCGCCCGGCGGCTCTGGCCCCGGCGGATGCCGACGACGATCGCCATCACCCCACCGGCCAGCGGCGCCGCGACGGCGATGGCGATCCCGGCCAGCAGCCCGGGCATCAGGCCGTCGCCGACCCCCTGGCCCACGGCGACCACGCTGCCCGGCTCGCCCGATGCGGTGACCTCGTAGACCCCGGTCTCGTCGGCGTCGAAGGTGAACAGGCCGCGCCCGTCGTGCGACCCGGTCGAGTAGGTCACGCTTGCCGTGTAGCGGTCGAGCGGCACCTCGGCGCCCGACGGGTCGACCACCTCGACCTCGGGCTCGGGCAGGAAGACGGGGTCGCGGCCGAAGTCGTCGGACTCGTGGTAGATCGAGTAGCCGCCGGGGTCGGTGATCTCGACCGACAGGGAGCCGGGCACCGCGGTCCGGTCGAAGGCGTCGACCCGGTCCATCCAGTCGAGGAACGTCGTCACCGCAACCGCGATCCCGATGCCGATGCCCACGAGGGCGATCGCGCCGGCGGCGACGAACCACCACCCGGACGGCCGCACCATCCGGTCGGCCACGACGTCGCTGGGCGGCGGCGGGGCATAGCTCGGCTGCATGGTCCCCAGTGTGTTCAGCCCGGCGCGGGGGTGTCATGGGGGACGTCCCCCGCCGCGACCCCCAATCGCTCGGCCACCAACGCCAACCGGTCGTCGGGCTGGACGACGGCGATCCGGACGTGGCCGGCGCCCCCGGGGCCGTAGAACTCGCCCGGGGACACGATCGCGCCGGCCTCGGTGGCCAGCCGCTCGGCCAGCGCCCAGGCGTCGCCGCCTGGCGCGGGCACCCACAGGTAGAACGCCCCGTCGGGCAGCGGGCACGGGATACCCGCCGCCTCCAGCGCGCCGGCCAGCAGGTCGAGGCGCCCGCGGTAGCGACCCCGCTGGTCGTCGACGTGCGCGTCGTCGCCCAGGGCAGCGACCGCGGCGGCCTGCACGGGCCCCGGGACCATGAACCCGGCGTGCTTGCGCACCTCGGACAGGTAGTGGACCAGGTCGGGGTCGCCGGCGTAGAAGCCCACCCGCACCCCGGCCAGGTTCGACCGCTTGGACAGCGAGTGGACGGCCACGACCCCGTCGGATCCCTCCGACACGATCGTCCGGCCCGGCCCCCGCCAGGTGAACTCGATGTAGCACTCGTCGGAGAGCACCGGGACGCCGCGCTCCCGGCCCCAGCGGGCGGCCGCCGGCAGGTCGGTCAGCTCGCCGGTGGGGTTGGCGGGCGAGTTGACCCACAGGCAGAGGGCGCGGGCTGCGTCGGCCTCGGCGACGTCCGCGAGCCGGTCGTACGACACCGCCCGGCAGCCGGCCAGCGTGGCGCCCATCGCGTAGGACGGGTAGCTCACCGCTGGGTACAGCACCGTGTCGCGGTCGGGCGTCCGAAGCCGGAGCCAGTGGGGCACCCCGGCCACGAACTCCTTCGTGCCGACGCAGGCCGCCACGTGCGCCGGGTCGACCTCGGCGCCGAACCGGCGCTCCAGCCAGCCGGCCGCGGCACGGCGCAGGGCCTCGGTGCCGACCGACGGCGGGTAGCCCCGCTCGGCGCCCGACGTCGCCAGCGCCCGCACGACCGCGTCGGACGGCGGATCGTAGGGCGTGCCGATCGACAGGTCGACGGCGCCGCCGGGCAGCGCCTCGGCTTTGCGGCGGAGCCCGTCGAGCCGGTCGTAGGGGTAGGGCGGGGGCCGGAAGCCGGGAGTCGGGGTCACGGCGCCATCATCGTTCACGGGACGACGAACCCGCGGAACCGCCCGATCGTCGCGTCGTCGAACCGTCCCCGGAGGTGCATGCCGCCCTCGCCGGCCTCCTCGTGCAGCACCTCGCCGGCCCGGTGGGCGGCGGCCAGCAGGTCGCCCCGCTCGTAGGGGATGACCAGCTCGACGACGGTGGCGAGCGACCGTAGGCGGTCGCCGACGGTGGCGAGCAGGCGGTCGATCCCCTCGCCGGTGACCGCGCTGACGGCCACCGAGCCCTCGTACACGTCGACCAGCCGCTTGGCCGCGTCGGCCGCGAGGTCGGACTTGTTGAAGGCCAGGAGCTGGGGGACGTGATCAGCCCCGATCTCGACCAGGACGTCCCGGACCGCAGCCATGCTGCCGGCGGGATCGGGGGCGCCGGCGTCGACGACGTGGATCAGCAGGTCGGCGTCGACCGCCACGTCGAGCGTGGACTTGAACGCCTCGACCAGCTGGTGAGGCAGCTTGCGGATGAAGCCGACCGTGTCGGTGAGCAGCACGGTCTCGCCCCCGGGCAGGCTGAGGCGGCGGGTGGTGGCGTCGAGGGTGGCGAACAGGCGGTCCTCGACCAGGACGCCGGCGTCGGTGAGGCGGTTGAGCAGGGTCGACTTGCCGGCGTTGGTGTAGCCGACGATGACGACCTTCGCGAGCTGGCCGCGCCGCTGGGCGCGGCGCTGGGTGCTGCGGTGCCGCTCGATCTCCCGGAGGTCGCCCTCCAGCTTGTGGATGCGGCGGACGATGCGCCGCCGGTCGACCTCGAGCTGGGTCTCGCCCGGTCCCCGCGTGCCGATGCGGGCGCCGCCGGCCGACATGCCGCCCGCCTGCTGGGACAGCGCCCCGGCCCGCCGGCGGAGGCGGGGCAGCCGGTAGCGGAGCTGGGCCAGCTCGACCTGGGCCATGCCCTCCTGGCTGTGGGCGTTCTGGGCGAAGATGTCGAGGATCACCGCGGTCCGGTCGATGGCCGTCCGGCCGAGCAGCTTCTCGAGGTTGAACTGCTGGGCCGGGGTCAGCTCGTTGTCGAACACGACCGTGTCGCAGTCGGTGGCCAGCGCCACCTCGCGCAGCTCCTCGGCCTTGCCCTTGCCGACGTAGGTGGGCGGGTCGGGTGCCTGCCGGCGCTGGTACACCCGGCCGACCTCGTCGGCGCCGGCGGTGTCGACGAGGAGGGACAGCTCGTCGACGGAGTTCTCGGTGTCCTCGACCGACTCGGGCGGGATGGTGACGCCGACCAGGACGATCTTCTCCCGGAAGGCCCGCTCGATCAGCGCCACGGCGCCGTCCCCGGCTCGACGGACGCGACGTACGTGGCCGGGCCGCCCAGGACGACATCGTCGCCCCGGAACGAAACATCGGCCCGGCCGCCGGGCTGGTCGACCGCCACCCGGTCGCCGACCACGCCCCAGGCCCGGGCCGCGGCTGCCGACGCGCAGGCGCCCGTCCCGCAGGCCCGCGTCGGGCCGACGCCCCGCTCGTAGGTGCGGATCGTGACCCCGGGGGTGCCGTCGGCGGTGCCCGCGGTCAGGAGGTGCACGTTGGCGCCGCCGGGGACCTTGGCGTTGACGGCCTCGCCCAGCCGCCTCAGCTCGGCGTCGCCGCCGTCGCCCGTCCCGGACGAGTCGGTGACGTCGAGCACCAGGTGGGGGTTGCCGACGTCGACCCGGACGGCCCGGCCGACCGGGCCGCCGGTCCACTCGGGAGCGTCGCCGCCGATCCGGGCCTGCCCCATCGCCACCGACACGTGGTGGGTGACCGCGTCGTCGCGGTGGTGGAGGGTGACGGTCCGGAGGCCGGCGTCCGTGGCGATCGGAATGGCGACGGGCGGGTCGCCACCGAGGCCGTGCCACCCCAGCACGAGCGCCTGGCCCAGGCAGCGGATGCCGTTGCCGCTCATCTCGGCCCGCGACCCGTCCGCGTTGAGCAGGTCCATGCGGACCAGCGCGCCCGCGTCGCCGCGGCCGGCGGGCGCGGCCCGGATGATGCCGTCGGCGCCGACGCCGGTGTGCCGGTCGCACAGGGCCCGCGCCAGGTCGGCGTCCAGGGGGTGGGAGCCGTCGGGGTCGAGTAGGACCAGGAAGTCGTTGCCCAACCCGTGGTGCTTGGTCAGGAGCATGTCGCCGACCAGTCTGCCCGACCGGCGCCGGGAGTCCCCACCGATTGCCCCCTCACACGCCGGTCGCCGGGTCGTCGAGCGCGGCGGCCTCGGCCCGCAGGCCGTCCCGCAGCGCGGCCGGGTCGTCAATGGCGGCCAGCCAGCGGACGCGGGGGTCCCGCCGGAACCACGACCGCTGGCGGCGGGCGAACCGGCGGGTCCGGCGTACAGCCAGGTCGAGCGCCTCGTCGAGCGGCAGCTCGCCGGCCAGGTGGGCGATGAGCTCCTTGTACCCCAGCGCCTGGGCCGCGGTGCGGGACAGGCCCCGGGGCTCGGCGACCAGCCGCGCCACCTCGTCCAGCAGGCCAGCGGCCATCTGCTCGTCGTAGCGGGCCGCGATCCGGCGGGCCACAACCTCGTGCGGCAGCGCGACGCCCACCAGGCGGAACGGGGTCGGCGGGTAGGTGTCCAGGCCGGGCCCGTAGGACGAGAACCGCTGCCCGCTCCCGAGGGTCACCTCCAGGGCCCGGACCACCCGGCGGCGGTTGGTCGGCTCCATACGGGCGGCGGCCACCGGGTCGAGGTCGGCGAGGCGGCGGTGCAGGGTGGGCGTGTCGGGCTCGCGCTCGATCTCATCCCGGACGTCGGGGTACCGGCCGGGCACGGCGAGGTCGTCGACGACGGCCCGCAGGTAGAGGCCCGTGCCGCCGACCAGCAGCGCCCGCCGGCCGCGGGCCTCGATGCCGGCGACGGCGGCGCGCGCCAGCTCCGCGAACCGCGCGAGCGTGAACTCCTCCCAGGGGTCGGCCACGTCGAGCAGGTGGTGAGGCACGTCGGCCCGCTCGGCCGGGGTCGGCTTGGCGGTGCCGACGTCCATCCCCCGGTAGACCTGCATCGAGTCGACCGACACGATCTCGAACGACCGGTCCTCCCGGGCGAGGTCGAGGGCCAGCGCCGACTTGCCCGACGCCGTCGAGCCGACGATGGCGAGGTGCACCCGGCGGGGCGGGGGGCCGGCCGGGTCCGGCGGGCCGGGCGCGGTGGGGAGCCGGGCAGGCACTCCCGCCGACCGTACTCGCTGCGCCGCGGCCGGCTCCGTTGGCCCTTTCGGCCGCCCCGGACGGGGCGTATCGTCGGGACCAGGCACGACACCCACCGTCTCCCGAGGAGGTGGTCATGGAGGCACACATCGGTGACCACGTGGTCGTCGAGGGAACCCGGGTCGGCCAGGCCCGGCGGCGGGGCGAAGTCATCGAGATCGTCCGCGGCGCGGCCGGGGACCGGTGGCGGGTGCGATGGGAGGGGGCGGACCACGAAACAGTGCTCACCCCGGGACCCGACGTCCGGGTCGAGACCGAGGGCGCCGGCTTCGTCGACCGGTCGTCACTGCGGGTCGACATCGCCCTGACCGAGGACGCCGACCACTGCGAGGCCGTCGCCCGCATCCGGGTGCGCGACCGGGACTTCTCCGGCTGGGGCCGCGCCCGCCGCAACCCGACCGACCCGCACATGCCGCTGGTCGGCGAGGAGCTGGCCGTCGCCCGGGCGCTGTCGGAGGTGTCGCACCAGCTGGTCGCCGCGGCGGCCGACTCCCTCGAAGGAGCGCTCGGACGGCCCGTGGAGCTGCGCGCCTGACCCGGCCGCCCGCTCCCGACCGAGGTCGCGGTCGCCCGGCTGCGCGCAAGCCCTGACCGGCAGCCGTCGCACCCCCGTGGTGCCGGCACGCGATGGCCGGGCGGCCGTGCTCTCCCCGCCCGCCGACCGGGGGAGGCAAGAATCGGCGGGTGACCCCCGAGCGCGCCACGGTCGTGTTCGTCCACGCCCACCCGGACGACGAGGCGATCTTCACCGGCGGGACGATGGTCCGGCTGGCCGCCGCCGGGCACCGGGTCGTGCTGGTCGTCGCCACCAGGGGAGAGCTCGGTGAGTCGCCCGCGGGCGCGCCGACGGCGCCGGGCGCCCTGGCCGCCCGCCGGTGTGACGAGACCGAGGCCGCGGCCCGGCTGCTCGGCATCGCCCGCGTCGCCTGGCTCGGTTACCACGACTCCGGCATGGCCGGCGACCCGGCCAACGACGCCCCGGGAGCGTTCTCGTTGGCCGACCCCGACGAGGCCGCGGCCCGGCTGGCCGAGGTGCTCGCCTCCGAGCGGGCCGGCGCCGTGGTCGTGTACGACTCCTTCGGCATCTACGGTCACCCCGACCACGTCCAGGTCCACCGGATCGGGCGGCGGGCGGCCGCCGCAGCCGGGGTCCGCACCGTCTACGACGCCACGATCGACCGGGAGTACCTGCACTTCGTCGAGACCCACCTGGTGGAGGAGGCGATCCTCGCCGGCGACCTGGGCCTGGTCCGGTCCCACATCGGGGTGCCGTCGGTCGCCGTCGACGCGGCCGTCGACGTCCGGGCGGTGCTGGAGGCCAAGCGGGCGGCCATGGCGGCCCACGCCAGCCAGATCCCGGAGACGACGTCCGCGCTGCGACTGCCCGCCGACCACTTCGCCGACGTGTACGGGTGGGAGTGGTACGTCCGCACCGGGCCGCCGGGGCCGATCGACGCGCTGTGACGTCAGGCCGGCCCGGGGTCCCCGCCGAGTAGGTCCTTGGCGAAGCAGACCGACAGCTCGTCACCCTCGTACTGGCCGAAGCTGGGGATGCGGTGGTAGCCGGCGGTTTCGTACAGGGCGATGGCCTCGGGCTGGCGCAGTCCGGTCTCGAGCTGGACCCGCCAGTAGCCGAGGGCGGCCGCCTCGCCCTCGAGCCGGTCCAGGATGACCCGGCTCAGCCCGCGGCGGCGGGCCGCGGGGCGGGTGTACATCCGCTTGATCTCGCCGACGTCGGGCGGCCCGCCGATCAGGCGGCGGACGGCGCCGCAGGCCGCGGCGACCCCGTCGACGCGGGCCACGACGAACACCCCGTGCGGCGGCGAGACCTGCTCGACCACGACGCGGTGAAGGCCCACCATCTCCGGATCGTCGCCGTCGACGGCGGCGTCGGCCGCGTAGCGCTCGTCGAGGTCGGCCATCAGCTCCGCCTCGAGCGAGACGGCGTCGGGCGCGTCGAACGGCTCGGGTGCGACGGTGACGGCGCCGCCCGCCGCGCTCACTTCCGCGCGTGCGGCCGCGGCCGCGGCGGTGCCGGGCGGCGCCGGGGCGCCGCCCGAGGGCCCCGGGGTCACGCCGAGGCCACCGGGATACGCGTGCGGTGGCGGGCCGGGGCGGTGACCTCGACCAGCTCACCCGTCAGGTGGTGGGGCGCGGCGCCGGTGACCCGGACCCGGGCGTAGGTCCCGGGGCGGAGCGGGCCGTCGGGAGCCGGGAAGTGGACCAGCTTGTTGTGGTCGGTGCGGCCGGTCGTGACCGCCGGGTCCTTGCGGGACGGGCCCTCGACCAACACGTCCTCGGTGTGGCCCAGGCGCGCCCGGTGGCGGGCCAGGGCGGAGCGCTCGACGACGACGCGCAGGCGCTCGAACCGCTCGGCGGACACCTCGGCGGGCACGAACTCGTCGGTCCGCGCCGCCGCCTCGGTGCCGGGCCGGGGGCTGAAGATGAACGTGTAGGCGCTGTCGTAGCCGGCCTCGGCCACGACGTCGAGGGTGCGGGCGAAGTCGTCGTCGGTCTCGCCGGGGAAGCCGACGATGATGTCGGTGGTCACGGCGAGGTCCGGCATGGCGGCGCGGGCGGCGGCGAGGCGGTCGAGGTACCGCTCGGCCGTGTAGCCGCGGTGCATGGCGGCGAGCACGCGGTCGCTGCCGGCCTGGAGGGGTAGATGGAGGTGCTCGCAGACCTCGGGGACCTCGGCCATGGCGGCGATGGTCTCGGGGCGGAGGTCCTTGGGGTGGGGGCTCGTGTAGCGGACCCGGCGGATGCCGTCGACCCCGCCGACCGCCCGGAGCAGGTCGGCGAACAGCGGGCGGACCCGGATGTCCTCGCCGGCCCGGCGGCGGGCCAGGGCGAGGTCGCGGCCGTAGCTGTTGACGTTCTGGCCGAGCAGGGTGACCTCGGTGACCCCGTCGGCGGCGAGGGCCTCCACCTCGCCGACCACGTCGGCGAACGGGCGGCTGATCTCCGGGCCCCGGACCGCGGGCACGATGCAGAAGGCGCAGGAGTTGTCGCACCCGATCTGGATGGTGACCCACGCGGCATAGGGCACCTCGCGGCGGGCGGGCAGGGCGCTGGGGAAGGTCTCGTGATCCTCGGCTGCGGTCTCGTCGAGGATCTCGACCATTGAGCGCCCGGCGGCCCGCTGCTCGCCGATGAGCTCGGCCGCCCGGTGGACGTTATGGGTGCCGAACACGACGTCGACGTGCGGTGCCCGCTCGACGATGCGGTCGCGGTCCTTCTGGGCCAGACAGCCCCCGACCACGATCTGCATGTCGGGGCGGCGCTGCTTGAGGGCCTTGAGCTGGCCGAGGTTGCCGTACAGCTTGTTGTCGGCGTTCTCCCGGATGCAGCAGGTGTTGAGCACGACCACGTCGGCGTCGTCCACGCCGGCGGCCGGGCGCAGCCCGTCGGCCTCGAGCAGGCCGGCGATGCGCTCGGAGTCGTGCTCGTTCATCTGGCACCCGAAGGTGCGCACCAGGTACGTCTTCTCGGTCACGGCCCGACCAGGCTACGCGACGGTCTGCGCCCCTCCCCCACCGGATCCGTGGCGATTCTCGTGACCGCCTGCCCGTTCCGTTCCCGAGGCGATTGGGGTCGCCTGCCCGTTCCGTTCACGAGGCGATAGCTGTCGATCCGCCGTTCCCGAGGCAATCGTGGTCGGCCCCCGACCCCTATCGCCTCGGGAACGACCGAACGGCCCCTATCGCCTCGGAGACGACTGCGACGACGACGGGACCGGCGCGGCGCGGCGGCCGCCACACCGCCGGGCCGCGCCGGGTGCCCGATCCGGTGCGTCAGTCGTCGAGGGTGATCGGCTCGTCGTCCGCGGCGGACATGCCGTCGCCGTCGCCGTTGCGGGCGACGTCGCCTCGGGGGGCGGAGGTGCCGATGCCGAGCTGCGAGCGGATGCGCTCGGAGATCTCGACCATGACCTCGGGGTGCTCGACCAGGAACAGCTTGGCGTTCTCGCGCCCCTGCCCCAGCTGCTCGCCGTCGTAGGTGTACCAGGCCCCCGACTTCTTCACGAGGCCCAGGTCGACGCCGATGTCGAGCAGCGAGCCCTCGCGGCTGATGCCCTTGCCGTACATGATGTCGAACTCGGCCTGCTTGAACGGCGGGGCGCACTTGTTCTTCACGACCTTGACCCGGGTGCGGTTGCCCACCACCTCGACGCCGTCCTTGATCGACTCGATGCGGCGGATGTCGAGCCGCACCGACGAGTAGAACTTGAGCGCCCGGCCGCCCGGCGTGGTCTCGGGTGAGCCGAACATGACGCCGATCTTCTCCCGGAGCTGGTTGATGAAGACGGCGATGGTGTCGGACTTGTTGAGGTTGCTGGTCAGCTTGCGGAGCGCCTGGGACATGAGCCGGGCCTGGAGGCCGACGTGGCTGTCGCCCATCTCGCCCTCGATCTCGGCCCGGGGGGTGAGCGCCGCCACCGAGACGATGACCACGACGTCGATGGCGCCCGAGCGGACGAGCATGTCGGTGATCTCGAGCGCCTGCTCGCCGGTGTCGGGCTGGGAGATGAGGAGCTCGTCGACGTCGACGCCGATGGCCCGGGCGTAGATCGGGTCCATGGCGTGCTCGGCGTCGACGTAGGCACAGATGCCGCCGTTGCGCTGGGCCTCGGCCACGACGTGCATGGCGAGCGTGGATTTGCCCGACGACTCGGGGCCGTAGATCTCGGTGACCCGGCCCCGGGGCAGCCCGCCGATGCCGAGCGCCAGGTCGAGGGCGAGCGCGCCCGTGGGGATGGCCTCGATGGCCATGGTCCCCTTCTCGCCCATCTTCATGACCGAGCCCTTGCCGAACTGCTTCTCGATCTGGCCGAGGGCCATGTCGAGGTTCTTCTGTCGATCCACCGGTTGGTCCTTTCCTGCGGTGGTGCGGAGTGGTGCGGCTGCGGGCCGGCGGTGGCCGGGTCCCGTGAGCGATCTCGGAGGGGTGCCCCCGACACGAGCGGACACTACGGACAGGGTGTGACACTTTCGGGGTGGGCGGCCGGGCCGCCCGGGAACGACACGACTGTAGTTTCGAACGCCTGTTCGTTCAAGGATCCCGGGCCGGATTCTCGGCGGGGCGCCGCGTCAGCCCAGGGGGCGGACGTGGACGTCGGCGTAGACGGGCCCGCCACGCCCGCCGGGCCGGCTGTGGACCAGGCGGACGTCGACCACCGGGAAGGTCGCCGCCACCGGTTCGCCCACGAGGTCGCGCAGGCCGCCCCGGGCCACCCGGGCCAGGGTGACATGGCCCTGGAACGGGCGCGGCTCGGGCGGCCGGCCGACGGTCGCCGTCGCCGCCGTCACGGCGGCGGCGAGGTCGTCGAGCCCGGCCACCGGGATCTGGACCACCCGGCGCCCCAGCGCGGCCACCCGTGGGCCGAGCACCGCGGCGGCGGCGGGCGGGGCGGCGTCGAGGGGGGCGGCGTCGAGCGCGGCGACCACCGCCGGCACGGCCGCCTCGTCGACCTCGCCCAGGAAGCGGAGGGTCACGTGCCACTGCTCCCGGCGGGTCCAGCGAACGCCGGGCCGGGCCGGGCGCCGGAGCGAGGCGAGGCGGTCGAGGACGTCGTCGGGCGGCACCACCGCCACGAACAGGCGCACGCCCCCAGCCTTCCACGGGCACCGGTGCGGCCGGTGAGGCCGGAGCCCTCCCCCGCCGGCACGACGGCGGCACCCGGGTGCGACCGGGATTGGCGTCGGGGTCGGCCGGCGCGTCAACCTCTCGCCCGTGGTTGAACCAGGCCCCGGCGGAACCCCCGGATCTTCATCGACGACCAGCCTCCTCGACAAGGTCAAGGCCTTCCTGGCCACCACCCGCGGCAAGGCGATCACCGGCGGCACGGCCGTCGTCGTGCTCGTGGCCGGCGTCGTCGCGGCCACCGCCGGCGGCGGGTCGGACCCGGCGCCGACCACGACGACGTCCACCACCACCACGGCCCCGCCCACCACCCCTCCCCCGCCCCCGCCGCCGCCCACCTACCCGCTCACCGGCCTCCCTGTCACCGACCCGGCGGTGGCCGCCCGGGCGGCCCTCGCGGTCAAGATCGACAACGTCGAGCCCGCCTCCCGGCCCCAGATCGGCATCAACCAGGCCGACGTCGTCTACGAGGAGCGGGTCGAGGGCGCGGTGACCCGTTTCCTGGCCGTCTTCCACTCCAACGACGCGATGCCGGTCGGCCCCGTCCGGTCGGCCCGGACGTCGGACATCGGCCTGTTCAAGCCGCTGGGGACCCCGTTGTTCGCGTGGTCGGGGGCCAACGGGTTCTTCGCCGCCCGGATCCGGGACGCGGGCATCGTCGACGTCGGCTATGACGCCGCCTCCGGCTTCTACCACCGGGCCGGCGGCCGGCGGGCCCCCCACAACCTGATGCTGAACAGCACGATCGACGTGTTCAACGCCGGCTACGGCGGAACCGTCCCCCCGCAGCTGTTCACCTACCGGGCCCCCGGCGAGCCCGCCTCCGGCGGCACGCCGACCTCCGGGGTGAACATCGTGTTCGCCATCGGCGCGGGCTCGGCGCCGGTCGACTACCTGTGGAACGGCACCGGGTGGGGCCGCAGCCAGTCGGGCACGCCCCACGTCGACGCCGACGGCGTCCAGATCGCGCCGGAGAACCTCATCGTGTCGTTCACGCCGTACGCCGACAGCGACGTGACCGACAGCTTCGGGGTTCCGATCCGGGAGGCCCAGACGGTCGGCGAGGGCGACGCCTGGGTGTTCACCGGCGGCCAGATCATCACCGCCCACTGGGTCAAGCCCGCGCTGGAGGCCCCCACCCAGTACCTCGACGGCGCCGGCCAGCCGATCCGCCTCACGCCCGGCCGGACGTGGGTCGCCCTGCCGGAGCCGGGCACCGCCACGCTCTGGCCCTGACCGGCGGCGACCCGGCACCGCCCGCCCGGCAGCGCCCGCGCGTCCCAGGGCCGGTCAGAGCAACCGGCGGAGCATGTCGAGCAGCGAGATGCAGGCGAACTGCCGGACCCGCTCGCGGTCGCCGGGCAGGGTGACCGGCCGAACCACCGGCTCGGCGTCGCCGATCGCCGCGGCCAGGAACACCGTGCCCGGCGGCTGGCCCTCCATCGGGTCGGGCCCGGCCACGCCGGTCACGCCCAGGCCGATGTCGGCGCCGAGCAGCCGGCGGACGCCGGTGGCCATGGCCGCCGCCGCCTCCGCCGTGACGACCGGGCCCTCGGGCACGCCCAGCACCGAGAACTTCACGTCGGTGGCGTAGGACACCACCCCGCCCCGGAACCAGTCGCTCGCCTTGGGCACGTCGACCAGCCGCGACGCCACCAGGCCGCCGGTCAGCGACTCGGCGACCGCCAGGGTGAGGCCCTGGGCCGCCAGCAGCTTCGCCACCGCGTGCTCCATCGACTCGTCGTCGACGCCGAACACGAGGTCGCCCACGAAGCCGCGGACCACCTTCTCCTCGGCGTCGACCAGGCGGGTGGCGGTGTCGTCGTCGTCGGCCTTGACGGTGATCCGGACCTTGATGCCCTCGATGCCGCTGGCCAGGAACGCCAGCGTCGGCGCCCCCGGCCCGGCGCCGTCGAGCTCGGCCATGTGGTCGGCCAGGCGCTCGGCCAGGCCCGACTCGCTCTCGCCCCAGGTCCGCAGCGTGCGGGACCGGATGACCGACACGCTGCCGGCCCGGCGGGCCAGGTCGGGCAGGACCGCCCGGCCGACGATCTCGTGCAGCTCGTAGGGCACACCGGGCACGGCGTAGATCACCTTGTCGCCGACCGGGCAGATCAGGCCCGGGGCCGTGCCGGGCTGGGGGTCGGCGATGGCGGTGGCGCCCTCTGGGACCAGCGCCTGCCGCATGTTGTTGGCCGGCATCCGCCGCCCCCGGGAGGCGAACCGCTCGAGGATCCGATCGGCCACCTCGTCGTCGGTGACCAGCGGCACCCCCATCACCTCGGCGATCGCGTCGCGGGTGATGTCGTCCTGGGTCGGACCGAGGCCACCGCACACGATCACGGCGTCGGACCGATCGAGGGCGAGCCGGAGGGCTCCGACGATGCGCTCGAAGTTGTCGCCGACGACCTGGCCGTGGGTGCGGTCGATGCCGGCCAGCGCGAGCTGCTCGCCCAGCCACGCCGAGTTGGTGTCGACGATCTGGCCCAGCAGCAGCTCGGTGCCCACGGCGACGATCTCGCAACGCATCAGGTCCCCACTCCCCGGACCCGCTCAGGCCCGCACACCGCCGGACGCGGTCGCCCGGCTGCCTTCCCACACGTACTGGGCGCCGCTGCCGACGGTGAGCACCACCGCCAGCCACAGCGCCGTCTCGGCCAGCCATGGCTGGTCCTCGGCCACCGGCGGCAGCAGGGCCAGCCCCACCGCCACCGCCTGCACGACGGTCTTGACCTTCGCCCAGAAGGTGGCCGGCACTGCCAGGCCCCGGCGCCCCCAGTACGACCGGAAGCCGGAGATGGCCAGCTCGCGGCCAGTGATCAGCGCGACCGGCAGCCACCAGAAGCCGTCGATCGCGACCACCGCCCACATCGCCCCCAGCACCAGGGCCTTGTCGGCCAGCGGGTCGAGGAAGGCGCCCGACCGCGTGGTCCCCATCCGGCGAGCGAGCCAGCCGTCGAGGCCGTCGGTGGCGGCCAGCGCGATCCACAGGGCGAGGACCGGGTACGACGGGGCCGCCACCACGATCATCGCCCACAGCGCCGGGGCGAGCAGCAGGCGGGAGACGGTGACCGCGTTCGCGGGGGTGGCGAGGGCGGACGGTCCGAACGAGGAGGCCACGGCCTGCTAGATGGGGGACGCTTCGAGGTCGGGGCCCGCGGCCCCGTCGACGTGGACCTTGACCAGCGCGCCGACCGGCAGGCCGGCCGGGACGGCGACGATGCCGTCGATCTCCGGTGCCTCCCGGTGGCTGCGGGCCACGCCGGGGGCGTCGACCAGCACCTCGACCACCGAGCCGATCAGCGCGTCGCGGTGGCGGGCGGTGATGCCGTCCTGCAGGTCGCGCAGCTCGGCCAGCCGCTCGGCCACCAGGTCGGGGGCGACGTGACCGTCGAGCCCGGCGGCGTAGGTGCCGTCCTCGGCGCTGTAGGCGAAGAAGCCGACCCAGTCGAGGTCGGCCGCGGCCACGAACCGCAGCAGGTCGTCGTGGTCGTCCTCAGTCTCGCCGGGGTAGCCGACGATGAAGCTCGACCGGAACGCGGCGTCGGGCCGGCGGGCCCGGATCGCCTCGATGCGGCGGAGGAATCGGTCGCCGTCGCCCCACCGCCGCATCCGCCGCAGCAGGGGGCCGGAGCTGTGCTGGAGCGACAGGTCGAAGTACGGCACCCCGGTGGCGAGGATGGTGTCGACCAGCCCCTCGGTCAGGTCGGACGGGTACAGGTAGAGGAGCCGGACCCGGTCGACCCGGGCGGCCAGCGCCTCGACCAGCGGCACGATCCGGCGCTCGCCCCGGCCCTGGTCACGGCCGTAGGCGGCCAGGTCCTGGGCCACCAGCACCACCTCCCGGACCCCGGAGGCGGCGAGCACATCGGCCTCGTCGACCACCGCGGCCAGGTCGCGGCTGCGCTGGCGGCCCCGGAACGACGGGATCGCGCAGAAGCCACAGGCCCGGTCGCAGCCCTCGGCTACCTTGACGTAGGCCCACGGGGCCGCGGCGGGCGGGCGGGGCAGGTTGAGCAAGTCGAGGGAGGGCACCGGGGCCGCGCCCCGGCTGGCAGGGCCCGGCCCGCCGGTGGGGCCGAGCGTGACCGGCACCCCGAACCCGGTGACCGCGTCGGCCTCCGGCAGCGCCTCGGCCAGGTCGTCGCCGTACCGCTCGGCCAGGCAGCCGGTGACCACCAGCTCGGCGTGGCCGGCCTTGCGGTCGGCGAGGGCCAGGATGACGTCGACCGACTCCTGGCGGGCGTCCTCGATGAACGCGCAGGTGTTGACCACCACCAGGTCGGCGACCTCGGGCGCGCCGGCGGGCACGAGCCCGTCGGCGAGCATCGTGCCGGTCAGCTTGTCCGAGTCGACCTGGTTCTTCGGGCAGCCGAGCGTCTCGATCCAGAAGGAGCGGGACATGCGGTGGCAGGCTACTTGTCGGCGCTCCGGACCCGGCCATCGACGGGCCCGGCGCGGCCGGCCTCGGTCAGCTCAGGATCCACCCGGTCTTGAACGGCCCGTCGCCCTGAACGACCAGGCAGAGCGGGCGGCGGGGCAGCTCGTCGAACCGGAAGGTGCCGGTCTCGTCGGCCTCCGTCGAGCGGCGGCCCTCCGGCCACAGGGCGTCGACCGCGACGGCCCGGCCCGGCGAGACGCGGCCGATGACGCGCACCTTGTCGACGGCCACATCGATCTCGAGCTCGGCCGCCCGGGTGCCGGCGACCCACCGCATCTCGCGCAGGACGAGACCGACGACCTGCATGCCGCCCAGCCGCCGGTCGCGACCCGCCAGCGAGTCGTACGCGAGGGTGGCCGGCCGTTCGGGGAGCGCCGACCACGCGAACGCGACGGACGCCGCGGCGGGCCAGTCGCCCGGCACCGGGTCGGCCACCGTGGCGGCGCGTCGCAGCTCGGACAGGAGCGCGTCGTCGGTCGGCGGCCTCCCTGCGGTCACGGTCATGTGGTCGAGCCCTCCCGAGGGTCCCAGCGTCCCAGCGTCCGTCCTTCCGATCGTCGGGCCGCCCGGCTCCTCAGCCTATGAGCCTGCGGAGGTGTTCGAGGCACCGTTCCCGGGTGGGACCGATGCTGCCCACCGGCATGTCGAGGGCCGCGGCGATCTCGCCGTAGCTCGGCCGGGGCTCGGTCATCAGCAGCCGGAGGAGCTGCTGGCAGCGGTTGTCGAGGCAGCCGAAGGCGGACGACAGCAGCCGGTCGCGCTCATAGACCAGCAGCCCGGTGTCGATGCCCCCGTCGTCGCGGGGGTCGACGTCGTCGAGGTCAGCCCCGTCGCCGACGAGCACGGTCCGGCCCGAAGCCCGGAGCACCCGGAGGCACTCGTTGCGGGTGATGGCGGCGATCCATCCGCCGACGGCGCCGGCGTTGCGGATGCGGGCGAGGTGCTCGACCAGGCGCAGCCACACGACCTGGTTGACGTCGGCCGCATCGTCGCCGTTGAGGCGGTAGGCCCGGCAGATGGCGTGCACCATGCCGACGTACCGCGCGACCAGGTCGTTCCACGCCTGCTCGTCGCCCTCCCGGGCCTGCGCCACCATGTCGGTGAGCGAGCGCACCGTCCCGGTCTCCACGCCCGGATCCTACGTTGAGCGGCCGGTCCCGTACGCAGGCGTCGCCATCTCGTAACGTTCCGCGCCCTCAGTGGCGTCGATCCCCGGGAGCGACAGAACGACCCTTATCGAGCGTGTTGCGTTATGGGCCGGGGTGCTCGCGATTTGGTGGCGGTGTGGTGATGATGGCGGTGTGGCGTTCTCTCACCGGGGCGGTGACAGGTCCCAGCAGTTCTTGTTGCCGCCGAGTTTGGATGACTGGCTCCCGCAGGATCACTTGGCCCGGTTTGTGGCGGGGGCGGTGGACCGGCTGGATCTGAGCGGGTTCGCGCGGCCGCAGCGCCCCGATGGCCGGGGTCGCCGTTCCTATGACCCCACGATGCTGGTGGGGTTGGTCCTGTTGGCCTGGTGTGAGGGGGTGCGGTCGTCGCGGCGGATCGAGCAGTGCTGTATCGAGCACATCCCGTACCGGTGGATCACCGGTAATGAGGCGCCGGATCACACGACGATTTCGCGGTTCATCAAGGACAGTGGCAAGGCCATGGATGGCCTGTTCGCCCAGGTGTTGCGGCTGGCGGTGGCGGCGGGGATGGGAGCGGTCGGGGTGGTGGCCATCGACGGCACCAAGGTGGGCGCCAACGCGTCGCCGTTGCGGTCGCTGACCCGGGAGCGGTTGGAGGCCGAGGCCCGCCGCATCCGGGCCGAGCATGTGGCCAACGACGCCGCCGACGACCAGGCCGTGGGCGACGCCCGGGGCGACGAGCTACCCCCCGAGCTGGCCGATCCGGCCAGCCGCGACGCCCGCATCGCCGAGGCGTTGCGCCAGATCGAAGCCGAAGACGCCGCCGCGGCCGCGGCCCACCAGGCCAAGCTGGCCGACCGCACGGGCCGGGGCGGCCGGCCCCCCAAGCCGCCGGCGCCCACCCAGCGCAAGGCCAATGTCACCGATCCCGACTGTCGCACCATGCGGGGGCCCCGGGGGTTCGGGCCCGGCTACAACGCCCAGGCTGCGGTCAGCGCCGACCAGCTCATCGTGGCCACCGACGTCTCCCAGGACCGGGCCGACAACGCCCAGTTCGCCCCCATGACCCGGGCCGTGCGCCACCAGCTCGAGGACCTCGGCGCCGACCAGCCCGCCTGGCTGGTGGCCGACTGCGGCTACTGGCACCCCGACATCTTCGACGACAACGACGGCGACGGCCCCGAGATGCTGGTGCCGCCGGCCCCGAACAAGACCCGCACCAAGCTCGGGACCCGGGGCCCGATCCCCGCGCACGCCACCCGGGCTCAACGCATGGAACGCAAGCTGGCCACCCGGGCCGCCAAGGCCACCTACAAGACCCGGGCCACCACCATCGAGCCGGTGTTCGGCCAGATCAAAGGGGCCCGGGGCATCACCCGGTTCCGACGACGCGGCCTGGCCGCCGTGACCAGCGAGTGGCGCCTGATCGCCACCACCCACAACCTGCTCAAAATGTGGCGCCACGGCATCAGATACGCCTGAACGGACCCATCCACCCGCCACCGACCCACTCGAAGGTCCACGGCCAACCTCGATCGCCCACCCACGCCCCCTCAGCGGTCACCCAACCCACCCGGTGAAGCCAAACCCCAACAGGCTG
>JBKPHT010000430.1:0-3073 GCA_046730015.1 Actinomycetota bacterium
GGTCGAGATGTGCATGCCCGGGGACAACACCGAGATGACCGTGGAGCTCATCGCCCCCATCGCCATGGACGAAGGCCTCCTGTTCGCCATCCGCGAAGGCGGCCGCACCGTCGGCTCCGGCCGCGTCACCAAGATCCTCAAATAGGAGTCACCGATGGCCAAGGCCAACGAGAAGCGGGTGCACGTCACACTCGAGTGCACCTCCTGCAAGCGCCGCAACTACATCACCAGCAAGAACAAGGTGAACGACCGCGAGCGCATCGAGATGAAGAAGTACTGCCGCTGGGAGCGTCAGCACACGGTCCACAAGGAGACCCGCTGACGGTCCGATGGGCCGCGTCTCGCCACACCGACCGACCGGACGACCCCGCCTGCCGGCGGGGTCGTCGCCGTCCGCTGACGGCCGTGTGATGGTCGTCCACCGACGACGGTGTCATGAAAACGTCGCGTAACACGTTCTCCACCGGAGGAGTCGAAGCATCTGATGCCACGTGAGGTGGCCAACCTGGTCGCCGCCGCCAAGGACGGCGACAGAGAAGCGTTCGACGAGCTCGTGCGCGTGACCCACGCGGACACGTACACGCTCGCGTACCGGTTGACGGGCAACGAGGAAGATGCGAGAGACGTGGTGCAAGAGGCCTACCTGCGGGCCTTCCGGGGCGTGCGGAACTTCCGCGGCGACGCGCAGTTCTCGACCTGGATGTACCGCATCACGGCCAACTGCGCGGCCACGCACCTCGGGCGCCGGAACCGGCACCGCCACGACGAGCTCGACGAGGGCGCGCCGGTCGCCGACCCCCGGCCCGACCACGACCCCCAGCTCTGGGCCGACGCTGACGACGTGCGCGGCAGGCTCCGGGTGGCGCTCGACGGGCTGCCGCCCCGGCTGCGGTCGGTGGTCATCCTCCGGGACGTCTACGACCTGCCTCACGAGGCCATCGCCGCCGAGCTCGGCATCTCCGAGTCGGCCGCCAAGGTGCGCCTGCACCGGGCGAGGAACAGGCTGCGCGACCAGCTCTTCGGTCGGCGCCAGGGAGAGACCCGTGCGGGTTGAGGCTCCCGCACGAGGGAGGTGGTGACCGTGCAGTGTGAGGACCTGGGCGACGTCCTGGCCGCGGCGGCCGAGGGCGATGCCCTGCTCGGCCGGGCGGAGCGCCGCCACGTCGAGCGGTGCCTGCGGTGCCAGGCCGAGGTCGTGCAGTACCGGAAGCTGCTCCGGGCCATGCGGGCGATGCGGACCGACGTGCTCGAGCCCGCCCCCGGCCTTCTGGCCGACATCCTGGCCGGCCTCGAGGAGGCCGGCGAGCGCCACGCCGTCCGCTCGCTGCTGTCCGGCCGCCGCATCGCGTACCTGGGCGGCCTCGCCGCCGCCACCGCCGCCGGCGCCGCCGGCGCGATCGTCTTCGCCACCCGCACCCGCCGCACCCGCCTCGCCGGCTGACCTGCCACCCTGGGGGTGGCGGCGAGCACACGCAGCGTCCCTCCGACGCGAAGCGAAGGGTTTTTCGGCGGCCGGGGCGCGAGGCTGGTCCCATGTTCGACATCGACGACTTCGTGGCCGCCTGCGTCGCCGCGGGGGCCGAGACCGAGCCCCGGCGGGCCGTGCGCGACCTGCTCGACCGCACGCTGTCCGACCCGGGCCCGGTGGCGGAGGCATTCGCGCCGACCGAGGGGGGGCTGACCCTGCTGCACCAGAGCCCCGACCTCACGGTCCTGCACGTGGTGTGGGCGCCGGGCATGCGGCTCTACCCCCACGACCACCGGATGTGGGCGGCGATCGGCATCTACACCGGCCAGGAGGACAACGCGTTCTACCGCCGCTCCCGCCCCGATCGCCGAGGGCTGGACGAGTCGGGCGGCCGCCAGATCGCCGAGGGCGACGTGCTGGTGCTGGGCGACGACGCGATCCACGCCGTGTCCA
Source organism: Actinomycetota bacterium (assembly GCA_046730015.1). Lineage (GTDB taxonomy): Bacteria > Actinomycetota > Acidimicrobiia > Acidimicrobiales > VFJN01 > ZC4RG19. The sequence goes on from JBKPHT010000430.1 coordinate 1,922, forward strand.
ACCCGCTGGGCCGCCTGACCGGGGCGATCCACGTCTACGGCGGCGACTTCGTGAACGAGCCGCGGAGCCAGTGGGGGCCCGGCCCGGTGGAGGAGCGGCCGTACGACCTGGACGTCGCCCGATTACAATTCGAGGAGGCGAACCGTGCCTGGCGGGAGACCGCGGGCGGTCGGGCTGCGCCGTAAGCCCTCGTCGGGCGGCCTCTGCCGCCTTTGTCCTGCCGCGTCAGGGACGGGATAGGCTGGCCCGGTTCCACCCCCAAAGGGCAGTAGCTCAACTGGCAGAGCAGCGGTCTCCAAAACCGCAGGTTGGGGGTTCGAGTCCCTCCTGCCCTGCGCCCGTCCGTCCCCGATCTCCACCATCCGAGGGTCTCGCCATGGCGATGAACCGACAACAGAAGCGCATGCTGCAGAAGCAGGGCCAGGTCGGCGCCGACGGCGCGCCCACGGCCCGCAAGCGGCCGGCGCCGCAGGCCCCGCGCCCGGCATCCCGCGAGCAGCGCACGGGGCCGATCCAGTTCCTGCGCGAGGTGCGCAGTGAGCTGCGCAAGGTCGCCTGGCCCTCCCGGCCGGAGGTCATCAACTACTCGATCATCGTGCTGATCACGGTGGTCGTCCTCACGACCTACATCGCCCTCCTCGACCTCGCGTTCGGCGAGGCCGTCTTCAACCTGTTCGAACGATGACTCCCCCTGACGACACCGATCTCACCGACGCCCTCACCGATCCCGACGCCACGGCCGACGGCGTGGCCGTGCCCGCCCCCGAGGCCCAGGCTCCCGCCGCCACGGAGGCCGCCACCGATGAGGCTCCCGACGCCGCGCCGGCCGCCCTCGACGAGGCACCTGAGCCGGCCGCCGACGCCGCTGTCGACGCGGACACCGACAGCGCTGTCGACACGGATACGGACACCGAGTCCGAGTCCGACACGGAAGCCGACGCCGACCTCGAGGTGCTGACCGACGACGAGCTGCTGACCCAGCAGCCGATCGTGGACAACCCGTTCACCCGGCCCGGCCGCTGGTTCGTGGTCCACACCCAGTCGGGCTACGAGAAGAAGGTCAAGCAGAACCTCGAGGCCCGCATCCACTCGATGAACGCCGAGGAGGCCGTCTACGAGGTCGTCATCCCGATGGAGGACTACGTCGACTTC
>JBKPHT010000431.1:0-2194 GCA_046730015.1 Actinomycetota bacterium
GGCGACGTGGTCGATCTCGGTCAGCAGCACGCCGTCAACCTAGCCTGCGCCGCCGGGAGGAGGTCCGGGCATGACGGTCGGGGTCGGGTTCTACGGGGCCGGGTTCATCAGCCGGTTCCACGCCGCCGCGCTGGCCACGAGCGGCGTCGACCACCGGATCGTGGGCGTCTACGACCCCGACCCCGCCCGGGCCGCCGCGTTCGCCGCCCGCCACCCGGGCTGCGCCGTGGTAGGGGAGGACGACCTGCCCGGCCGGGTCGACGCGGTCTACGTGACGACGTGGACGTCGGAGCACGCCCGCCTGGTGGAGAAGGCCGCGGCGGCGGGCGTGGCCGTGTTCTGTGAGAAGCCGCTGGCGGCCGACGGCGCCACGGTGGCGGGCATGGTCGCCGCGGTCGAAGCGGCAGGGGTGGTCAACCAGGTCGGGCTCGTGCTCCGGTTCCTGCCGTCGTTCCGGTGGCTGCGGCACCTGCTACGGGACGAGCGGGCGGGCGAGGTCCTGGCGGTCGCGTTCCGGGACGACCAGTTCATACCCGACCAGGGCATGTACGGCTCGACGTGGCGGACCGACGCGGCCCGGGCGGGCCGGGGCACGCTGCTCGAGCACTCGATCCACGACGTCGACATCCTGGGGTGGCTGCTCGGCCCCGTGGCGGCGGTCAGCGCCACCACCCGGGAGGTGCACGGCCACGCCGGCATCGACGACGTGGCGGTCGCCCGGCTCGACTTCGCCGGCGGGGCCGCCGCGACGCTCACGTCGGTGTGGCACGACGTGCTGGAGCGCCCGAGCCTGCGCCGGGTCGAGGTGTTCTGCTCCCGGCTGTACGCGGCGCTGGAGGGCGACTTCGGCGGCCCGGTCCGCTGGCGGTTCACCGGCGAGCCGGAGCGGTGCCTGGCCGGCGACGAGCTGGCCGCGGCGGTGGCGGCGGCGGGCGACACGGCCACGACCAACTCGGCGGCGGCGTTCCTGGCCGCGGTGCGGGACGGCGTCCCGGCCCACCCGTCCTTCGCCGAGGCCCTGCCGGCCCACCGGGTCGTGGACGCGCTGTACGCGTCGGCGGCGGCGGGTGGCGCGGTGACCTTTCCCGGCTGAGGGGCGACACTGGGGGCATGCCGCGCGTCGAGTCGACCGTCACCGTGCCGCTCGATCCCGCCCGGGCGTTCGCCCTGTCTCAGACCTACGGCGAGCTCCGCTACCGGTGGGACCCGTTCGTCCGGGAGCAGCGCCTGCTCGACGGGGCCACGGCGGCGGGCAAGGGGGTGCGGACCTGGACCCGGTCGCGCCACCGGCTGACGATGGTGTCGGAGTACGTCACGTTCCGGCCGCCCTCCCACGTCGGCATGCGGATGGTGACCGGTCCGTGGTTCTTCCGGACGTTCTCCGGCGGCTGGAACTTCTCGCCGGCGGCCGACGGCGGGGGCACCGAGGCGACCTGGCGCTACAACTTCACGATCCGGCCCGCCTGGCTGGCGCCGGTGGCCGACCGCGTCGGCGTCTGGCTGCTGGGCCGCGACATCCGCCGCCGGCTCGACGCGTTCGCCGCCGCCTGCGCCGACCCCGAGATCGTGGCGGCCGTGGCGGCGTAGGTCAGCCGGGGGCGGTGCCGACGTAGCGGTCGCGGTCGGGGTAGGCGGCGGGCGCGACGCCCACGGTGAGACCGGCGGTGCGGAACGCATGCCGGTACTCGTCGTCGGTGAACAGGGTGAGCCGGTGGTGCTCGACGACGTGCTCGATCCCGTCGTCGCGGGTGCCGACCAGGTGGTGCATCTCGAGGGTGGTTCTGGCGCCGTCCCGGCGGGAGGAGATGAGGCGGGTGGCGGCGAGGCCGCCGGAGACGGCGGCGAGGGCGTGGAGGAGGCCGGGATCGCGCCACTCGGCGGGACGGATCCAGCCGTCCACGACCAGCACGCCGCGGGGTTCCAGGTGGGCGGCCATCCGGCCGACGGCCTGGTCGAGCTCGCCGGCGTCGGCCATGTAGCCGACGGCGCTGAACAGGCACAGCACGGCGTCGAACCGGCGCCCGAGGTCGAGGGTCCGCATGTCGCCCTCGACCAGGTCGGTGCCGGGGCAGCGGCGGCGGGCCTCGGCCAGCATCGCCGGCGAGAGGTCGGTCCCGGCCGTCGTGTACCACCGCGCCAGGCGGGCCAGGTGGGCTCCGGTGCCGCAGGCGACGTCGAGCAGCGTGCGGGCGCC
>JBKPHT010000432.1:0-10034 GCA_046730015.1 Actinomycetota bacterium
GCCGGGCGGTGACCTCCGCGGCGCGGCCGTCGGCCGCGACGGCGACCACGTCGGCGCCGGTGACGAGGTGGGCGCCCGCCGCCCGGGCGGCGCGCTCGAGCGCCGCGGTGACGGCGCCCATGCCGCCGACCGGCACCCGCCACTCGCCGGTCCCGTTGCCGACGACGTGGTAGAGGAAGCAGCGGTTCTGCCGCAGCGTGGCGTCGTGGGCCGAGGCGAACGTCCCGATGAGGGCGTCGGTGAGCACCACCCCCCGGACCGTGTCGTCGCGGAAGCTGGCCTCGATCGTGTCGCCGATCGGGCGGGCGACGAACCGGTCCCAGAGGTCGCCCCCGACCCGGCCGCGCATCTCCTCGGCGGTGGCCAGCGGCTCCAGCAGCGTCGGGGCCACGGCCCGTGCCAGCCGGGCGGCGGCGTCGTAGAACCGGCACCACGCGGCGTGTTCCTCGTCCGACCCGGTGACTTCCCGGAACGACTCGGCCGTCGCCGGCCCCGGCTCCCGCTCGACCAGCAGCCCGAGGTGGGCCGGGCCGCGGCGCACCGGGGTGAACGACGCCACCGGCCGGGATGCCAGCGTCACCGCCAGGCCGAGGTCGGCGACGATGCGGTCGGGCAGCAGGCTGACCAGGTACGAGTACCGCGACAGGCGGGCGTCGACGCCCGGGAACACGCGGCCGCTGACCGCCGCACCGCCCAGGTGGTCGGCCCGCTCCAGCACCGCCACCGACAGCCCCGCACGCCCCAGGTAGGCCGCCGCGACCAGGGCATTGTGGCCGCCGCCCACCACCACCAGGTCGTAGCGGTCCCGCAACGTGTCGTCGTCGCTCATGGGGCCAGTGTGGCGGACCACGAGCTCGGTCAACTGCGCCCCCCGGCCGCCGCGGGGATCTTTTCGTAAGCTTGCGGCGTGACCTGAGACGGATCGGGGGGAACCGCCATGGGGCGCAGAACGGTCGTGCTCGTAGTGGTCCTCGGCCTCGCCGCGGCGGTGGTGGGGGTGGCCGGGCCCTCCGGCGTGGCGGGGGCGGAGCCGGCGAGCGTGACCGTGGCCGGGAGCTTCCAGCAGGAGCTGGGATGCCCCGGCGACTGGCAGCCGGAGTGCGCCGTCACCGGGCTCACGCTCGAGCCCGACGACGGCGTCTGGCAGGCGACCTTCGCGCTGCCCGCCGGTACCTGGGAGTACAAGGCCGCGCTCGACGGCACCTGGGACGAGAACTACGGCGCGGGCGCCGTGCGGGACGGCCCCAACATCGTCCTCGACCTGGCCGCGCCGGCGATGGTCACGTTCCTCTACGACGGCCGCACGCACTGGGTCGCCGACGACCAGACGTCGGTGATCGCCACCGTGCCCGGGAGCTTCCAGAGCGAGCTCGGCTGCGCGGCCGACTGGGACCCCGCGTGCCTGCGGTCCTGGCTGCAGGACGCCGACGGCGACGGCGTCGGCCGGTTCTCGACCGACGCCCTGCCGCCGGGCGACTACGAGGCGAAGGTGGCCATCGACCAGGCGTGGACCGAGAACTACGGCGCCGGCGGCGTGCCGGACGGGCCGAACATCCCCTTCACCGTCGGCGGCCCCGGCGACGTCGTCACCTTCAGCTACGACCAGGTCGGCCATCTGCTGGAGATCAGCGTCGTCCCGGCCGGGCCGGTCGACGACGCCGCCCTGGTGCGCGACCCGGTCCGCCACCCGTTCGTCGACGAGGTGCTCTACTTCGCCATCCCCGACCGCTTCGCGGACGGTGACGTCGGCAACAACTGCGGCGACTACGCCGGCGTGTGCGTGGCCGGCGACACGCAGGAGCACGTGCTCGAGCACGGTTACCTGCCCAGCGACAAGGGCTACTACCACGGCGGCGACCTCGCCGGCCTGCGGCGCAAGCTGCCCTACCTCGACCAGCTGGGCGTCAGCGCGGTTTGGGTCGGGCCGATCTACGCCAACAAGAGCGTCCAGCCCGACTCCACCAACCTGTACGGGCACTCCTCCGGCTACCACGGCTACTGGATCCGCGACTTCCTCCGGGTCGACCCCCACCTGGGCACCAACGCCGAGTTCGCACGCCTCGTCGACGAGGCGCACGAGCGCGGCATCAAGGTGTTCATGGACATCGTGACCAACCACACCGCCGACGTGATCCAGCTCGAGGGCCACACCGGGTACCGGAGCAAGGCGAACTTCCCCTACCTCGACGTCGACGGCGTGCCGTTCGACGACTCCGATTACGCCTACTCGGGCCAGCCCGACTACTCGTTCCCCGAGGTCGACCTCGGCTCGTTCCCGTACCTGCCGGTCGTGCCGACCGGCGAGGAGGGCAGCAAGAACCCGGCCTGGCTGAACGACCCGCTGCTGTACCACAACCGGGGGAACACCAGCTTCTCGGGCGAGAACTCGCTCTACGGCGACTTCTTCGGCCTCGACGACCTGTGGACCGAGCGCCGCGAGGTGGTCGAGGGCATGGTCGACATCTACTCGTTCTGGATCGAGGAGTTCGGCGTCGACGGCTTCCGCATCGACACCACCAAGCACGTCAACATGGAGTTCTGGCAGCGCTTCGGGCCGGACATCCTGGCCGCGGCCGAGGCCCGCGGCATCGACGAGTTCTTCGCCTTCGGCGAGGTGTTCGACCAGCAGTTCGGGTCGCCGTTCATGAGCGAGTTCTCCACCCGGGGGCGGCTCCAGTCCACGATCGACTTCGGCTTCCAGCTGGCGGCGCGCGGCTTCGCCTCCCAGGGCGCGGCCACCGACGATCTCCGGGACTTCTTCGCCTCCGACGACTGGTACACCGACGCCGACAGCAACGCCTATGCCATGCCGACGTTCCTCGGGAACCACGACATGGGCCGGATCGGGTACTTCCTCCAGCGGGTGGATCAGCCCGGCGCGGACGACGCCGAGCTGCTGGCCCGGTCACAGCTGGCGCACGCCCTGATGTTCTTCGCCCGCGGCCAACCCGTCGTCTACTACGGCGACGAGCAGGGGTTCACCGGCGACGGCGGCGACAAGGACGCCCGGGAGGACATGTTCGCCAACGAGGTGCCCGTGTACGCCGACAACGACCTCATCGGCACGGACGAGACCACCTCGGACGACAACTTCGACCGCGAGCACCCGCTGTACCGGACGATCGATCGGTACGCCAGCCTCTCCGAGCGCCACCCCGCTCTCCGGTCCGGCGCCCAGATCCACCGGTACAGCAGCGACGGCCCCGGGGTGTACGCGTTCTCGCGCATCGACCGCGACGAGCGGATCGAGTACGTCGTCGCCCTCAACAACAGCGAGGCGCACGCGTCGGTCGAGGTGCCGACCTACTCCCCCGCGGGGGCGTCGTACCGCCTCCTGTCGCCGCAGCCCACCTCCGGCCCGGCGGTGCCCGCGGCCGTCCAGACCGGTTCCGGTGGCTCCCTGCCGGTCACCGTGCCGCCGCTCGGGCTAGTGATCTACAAGGCCAAGAAGGCGATGCCGGCGAGCGACGCGGCACCGGGCATCGACATCACGAGCCTCGAGCACGGCGACACCGCCGTGCTCGGCACCAACTCGTGGGACGGGCACGAGGTCCTCGACCGCGTCGAGGTCGCCGCGGAGCTCGACACCGACGCGTACGCCGAGGTGACCTTCGCGGTGCGGGTGGGCGACGGCGACTACGTGCCGATCGGCACCGACGACAACGCCCCGTACCGGGTGTTCTGGGACGCGAGCGGGCTGCGCGACCAGCCCGGCGCCCGGGTGTCGTTCCGGGCCATCGTGAACGACCTGTCGGGCCACCTCGCCGCCGACCAGGTGGTGGGCGTCGGCGTCGAGGTCGCCGAGCCCACCCCGCCCACGACGCCCTACGCGGTCATCCACTACAACCGGCAGGCCGGGGACTACGGCGACCACACGACGGGGAACGCCGCCGACTTCTGGGGGCTGCACCTGTGGGGCGACGCCATCGCCCCCGCGGAGGCCACCGACTGGGCCGCCCCCAAGCCCTTCCTCGGCGAGGACGAGTACGGGCGGTTCGCCTTCGTGGAGCTGGCCAACGACACGAGCCCGGTGAACTTCATCGTCCACCGGGGCGACACCAAGGACCCCGACGACAGCCCCGACCGCAGCTTCGACCCGGCCGTCACGCCCGAGATCTGGCTGCGGGAGGGCGACCCGAACATCTATACGTCGCAGGCCGAGGCCCAGGGGCACACCACCGTCCACTACGCCTGCGACGACTGCTCGGCGGTGACGCTCGACGCCTCCGGGCCGGACGGGCCGGTGGTCACCGGCGTCGCGCCCGACGCGTTCGACGACTACGGCGCCGTGTTCACGCTCACCCCGCCCGACCTGGCCGATCCGCTGACCGTGACGGTCAGCGACGGCGGCGCCGTTGGCATCGACGGCCTCACGTACACGCCCACCGACACCCCGAGCGCCTGGTTCCAGCCCGGCGAGCAGGTCGTCCACCCGTCCCGCGGCGCGGCCGAGGACTTCGCGACGATCCACTACCGCCGGCCCGCCGGCGACTACGGCGACCCGACGAGCGCGAACTTCGAGGACTTCTGGGGCCTCCATGTCTGGACCGGCGCCGCGTCGGAGACGGTGTGGACCGACCCGCTGCGGCCGGTCGGCGAGGACGTCTTCGGCGTCACCTTCCGGATCGACCTCGCGGATGGCGCCGACCAGCTCGCCTACATCCTCCACCGGGGCGACGCCAAGGATCCCGGCCCCGACCAGTTCCTCGTCTTCGCCGTCGACGGCCACGAGGTCTGGCAGCTCCAGGGCGCCGACCCGGAGCGGCCCTACGTCGCCCCGGTGCGCGGCCCCTGATGGCGGCGCAGGAGCCGGCACTCACCGTCGAGCGGCTGCGCGAGCAGGCCGAGGCCGGCAGCATCGACACGGTGCTGCTGGCCATGGCCGACATGCAGGGACGCCTGCAGGGCAAGCGGTGCCACGTCCGCTACTTCCTCGACGAGGTGCTGCACCACGCGGCCGAGGCGTGCAACTACCTGCTGGCGGTCGACGTCGACATGAACACCGTCGACGGCTACGCCATGTCGTCGTGGGACAAGGGCTACGGCGACTTCGTGCTCCGGCCCGACCTGGCGACGCTGCGCCCGGTCCCCTGGCACGAGGGCACCGCCCTCGTCCACTGCGACGTCGAGTGGGAGGACGGCACGCCCGTCGCGCCCTCGCCCCGCCAGGTGCTGCGCCGCCAGCTCGACCGGCTCGCCGAGCGGGACCTCGTGGCGCACGTCGGCACCGAGCTGGAGCTGATCGTGTTCCGCGACACGTACGAGGCGGCGTGGGCGAGCGGCTACCGGAACCTGGAGCCGGCCAACCAGTACAACGTCGACTACTCGCTCGCCGGCACCGCCCGGGTGGAGCACCTGCTCCGGCGCATCCGCAACGGCATGGCCGGCGCCGGCATGTTCGTCGAGTCGGCCAAGGGCGAGTGCAACCTCGGGCAGCACGAGATCGCGTTCCGCTACGCCGAGGCGCTCACCACCTGCGACAACCACGCCCTCTACAAGACGGGGGCCAAGGAGATCGCCGCCCAGGAGGGCATGAGCCTGACGTTCATCGCCAAGCTCGACGAGCGCGAGGGCAACTCCTGCCACATCCACCTCAGCCTGCGGTCGCCCGAGGGCGAGCCGGTGCTGGCGGGCGACGGCGACCACGGCTTCTCTCCGCTGATGGAGCACTTCCTGGCCGGCCAGCTCGCCTGCCTCGGCGAGCTCACGCTGCTGGCCGCCCCCAACGTCAACTCCTACAAGCGCTACGTCGACGGGAGCTTCGCCCCCACCGCCGTCGCGTGGGGTCTCGACAACCGGACGTGCGCGCTGCGGGTGGTGGGCCACGGCCCGGGCCTCCGGGTCGAGAGCCGGGTCCCTGGTGGCGATGTCAACCCCTATCTGGGCGTGGCCGCGATGATCGCGGCCGGCCTCCACGGCATCGACAACGAGCTCCCGCTCGAGCCTGCCCTGGTCGGCAACGCCTACACCACCGACCGGCCCCGGGTCCCGGCCACCCTCCGGGACGCGGCCGCGGCGTTCGGCGAGAGCAAGGTGGCGCGTGCCGCCTTCGGCGACGACGTCGTCGCCCATTACCTCAACGCGGCCCGCGTCGAGCAGGCTGCGTTCGATGCCGCCGTCACCGACTGGGAGCTTCGCCGTGGGTTCGAGCGCCTCTGAGGCGCCGCCCCGGGTGGGCATGCCGACCTACGTCGAGTCGGCGCGGTGGGGCGCCTGGGACCGTCCGGCCGCGCTCCTCCCCCATTCCTACGTGACCGCCGTGGGGGACGCCGGCGGGCTGGCCGTCCTGCTCCCCCCGCCCCGCGAGGCCGCCGGGCCGGTGGCGACCGCCGCCGCCCGCGCGCTCGACGCCCTCGACGCCCTCGTCCTGACCGGCGGCGGCGACGTCGACCCCGGCTGCTACGGCGCCGCCCGGGAGCCGGCCACCCAGCCGTCGCGCCCCGACCGGGACGAGTGGGAGTCGGCGCTGGCGGCGGCCGCGCTCGACCGCGACATGCCGATGCTGGCCATCTGCCGGGGCGCCCAGGTCCTGAACGTCGCCCTGGGCGGGACGCTCGACCAGCACCTGCCGGGGCTCGTCGGCCACGACGGCCACCTGCCGGAGCCGGGTGTGCCGGGCTCCACCCGGGTGCGGCTGGCCCCGGACACCCCGCTCTCCGCGATCCTCGGGGCCGAGCTCAGCGTGCCCTGCTACCACCACCAGGCCATCCGGCGGCTCGGTCGGGGCGTCGAGGCCGTCGGGTGGGCCGACGACGGGACCGTCGAGGCCGCGATCGTGACCGGGCGCCGCTTCGCCGTCGCCGTGCAGTGGCACCCGGAGGACGGCGACGACCCCCGTCTATTCCGGGCGCTCGTCGCCGCCGCCCGGCCGGCCCGCGTCGAGGTGGACGCGCTCGACGCGTTCACCGAGGTCAAGAGCGTGTTCGTCGCCACCGACCCTCCGGCCAGCGGCGGCGCGGGTGGCTGACCGGAGGGAGCCGCCCGTGGGGCGCCTGCAGGATCGCGTCGCCGTCGTCACCGGCGGCGGCAGCGGGATCGGGCTGGCCTCGGCCCGGCGCCTCGCCGCCGAGGGCGCCCGGGTGGTGGTGGGCGACGTCGACAGGGCCGCGGGGGCGGCGGCCGCGGACGAGGTCGACGGGCTGTACGTCCCGGTCGACGTGACCGTCGAGGACGAGGTCGAGGCCCTGTTCCGGGCGGCGGCCGACACCTACGGCGGGGTCGACGTGGCGTTCAACAACGCCGGGATCTCGCCGCCCGCGGACGACTCGATCCTGGACACCGGCCTCGACGTGTGGCGCCGCGTGCAGGAGGTCAACCTGACCTCGGTCTTCCTGTGCTGCAAGCACGCCATCCCCCACATGCAGCGGGTCGGGCGGGGGTCGATCATCAACACGGCGTCGTTCGTCGCCGTGATGGGCGCGGCGACCTCGCAGGTGTCGTACACGGCGTCGAAGGGCGGAGTGTTGGCGATGTCCCGCGAGCTGGGGGTGCAGTTCGCCCGCGAGGGCATCCGGGTCAACGCCCTGTGCCCCGGGCCGGTGAACACGCCGCTGCTGACCGAGCTGTTCGCAAAGGACCCCGAGCGGGCCGCCCGCCGGCTCGTCCACGTGCCGATGGGCCGCTTCGCCGAGCCCGACGAGATCGCCGCCGCGGTGGCCTTCCTCGCCAGCGACGACGCGTCGTTCGTCACGGCGTCGACGTTCCTCGTCGACGGCGGGATCGCCGGGGCCTACGTCACGCCCGAGTAGCCCGACACCGCCCAGTCCCGGCCGAACCAGCGCCGGATGCGGCTGGCGCCGAACTCGACCTTGTCGGCCGCGAGCGCCTCGGACGGGCTGTCGAACCCGCCCGTCGGGGCCACCCCGCTCACGAACGTCACGTCGACGCGGCCGACCCGGCCCTCACCGAACTCGAGGTAGCACATGCCGCGGCCGTCGTACTCCGCCTCACGGGCGCCGGCCCGCTCCAGGGCGACGATGCGCTCGGCGACCACGGCCGCCTGCCCCTCGGCGAACACGCCGGCCTTCGGGGTGCCGACGCTCGTCACGTCCCCGACCGCGTAGACACCGGGGAAGCTGGTCTCCAGCGTCAGCGGGTCGACCGGGACCCAGCCGTCGACGGTCAGACCGGCGTCCTCCACCACGGCGGGCGCCCGGTGCACGGGGACGCCGAGGAACAGGTCGTAGGGCAGCTCCGTCCCGTCGCCGAGCAGGGCGACGCGGCGCCCCGGGTCGAGCGCCTGCACCATCCGGTCGGGGAACCAGGCGATGTCCCGCTCGGCGAACGCCCCCAGCAGGGCGGCGGACGCGTCGGGCGACGGCGGGATGGGGACGCCCAGCGGCATGACCAGCGCGATCTCGGAGCGGTCGCGGCACCCCCGACCGACGAGGTGGTCGTGCATGAGCAGCGCCGTCTCGCTCGGCGCCGGCGGGCACTTGAAGGGCGTCGAGGTGACGCCCACCACCACGCGCCCGCCGTCGAATGCCGCCACGACGTCGCGGAGGGCGAAGGCGCCCTCCTCCGTGTAGAACTCGTGGCCGCCGTCCGCCAGGCCAGGCGTCGCTCCCGGGTCGAGGTCGGCGCCCAGGGCGACCACCAGGATGTCCGCATCGAAGGCGCCGGCGTCGGTCTCGACGCGCCGCGCGACCGGATCGATCGCCAGCACGGACGCCTGCACGAACCGGACCCCCGGCTTCACGAGGTCGCGGTAGGGGTGGTGGACGGCCGCGGCCGGCGCCCGGCCGAACATGACGTCGAGCTTCGAGAAGCCGAACACGAAGCCGGCCGCCCGGTCGATCAGGACCACGTCGGCGCGGTCGCCGAGCTCCTCCGACAGCCGGGTCGTCAGCTCCAGCCCACCGAAGCCCGCACCGAGCACCACCACCCGCATCGGACGAACTCTAGGCGTGGCGGCCCCACCGCGCCCGGTTGCGCGGTCCGACTCACGCCGCCACCCGGTAGCCGGCGACGTTGCCCTCGAAGTCCGAGACGATCAGCGCCCCGCCCCCGGAGGCGACGTGCTGGGCCAGCAACGGCAGCTCGGCAGACCAGGCTTCGGCGGCGTCGGGGGCCAGGGCCCGCAGCGACCCCATCTCCGCGACCACGAGCAGCGGCGGTTGCCCCGGCAGCACGTGCATGGCGTTGGAGCCGCCCGGGAGCCGCCGCCGCTCCGTCCCGGTGGCCGGGTCGAGCACCAGCAGCTCACCCGAGCCGAGCCACACCACGGCGTCGGCGCCGAGCGCCGCGAACGAGCCGGGGAACGCCGCCTCGGCGTCGAGGGTCCACAGCACCTCGCCCGACGCCGGCGACACGCCGGTGACGTAGCTGTCGTCGTCGTAGGCCAGCACGGTGCCGCCGACGACCGCCACCGACCAGATCGTCTTGTCGCCCCGAGGCATCGGCGTCCGGAACCGCACCTCGCCGCTCCCCGGGTCGAGCCCCACCACGTGGCCGCCGCTCGTGCCCGCCACCAGCATGTCCCCCGCCGGCACGAGGCCGGTCCACAGGTTGTCGTCCTCGAACGTGGCGTGCCACCGCTCGGCGCCGTCGGCCAGCCCGTAGGCGAACGCCTCGTAGCCGGTCGACACCACGACCGCGTCGCCCACCACCGCCGGCTGCTCATAGAACCACTGGTCGGGGACGGTCCAGCGGACCGCGCCGGTCGCGGCGTCCAGCGCCTGGATGACGTACGGCTCGGTGGCGCTGGCGAGGACGAGCTCCCCGGCCAGCACCGGCGTGACGTTGCTGGCCTCGCTGCCGATGACGGCCGCCCAGGCGACCGTGCCGCTGGCCATGTCGACGGCGGTCAGGCGGCCGGTGGAGTCCTCGATGTAGGCCCGCTGGCCGTCGGTGACCGGCGCGCCGGCGGTCTCCTCGCTGAGGTCGACGGTCCAGGCCAGGTGGGCCCCGCCGGTCGACCCGGGGTCGGCGTCGGTGGGGGGTGCGGCCTCCGTGGCGTCGCTCGTGCCCGCCGGGCCGCCGCCGGCCGGGTCGTCGCCGTCGCCCCCGCCCCGGAGCAGCAGGCCGACGGCCGC
>JBKPHT010000433.1:0-16736 GCA_046730015.1 Actinomycetota bacterium
CTTGGAGGCGCAGTAGGCCGCCTCGCCCGGGATGCCGGCCCGGCCACCGAAGCTGGACACGTTCACGATCACGCCCCGGTCGCGCTCGAGCATGCGGGGGAGGAGGGCGAGCGACATGCGCACCGGCGCCTCGAAGTTCACGGCCATCGTCTCGCGGACCTCGTCGAGGGTGAGGTCGGTGACCCGCCGGCGACGGGGGATCGCGGCGTTGTTCACGAGCACGTCGATGCCGCCCAGCTCGTCCCAGGCCCGGACCGCGAGGCGCTCGGCCGCCTCGGTGTCGCCGAGGTCGCACACCCACATCCGCGACGCCGGCCGGTGTGCCCGGCACCGCTCGAGCACGGCGGCCAGGCGGTCCTCCCGGCGGGCCACGAGGCCGACAGTCGCCCCCCGCTCGGCCAGCAGCGTCGCCAGCGCCGCCCCGATGCCCGACGACGCGCCCGTCACCAGCACCGTCGCCCCCTCGACCTGCATGACCGGGACGGTAGTCATCGGAGCCAGGCCGGCGTGCCGGTGTCGGCCGGCGCGATCACTCGGGCAGGGCGAGGAAGCCGCGCCGGATGGTGACGAGCATGTTCTCGACGGCGCGGTCCTCGCTGGTGAAGCCGAGCGTGTAGACGCTGTACGGCACCCGCTCGATCAGCGCGAGGAGGGTGGTGGCGTCGACCCACGGGTTGCCGAAGTCGCGCCGCTGCAGCATCCGCACCAGCCGGCTGAACACCGAGGCCGCGACCTGCTGCGAGAAGGCGGACAGCTGGTCGTTGGTGCGCATCTCCTGCCAGGTGCTGATGACGCCGCCGTCGGCCCGGTAGGCGGCGAGCCAGCGCCGCAGCCAGGACCGGAGCTCGTCGGGCGCGGCGTCAAGGGCCAGCTCGTCGACGAGGTCGATCATGCGCGACGAGGCGGCCTCGGCCAGCGCACGGAAGAAGTCGTCCTTGTTGTCGAAGTAGCGGTAGAAGGTGCCGTGGCTGACGCCGGCGGCGGCGACGATGTCGTCGACCCGGGCGTCGTGGTAGCCGCGGGCCGGCAGCACGGCGGCGCCGGCGTCGAGCAGCCGGAGCCGGGTCTTCTCGCCCCGGGCGCGCAGCGGGCGGTCGCCGCCGCTGGGCTCGGGTGCGGCGGCCGCCGCGCCCCGCCGCCGGCGGCGGCCGGAGCGGACGACGTTGACGCCCTCGATCGGGCCCTCCAGCGTCCGGTGGAGGAGCTGGGCCACGCCCTCGACCAGCGGCCGGGCGCTCGTGTCGGCGGGGGCCTGCTCGGCGTAGAAGCTGCACCGGATGAGCACCGACACGAGGTTGTTGACCAGGGTGGCGCTGGCCGGCGTGTCGGGCGCGTCGAAGGCCCGGAGGAGGGCCGCGGCGGTCCGGTCGGCGACGCCGCTGGAGCTGCGGGCCTCGGGCTGGTGGTCGCGGCTGGCGGCCTGGAACGAGGCGAAGACGGGCGACCAGGCCTCGTGGAGGGCCATGAACTGGCCGACCCAGTCGGTGAGGTGGGCCACGCCGTCGGCGTCGGGGGTGACCCGGCCGAGGCGCTCGGCGAGGGCGACCATCTCGTGGCCGAGGCGGCCGGCCAGCGTCCAGAACACGTCGTCCTTGCTGGAGAAGTACTGGTAGAAGGCCGGGCGCGAGCAGCCGGCCCGCTCGGTGATCAGCTCGACCCGCGCGTCGGCGTAGCCGGCCTCGGCGAACACCTCGAGCGCGGCGCCGAGGATGCGGCGCTGGGTGTCGGTGCCGCGCTCGCCCACCAGCGGGTTGCTCCCGAAGGGCGGCCGCCTCACCACGCTCGCGTCCATCGGGCGAACGCTACTATCTAACAGGTACGTCACATCTCACCCTCGGGGGGACGAGGCATGCAGGTCGACGATCTGGTCCTGGTGAGCGTCGACGACCACGTGGTCGAGCCCCCCGACCTGTTCGAGGGACGGCTGTCGGCCCGGGCTGCCGAGCGGGCACCGCGCATCGAGGTGCAGGACAACGGCCGCGAGGTGTGGATGTTCGAGGGCGCCGCCCTGCCCAACGTCGGGCTCAACGCCGTGGCCGGCCGGGTGCCCGAGGAGTACGGGCTCGACCCCCTCGCGTTCTCCGAGATGCGACCCGGCTGCTACGACATCCACGAGCGGATCCGCGACATGGACGTCAACGGCGTGCTCGGCTCGATGAACTTCCCCAGCCTGGCCGGGTTCACCGGCCAGCTGTTCTCCACCTGCGACGACGAGGACGTCGCCATCGAGCTCCTCCGGGCCTACAACGACTGGCACGTCGAGGACTGGTGCGGCACGTACCCGGGGCGGATGATCCCGCTGGCCGTCCCGCCGATCTGGGACGTCGACCTCATGGCCGAAGAGGTCCGGCGGATGGCGGAGAAGGGCTGCCACGCCGTGACCTTCTCCGAGAACCCCGAGAAGCTCGGCCGGCCCAGCTGGCACAGCGACCACTGGGACCCGTTCCTCGCCGCCTGCGAGGACGCCGGCACCGTCGTCTGCCTGCACATCGGCTCGTCGTCCCAGACGGTCATCACGGCCATGGACGCCCCGATCGACACGATGATCACCCTGCAGCCGATGAACATCGTCCAGTGCGCGGCCGACCTCGTGTGGTCGCCGGTGTTCCGCAAGTTCCCCCGCCTCAAGGTCGCGCTCAGCGAGGGCGGCATCGGCTGGGTGCCCTACTTCCTGGAACGGATCGACTACGTCTACCAGCACCACCGGGCGTGGACGAACCAGGACTTCGGCGACAGGCTGCCGAGCCAGGTGTTCAACGAGCACGTGCTGACCTGCTTCATCGACGACGCCGTGGGGATGGAGGTCCGCCACCACCTCAACCCCCACCACATCCACTGGGAGTGCGACTACCCGCACTCCGACTCGACCTGGCCGCACGCCCCCGAGACGGCGATGAAGTACCTCGACGGCCTGCCCGACGAGGACATCGACCGCATCACCCACCGCAACGCGATGGCGAACTTCGGCTACGACCCGTTCGCCCACATCCCCCGCGACCAGGCCACGGTCGGGGCGCTGCGGGCGCGGGCCACCGACGTCGACACGACGCCGGTCAGCCACGGCACCGGCAAGTTCCAGGACGAGGGCATCGTCACCGCCATGACGCTGGCCGAGCGCATCGCCAAGCGGTGAGCGAGCCCTTCCGCGTCCAGCCGGCGCTGGGCGACGGCAATCGCTTCTTCTGGACCTCCGGGGAGGACGGCCGCCTGCGGTTCCTCCGCTGCCAGGCCTGCGGGTATTGGCTGCACCCGCCGGTGCCCCGGTGCCCGGAGTGCGGCAGCCGGGATGTGGTTCCCGAGGCGGTGAGCGGCCGGGGCGAGGTGTGGTCGTACACGGTCAACCACCAGCCGTGGGACGGCGGTACCGAGCCGTACGCGATCGTCCTCGTCGCCCTGCCCGAGCAGCACGGCCTCCGGCTCACGAGCAACCTGGTCAACTGCCCGCCGGACGAGGTCCACATCGGGATGCCCGTCCGGGTCACGTTCGAGCGGCACGACGCCGTCTGGTTCCCGCTGTTCGAGCCGGCATGACGGATTTCGAGCGCCGGGCGGTGATCTCCGGCATCGGCCAGTCGGCCGTCGGGAAGCGGCTGGGCCGGACCGGCCTCGACCTCACGATCGACGCCGCCCTGGCCGCCGTCGCCGACGCCCAGCTCACCGTGGCCGACGTCGACGGGATCGCCACCTATCCGGGCGCGGCCGGCGGCGCCGGGGCGGGGTTCAGCGGGCCGGGCACGCCCGAGGTCCAGGACGCGCTGCGGCTGCAGGTGGGCTGGCACAGCGGCGGGATCGAGGGCGCGGCCCAGCTGGCGGCGATCGTCAACGCCGTCCTGGCGGTAGGCGCCGGACTGGCGCGCCACGTGCTGGTGTACCGGACGGTGACCGAGTCGACCGAGCAGGGCGGGGGCGGCCGCCGGGGCATCGGCATCGGGGGCGGTCCGGGCGGCGGCTCGGGGGGCATGCCCCGGATGGGCGGGGCGATGCAGTGGAGCATCCCGTTCCGGGCCTACTCGGCGGCCAACTGGCTCGCAATGAACGCCCACCGCCACTTCCACGAGTACGGCACCACCCCGGAGCAGCTGGCCATGATCGCCATCAACGCCCGCCGCAACGCCGGCCGCAACCCGAAGGCCGTCTACCGCGACCCGATCACCCTCGACGACTACTTCGCCTCCCGGATGGTGACCTCGCCGTTCCGGCTGTACGACTGCGACGCCCCGGTCGACGGCTCGACCGCGGTGATCGTGTCGGCGGCGGAGCACGCGTCGGCCGTCGACCACCCGGTGGCCCGGGTCGAGGCGGTGGGCACGGCGCTGCGGGGCCGGCCGTCGTGGGACCAGTTCGACGACATGACCACCATGGCGGCCCGCGACGCCGGCGCCCACCTGTGGTCCCGGACCGACCTCAAGCCGGCGGACGTCGACGTGGCCGAGCTGTACGACGGCTTCAGCTTCCTCGCCATGGCCTGGCTCGAGGCCCTGGGGTTCTGCGGCCGGGGGGAGTCGGGCCCGTTCGTCGAGGGCGGGGCGCGCATCGCGCTGGACGGCGAGCTGCCGCTCAACACCCACGGCGGCCAGCTGTCCGCCGGGCGGCTACACGGTTTCGGGTTCGTCCACGAGGCGTGCCTCCAGCTGCGGGGCGAGGCCGGCGACCGCCAGGTCCCCGGGGCCGAGGTGGCGGCCGTCGCCAACGGCGGCGGCCCGATCGCCGGCGCGATGCTCCTGAGCCGGGAGGGCTAACGGCCCTCTGGATGGTGGTCATCCCGGGGGGTCCGATCTGTCGGCTGGCATGCGGCCGCCCCTAGACCGCCCTTTGGCTGGTGGTCGGGGTGGGGGCAACGACGGCGCGCAAGCCAGCCCCGGAGGGGCTGGCTTGTCCCATGGTCGCTGGCGGTCTCTCGCCCCCGGGCCGTCAAGGGTCGACGAGAAATGCTTCGCATTCCTCGCCTCGGCCTGCGGCCGCCCCTTGACCGCCCTCCGGACGGTGGTCACCCCGGGGGTGCGGCCGGCGCCGCGGCGCCGGCCCCAATCCCCCCGAACTGGCGGCGCCGCGCGCTGATGGCTTCGGGGGATCGCCGCCAGTTCGGCGGGCGCCGAACTCGATGGCCGTCCCCCGAATCCATGTGCCAGATCGGGCGCGGCGGCGCCTGTCGGTGGGGCGTTCTCGAGGCGATAGCTGTCGGTCGGGCGATCTCGAGGTCATAGGGGTCGGGGGCCGACCACTATCGCCTCGGGAACCAGGGACCGACCCCTATCGCCTCGGGCAACCCGGTTGCGGCAGGCGATCGGGGCCGGTCCGGTGCATCGCCGGCGGGAGGGCGGTCAAGGGGCGGCCGAAGGCCGAGCGAGGACACGGAGCGAAGCGGAGTCCCGCAGCGACCCTTGACGGCCCGAGGCAAAGACACTCACCGCACCCACACTGGACCAGGCCGGCCCCCGGGCCGGCCTGCGCGCGCCCTTGGGGTGGACCATGACCTGTCCGACGCTCGCGCGCGGGTCGGTCGGGCGATCTCGAGGCGATAGGGTTCGGCCACCGACCAGGCGACGGGACTATCAGGCGACGTTCATCAGGCGGGCCAGATTGCCGCCCATCACCTTCGCCGTGTCCTCGGGCGACAGCCCGGCGAGTTCGTCGACGAACGCGAGAGGGTCGGCCAGGCCCTCGGGGTGGGGGTAGTCGGAACCGAACAGGACGTTGTCGGCGCCGATGGCCCGGCACAGCCCGACCGGGTCGTCCTCGTGGAAGGGGTGGACGAAGACGTTCCGCGTGAACACCGCCACCGGGTCCTCCTCGAACAGGTGAGGGTTGAACGCGTAGGCCGACGCCATGTCGTCGAGCAGGGGCCGGACCCAGCCGCTGCCGTTCTCGACCGGCGCGATCTTCAGCCGCGGGAAGCGGGTGCAGAGGCCGTGGCCGATCGCGGAGGCCACCGAGTCGGTGATGGCCCGGTAGGCGGCGTGGGTGATGGCGGCGAAGGCGCCGCCGCCCGCGAACGGGGTGAACTCGTCGTCCCGGACGCCTTCCCACTCGTTGAGGTAGCGCTGGTAGCCGCTGTCGGAGGCGTGCATGCCGACGACGATGTCCTTCTCCTGGACCAGCTCCCAGAACGGGTCGAACTCGGGTAGAGCGAAGCTTCGGGGGCCGCGGAAGCCGGGCACCGGGGCCGGCCGGACGAGGATGATGCGGGCGCCCCGCTCCGCCACCCATTCCAGCTCCTCGACCGCCCGCTCGACGATCGGCAGCGTGACGACGGGGGTGGGGAAGATCCGGCCCTCGTAGTCGAACGTCCAGGTCTCGTGCATCCACTGGTTGAGGGCGTGGACCACGGCGTGGGTGGCGTCGGGGTCGTCGCGCAGCCGCTCCTCGACCAGGCTGGCGAGGGTGGGCCACATGAGCGCCCGGTCGAGGCCGAGCTCATCCATGAGCTCGAGGCGGGGCCCCGGCTCGCGGAAGGCGGGGAGCGCGTCGATGGCCCGGCCCATGATCTCGCGGCGGCTCTTCCCCTCGGGGTTGCCGACCTTGAAGTACTCCTCCTGGGCGCCGGGGGCGGCCACCCGCTCGAAGGTGGGGTTGGGGATGTACTCGCTGATCCGGCCCTTGACGGCGATCTTGGTCCGGCCCCGGACCTCGACGTAGTCGATGACGCCGGCGTACCGCTCGGGCAGGTACTTCGTCAGCGCCTCCCGTGTCTCGTACATGTGGTTGTCGGCGTCGAACACGGGAAAGTCGAGCTGACGGGACGGCATCGCGGGCCCCCTGGCGCGAAGTGACATCGCTGTTAGATCACCATACACTCCGCCTCCGAGCAGCCGAAAGGCGCCGGAGGGAGCCGCGTTGGAGCTGGAGCTGAGCGACGATCAGGAGCTGTTCCTAAACACGACCCGGCGGTTCCTGGCGGCCGAGGCCCCGATGTCCGCCGTCCGTGCGCTGGAGCACGAGCCCGCCGGCTACGACGCCGGCTACTGGCGCCGCGCCGCCGGCCTGGGTTGGACCTCGCTGCTCGTGCCCGAGGCCGACGGGGGCGGCAGCGTGAGCGGCCACGGCCTGCTCGACCTGGTGCTGGTGGCCGAGGAGATGGGCCGGCGGGTGGCGCCGGGGCCCCTGTCGCCGGTCAACCTCGTCGCCTCCGCCCTCGCCGCCGGGAGCCCGGCCCAGAAGGCCGCCGCGCTCCCGGGGCTGCTGGCCGGCGAGTCGGTGGCGGCCTGGACAGGGCCCGACCCGGTGGTCGCCGAGGCCGACCCGGCCGGCGGCTACCGGCTGACCGGCGTCGCCTCGCCGGTGGAGGCCGGCGCCCAGGCCGAGCACCTGCTGGTCACGGCTCAGGCACCCGAGGGCCCCACCCTCGTCCTCGTCCCCGCCGACCTCCCCGGGCTCACCGTCACCCCGCTCGACGGGCTCGACCTCGTCCGGCGCTACGCCGAGGTCCGCGTCGACGCCGTCCCGGTGCCCGCCTCGGCGGTGGTCGGCCGAGCAGGCCGCGCGGCCGGTGAGGTCGAGCGGCTGGGGCAGGTCGCCTGCGTCCTCCAGTGCGCCGAGACGGTCGGGGCGATGGACCACGTCCTCGGGATGACGGTCGACTACCTGGGCGACCGCTGGTCGTTCGGCCGGCCGCTGGCGTCCTTCCAGGCCCTCAAGCACCGGGTGGCCGACGACAAGCTCTGGCTGGAGGCGAGCCACGCGGTCGCCACCGCCGCCGCCCGGGCCGTCGCCACCGGGGCCGCCGACGCCGGCGAGGTGGTGAGCACCGCGAAGTCCTGGATCGGCCCCCACGCCACCGAGCTGATCCAGGACTGCGTCCAGCTCCATGGCGGCATCGGCGTCACCTGGGAGCACGACCTGCACCTCTACCTCCGGCGGGCCACGGTGAACCGGGCCACTCACGGGACCCCCGGCGAGCACGCCGAGCGGATCGCCACCCGGCTGCTGGGGGCGGCGTCGTGAGCCAGCCTGGGGGTGAGCCGGTCGACAGGGAGCCGGTCGACATCGAGCCGGTCGAGGACTTCCGCCGCCGGGCCCGGGGCTGGCTGGCCGGGGCCATGCCGCTGCTCACCGGACCGCCGGCCGACCGCGTCGACGAGGGCCGGCGCGACGTCGAGCGGGCGCTGCAGCGGAAGCTGTGGGACGGCGGGTTCGCCGGCATCTGCTTCCCGGCGGCCTACGGCGGCCAGGGGCTGACGAGCGAGCACCAGCGGGCCTTCACCGAGGAGTCGCTGCCCTACGACATGCCGTTCTCGTTCAACGTGCCGACGCTCGGCATCCTGGCCGCCACGCTCGTCGACTTCGGCACCCACGAGCAGAAGCGGCGGCACCTGCCGGCCATCCTCCGGGGCGAGGAGCTGTGGGTGCAGTTCCTGTCCGAGCCGAGCGGCGGGTCCGACCTGGCCGGCTGCCTCACCCGGGCCGACCGCGACGGCGATGTGTTCGTCCTCAACGGGTCGAAGATCTGGAGCTCCGCCGCCCACGCCAGCGACTATGCCATGTGCCTGGCCCGCACCAACTGGGACGTGCCCAAGCACCGCGGGCTCACCATGTTCCTCATGAGGATCCACCAGCCCGGGGTCGAGGTCCGGCAGATCCGGCAGGTGGACGGGTCGATGGAGTTCTGCCAGGAGTTCTTCACCGACGTGCCGATCCCGGCCGCCGACGTGCTCGGCGAGGTCGACGACGGCTGGACCGTGGCCAGCCGCCTCCTCGTCCACGAGCGCAACGCGGTCGGCGGCGCTTCGCCCTACACGAGCGGGCGGTCGCCGGGCCCGGAGGCGTCCGGCCCCGACGGCAGCCTCGTCGCGCTCGCCCGGGCCCGGGGCCTCGCCGCCGACAGCCACGCCCGCCAGCTGGTCGCCGAGGCCCACATCCGCCAGCTGGTCGGCGACCAGCTGGTCCGGCGGGTCACCCAGGCGGTGGCCAACGGGGCCATGCCGCCCCCGGCCGGCTCGCTGCTCAAGCTGTTCGGCGCGACCGCCCACATACGGCGTTGCGAGATCGGGCTGGAGCTGGCGGGCGGGGCGGCCGCCGCGTGGCCACCGGGTGACGCGGCGGCGGCCACCGATGCAGCCGCGGCCGCCCGCCGGGAGGCCGAGGCGTCGCTGTTCCGGCAGGGCGGGTCGCTGGGCGGCGGCAGCAACGAGATCCAGCGGAACATCATCAGCGAGCGGGTGCTCGGCATGCCCCGCGAGCACGCCGCCGACCGCGACGTCCCCTACCGGGAGGTCCGCCGGGGCTGACGGATCGGCCGTCGGGGCGTGGCCGCAGTCAGCCGATGGCGCCGGACTCCTTCAGCTTGGCCAGGTCGTCCCAGTCGTAGCCGGCGTCGAGCAGCACGACCTCGGTGTGCTCGCCGTGCTCCGGCGCCCGCGACACGGCCACCGGCTCCTCGTCGAACTGGGCGGGGCTGGCCACCAGCGCGACCTCCTGGCCGTTGCCCGCGGTCATCGTCGGCAGGTAGCCGTTCGCCCGCACCTGCACGTCGTCGTACAGCTCGTCGAGGGTCTGGAACGGGCTCCAGACGCCCTCGAACGCGTCGAGCACCGTGCGCCAGTGGTCGAGCGGCCGGCTGCCGAACGCCTCGTCGAGCCGGGCGACGCACTCGGCCGCGTTCTCCGCCCGGGCCGCCGAGTCGGCGAACCGGGGGTCGGTGGCCATGTCGGGCACGCCGAGGCGCTCCACGAAGTCGGCCCAGTGCTTGTCGCTCTGCAGCAGCATCAGGCTGACGAAGCGGTCGTCGGCCGTCCGGTAGGTGCCGACCCCCGGGTTGGACGACATCGGCCGGGTGCCCTGGGGGATCTTCGAGAACCCGAACAGCCTCGACGCGACGATCATCGGCGAGATCTGCCACATCGCCGTGGCCAGCAGCGACACGTCGACCACGCTGGGCTCGCCCGTCCGCTCCCGCTTCAGCAGCGCGGCGGCGATGGCCCCGGCCGTCGCCAGCCCGCCCATCACGTCGCCGAACCCCGGGGTCGGCTGCGCGGGCGGCCAGCCGCCCTCCCGCTCCGGCATCGTGGCGCCGATGCCGCCGCGGGCCCAGAACGCGGCGCCGTCGTAGCCGCCCTTGTGGGCCTCCGGCCCCCTGGGCCCGGCGCCGGACCCCCGGGCGACGATGATGCGCGGGTTGCGGGCCCGGAGGTCGTCGGTGTCGATCCCCAGCTTGCGCCGGACCCCCGGCAGGTAGCTGGTGAGGAAGACGTCGGCGGTCTCGACCAGCGCGAGCAGGGCCTCCCGGCCGTCGGGGTGGGCCAGGTCGAGGGCCACCGACCGCTTGCCCCGGTTGGGCTGCTCGACCATGAAGTTCACCGCCCCGGCGCCGCCGGGCAGCAGGCCGGACGTGATCAGGCCGCGCTGCGGGTCGCCGGTGACGGGGTGCTCGACCTTGACGACGTCCGCCCCCCAGTCGACCAGCACCGACCCGCCGGCCGGGACGAACATCCAGCTGGCGACCTCGATGACGCGGATCCCGTCGAGCGGTCCGGGCATGTGCCCTCCTCGGGTGGGTCAGGCCGGCCAGCCGACCGTCTTGGTCTCGGTGAAGATCTCCAGGCCCTCGAGGCCGCACTGGCGCCCGATGCCGGAGTGCTTGTAGCCGCCGAACGGCGCGTCGGCGCCGTACCAGACGCCCCCGTTGAGCCCGAGGGTGCCGGTGCGGATGCGGCGGGCCACGGCCTTGGCCCGGTCGAGGTCGCCGGAGGTGATCATCCCCGACAGCCCGTAGGTGCTGTCGTTGGCGATGCGGACGGCGTCGTCGTCGTCCTCGTAGGGGATCACCACCAGCACCGGCCCGAAGATCTCCTCCCGGGCGACGGTCATGGCGTTGTCGACGTCGGCGAACAGGGTGGGCTCGACGTACCAGCCCCGGGGGAGGTGGTCGGGCCGGCCGCCGCCGCAGACCAGCCGGGCGCCCTCGGCCCGCCCTGTCTCGATGTAGCCGAGCACGCGGTCGCGCTGGCGCTCGGACACGAGCGGCCCCATCAGGTTGGCCGGGTCGGTGGGGTCGCCGTAGGTCACCCCGGCGAACCCGGAGGCCGCCAGGTCGACCGCCTCGTCGTAGCGCGACCGCGGTACGAGCAGCCGGGTCGGCATGGCGCAGCCCTGCCCGGCGTGGAAGCACACGGCCGACGCGGCCGGGACCGCGGCCGCCAGGTCGGCGTCGTCGAGCACGAGGTTGACCGACTTGCCGCCCAGCTCCAGGAACACCGGCGTCAGGTTGGCCGCGGCGGCCTGCATCACCCGGCGGCCGGTGGCGGTCGAGCCGGTGAACGCGATCATGTCCACCAGCGACGACCCGGTCAGCACCTCGCCCACCTGGTGGTCGCTCGACGCCACGACGTTGACGACGCCCGGCGGGATGTCGGTCCGCTCGGCCACCAGCCGGCCGATGCGGGTGGCGTTCCACGGCGTGTCGGGCGCCGGCTTGAGCACGCAGGTGTTGCCCATGGCCAGCACCGGCCCGAGCTTGTTGAGGATGATCTCGACCGGATAGTTCCAGGGCACGATCACGCCGACGACGCCGATCGGCTCCTTCCACACCTCGCGCTCGGACTCGGCCCCCATGCCGAAGGCGTCCTTGGGGCCGAGCGGCCGCCGCCACGGGAACTCGTCGATCATCGACGCCGGCCAGGTCAGGGCCTCGCGCAGCGGGGCGTCGAGCTGGGGGCCGTAGGTCACGAGGACCGGGCAGCCCACCTCGGCGACGAGCTCGGCCCGCAGGTCCTCCCGCTCGGACTCCAGCGCCGCCTGCAGCTGGCCGAGGCACCGCCGGCGGAGGGCGGGGTCGCCGGCCCAGCCGGTCGTGTCGAAGGCCCGGCGGGCCGCGTCGACGGCCGCGGCCATGTCGGCGGCGGTGCCGTCGGCGGTGGCGCCGAGCACCTCCTCGGTGGCGGGGTCGACGTTGTCGAAGGTGCCACCGCCGCTCGCCTCGACGAGCTTCCCGTCGATCAGCAGGCGCCGCTCACCCGCGGGCACGGTCACCAGACCAGTTCCAGGTTCTCGACCGCCCGCAGCCCCTGGGAGTACCGGAGCACGACGCCGTCGCGGACCCGGTAGTCGGGGATGGCCGCGTGCCACTCCTCCAGCGCCACCCGGAGCTCCATCCGGGCGAGGTGGGAGCCGAGGCACCGGTGGGCGCCGCCGCCGAACGCGATGTGGCGGTTGCCCTCCCGCTCGAAGTCCACGGTGTCGACGTCGTCCCACGAGCGCTCGTCGGTGTTGGCCGAGCCGAGCATCACGTTGACCACCCGCCCCTTGCCGATCGGGCAGCCGCCGATCTCGCTGTCCTCGGTGGTGACCCGGACGACGCCCTGCACGGGCGTCTCCCACCGGAGCAGCTCCTCGACGGCGTGCTGGATCAGCGACGGGTCGTCGACGATCTGCCGGCGCTGGTCGGGGTGCCGGGCGAGGTAGCTGAGCATGCAGTCGAGCGAGGCGGTCACCGTGTCGAGGCCGGCGAGGAAGAACAGGTAGCCGATGTCGAGCACGTCGTCGTTGGTGAGCCGGTGGCCCTCGACCTCGGCGTCGATGAACAGGGACAGGAAGTCGTCGGACCGCTGCTCCATGCGCTCGTCGATGGCCTCCTGGAGCACGGCGTAGATCCGCCGGCCGACCTCCGCGGTGTAGGCGATCCGCTCCTCCTGGGTCCTGACCGGCGGCCGGATGATGCCGTCCTTGAGCCGGAGGAACTCCTCGGCCCGGCTGACCGGGAGGCCGAGCAGCTGGAGGAACACGGTGGTGGGCAGCGGCTCGGCGACCGCGGCGTGGAAGTTGCAGGCGCCGTCGTCCACCACCGCGCCGACGAGCTCGCGCACCAGGGACCGGGTCCGGTCCTCGAGGAGGGCAATCCGGCGGGGGGCGAAGATGGGGTCGAGCAGCTTGCGGTAGTTGCGGTGGTGGGGCGGGTCGATCTGGAGGGGGATCAGCGGCCGGACCTGCCCGATCGTGACGGCGTCGACGCCGGAGCTGAACACCTCGGGGTGGGACAGCACGTGGCGGACCTCGGCGTCGCCAACGACGAGCAGCACGCCCTCGTCGCCGGTGTCGACGACCGCCCCGGCCTCCCGCAGCGCCTTGAACATCGCCTGCGGATTGGCCCGCGACGCCGGGTCGGCCTCGCCGCCCAGCATGTTCAGGTCGGACATGCGGACCCCCTCGTGCAGCCGTCGAGGCCCCTGTTCTAGCCGAAATCTAACGTTGGCGTCACCTAACGTTGGCGTCACCTCTTGTCGGCGGAGGCCTGACGTCCCTTGACGGCACCGTGGAGGGCGACGCTCCGGCATCCGGCCATCGGGCCTCACACGACACCCTCGCCGCCGGTACCCTGAGCGCCGGCCGATCGGAGGTCCGCGCCATGACCGACACCACCGGGTTGAACGTCCTCTACACCGCCACCGCGCACGCCACCGGCGACGGCCGCAACGGCCACGCGACCACCGACGACGGGCGCCTCGACCTCGACCTGCGGATCCCCCAGGAGATGGGCGGTCCCGGCGGCGCGACCAACCCGGAGCAGCTCTTCGCGGTCGGGTACGCCGCCTGCTTCCACTCGGCCCTCAAGGTCGTCGGCGGGCGCCGCGACCTCGACGTCGACGGCTCGGAGGTGTCGGCCAGCGTCGGCATCGGCGCGCTCCCGAACGGCGGCTTCGGCCTGGCGGTCGAGCTCGACGTCCACGTCCCCGCCCTCGACCCCGCCACGGCGGAGTCGGTGGTGGCCGACGCCCACCAGGTGTGCCCCTACTCCAACGCCACCCGGGGCAACATCGACGTCACGCTCCGGGTCGTGTGAGGGGGCGGCCTCAGCCGAGGCCCCGCCCGCCGTCCACGACGAGCCGCTGCCCGGTGACGAAGCCGGCGGCGTCGGAGGCGAAGAAGCTCACCGCGTGGGCGACCTCGTCGACCGTGCCGAACCGGCCGGCCGGAACGGACACGACGTATTCGCGCCGGACCTCGTCGGGCACGTCGGCGTGCCGCTCGACCGGCACGAACCCCGGCGCCACCGTGTTGACCGTGATGCCGAAGGGGGCCAGCTCCCGCGCCCAGGCCCGAGTGAGCCCGATCTGCGCGCTCTTGGCCGTCGCGTAGGCCGACCGGCCGGGCGGGGGACGGTCGGCGACCTCGGAGTCGACCTGGATGATCCGGCCCCAGCGCCGGGCCCGCATCCCCGGCAGCACGGCCCGCCCGACGAGCACGGGGCTCCGGACGAAGAAGTCGAGCTGGGCCAGGTGCTCGTCCCACCCCACCTCGTCGAGCGGCGCTTCGGGCTGGGGCCCGGTGGCGTTGGCCACCAGCACGTCGACCGGCCCGACGACGTCGGCGACCGCCGCCACCAGGGCGGCGACCTCGCGCTCGTCGGTCACGTCGGCCGGGAACAGCTCGGCCTCGCCGCCGCCGGCACGGACCTCGGCGACGGCCTCGCGCGCCGCCGCGTCGTCGTGCAGGCCGTTGAGCGCGACGGCCAAGCCGTCACGACCCAGCCGCCGGGCGATCGCCCGGCCCAGCCCGCGCGTGCTGCCGGTGACAAGGGCGACCCGCCGATCCTGCCCCGTGCGCGCCACGACCGGAGACTACGGGCCGCGACGTCACGCGCGACACTTCCGTCCGTGGCGGTCATGGCGGTGTGCGGAGCCCTGCTGCTCGCGGGCCTCGCGGCCGGCGTGGCGTGGAGCGGCCGGCCGTTCGACGCGCCGAGTGCCGAGGGGGAGCTGTCCGCGGCCGAGGTCGCCCGCCGGTTCGCCTGGTACGCCTCGCTGGTGCTCGTCGCCGGGGTGGCGGCCGGGATCACGGTGATCGGTGCCGGTGGGCGGCTCGGCATGCGGCTCCTGGCGGTGACGAGCGGCAGCGAGGCGCAGGGGCGGATCACCGAGGCGGACGAGGTCGTCGGGCAGATCACCACGTCGGGCACCGTCGGCTTCATCCTGTTCAACGGGATCCTGGGCGGCGTGGTCGCCGCCGCGCTGTACCTCGTCGTCCGCCGCCTGCTGCCCGCCGGCCGGCTGGGCGGCGTCGTCTTCGGCGTCGGCCTCCTCGTGGTCTTCGGCACCACCGTCGACCCGCTCCGCCGCGACAACCCCGATTTCGACATCGTCGGCCCGGGGTGGTTGTCGGTCCTCGTGTTCGCCTCCCTCGCCGTCGCGTTCGGGGTGGTGCTGGCGGGGATCACGGCCCGGTCGAGCGCGTGGCTTCCCCTGCCCTCGACCGAGCCCCGCGTTCTGGTCCGCTACGCGGGCCCGGCGGCGATCGCCGTGGTCGGGTTCTCCGTCACCGTCGCGCTCGTCGTCGTCGGGCTGGCGGTGGTGGTCGCGACCCGCTGGCGCCGGCTGGTCGACGTCGTGAGGTCGCCGGGCGCCGTGCGGGTCGGGCAGGTGGTGGCGGGCGCTCTCGTCCTCGTCGCCCTGCCCTACGCGCTGATGAGCCTGGCCGACATCGCCGGTCGGTGACCCTGCGCCGCCCCGGATCGGGGCCCGGTCGGTCAGGCCGCCGGTCGTGTCACCGGCGCGACCACCCCTCCGACGCCGTGACGTCGTGGCTGTCGTCCGCGGGCTCCGCGACGGGCCGGCCCTCGAACTGGGTCGACAGCACGACCGACGAGCGCAGCTCGCCGTGGCGCCCGACCCGCTCGAGGAAGCTCTCGAGGTGCTGGATCGAGCCGGCCCGGACCCGCAGCATCACGCACTGATCGCCGCTGAGCTTGTGGATCTCGACGATCTCGGGGAAGTCGTCCGCGGTCGACGTCTTGAGCAGGCACCGGTCGTTGTGGCATCGCATCTGGATGAAGGCGGCCACCGAGTGGCCCGCCCGGGCCGGGTCGACCACCGCCCGGTAGCCGGTGATGACCCCGGTCGCCTCGAGGCGGCGCACGCGCTCGGCCACGGCCGGCGGGGAGAGGCTGATGCGGCGGCCCAGCTCGTTGAACGACAGGCGGCCGTCGCGCTGCAGCTCGTCGAGGATGCGCCAGTCGACGTCGTCCGGCTGATCTTTCGATCGTAAGGTCACACGGCCACTATACGACTGATTGTCATGCTCGAACAGGGAAATTGGGTGTCGACGCCCATTCACGGCGCCGATGGACCTTCCTACGATGAATCAATGACCGCCACCGATCTGGATCGCCCGGCGCCCGTCCACCCCACCGACGGCGCCCGAGGGGCACCGCGGTCGTCGATCGTGCCGCTGGCCGTGGCCACCGGGTTCGCCGGCGTGGGGCTCGCTGCCGGCGGCACCGGCGGCGCGCTTCTGGTCACCGACATCGCGGGCCACTCGTCGCTGGCCGGGGTCCCCTTCGCCCTCGTGGTCGCCGGCTCGGCGGTGGGCGCGGTGCTGATCTCGTGGGCGACGGTGCGGGTCGGGCGCATCCCCGCGCTCGTCGGCGGCTACGCGGCGGGCGCTGTCGGCGCGGCCACGGCGCTGGCCGGCGGTCTCGGATCGAGCGTCGCGCTGGTGCTGGCCGGCAGCGTGCTGCTCGGGCCCGCCAACGCGTCGGTGTTCCTCAGCCGCTACGCCGGCGCCGACCTCGGCCCCGAGGACGAGCGGGGGCGCAGTCTCGGCGTGGTCATGTTTGCCCTCGCCCTCGGGGCCACGCTGGCGCCCAACCTCCTCGGGCCGGCGGACGCGGCTGCGACCGGGCTGGGCCTGGCCCGCTACAGCGGCCTCTACCTCGTCGCCGTCCTGGCCTTCGGCGCCGCCGGCGCGCTGCTGCTGCGCCCCGGCCGGGCGGCGCCCGGGCAGGCCGCCCCTCCGCAGCGCCGCAGCGC
>JBKPHT010000434.1:0-4559 GCA_046730015.1 Actinomycetota bacterium
CTGGCGGGGGAGGCCGCCGGGGTCGTCGAGCGGGGTGAGGAACAGCGCCAGCGCCCGCTCGGGCGACACCGCCTCGCGCACGCCGAGGGGCGCACCGGTGGAGGTCCGGCGCTCGACCGCGGCGGCGATGGCCCGCCACGGGTCGGGGTGGCCGAACGGCGCGTCGGTGCCACCTCCGACCGGGACGCCCGCCTCGATGAGGCTGCGGCACGGGTACAGGTGGGGCAGCTCCTCGGCGTCGACCTGGGCCAGGTAGCGGTCGCCCCGCTCGACCACGAACCCCGGCTGGGTGACGACGACCAGGCCCCGGGCGGCGACGACCGAGCGGAGGTCGGGCGGGACGACTGAGCCGTGCTCGATGCGGTCGCCGGACCGGAACCCCGCCCGGTCGCCGGCGTCGAGGGCGA
The DNA here is from genome assembly GCA_046730015.1 of Actinomycetota bacterium. Classification (GTDB taxonomy): domain Bacteria; phylum Actinomycetota; class Acidimicrobiia; order Acidimicrobiales; family VFJN01; genus ZC4RG19. The sequence goes on from JBKPHT010000434.1 coordinate 408, forward strand.
GCGCGAGGCCGGCCCGGGTGACGCAGTGGACGGCCACCGGCCGGCCGGCGTCGTGGGCCGACGCGATCCAGCGGACGAGGTCATCGAGGGCGGGTGGGGCGTAATCGGCGATCACCAGCTTCACCGGCCCGACGGCCAGCGGGGTCGGGAGGGCGGTGGCGGCGAGGCGGGGCGCGCCGGTGGCGACGACCCGCTGGGGGAGGTCGCCGGCCGCGGCCGCGTCGGCGACCGGTTGCAGGTCGTCGACGGACACGACCGGCGTGGCGTCGGTGACGCCGGTGACGCCGTACTGGGCGAGGCGCCGGCCGACGGGCGCGAGGTCGGGCGGCGGCGGCTGGGGCAGCCGTTCGTGGAGCCAGCGGTCGAGGCCGCGCAGCCGTCCGGTGGGCCGGCCGGCGTCGTCCTGCTCGATGCCGGGACGGCTCGCCACCTCGTCGGCGCCCACCAGGGCGAGGGCCCGGCTGTTGAGCACCCACTCGCCGCCGCTGCGGTGCTGCACCCGGACCGGGCGGTCGGCGACGAGGGTGTCGAGCCGCCGGCGGTCGAGCGGGCCGTCGACCGACTCGTGGTAGCCGATGGCCTGGAGCCACTCGTCGTCGGCCAGGGCCCGGTGGGCCTGGTCCAGGGCGGCGGCGAGGCCGTGCCCGTCGGTCACGACGGGCGGGCCGACGAACGGGGCCCGCTCGGCGGCGGCCAGGGCGACGAGGTGGATGTGGTGGTCGTGCAGGCCGGGGATCAGGGCGCCGCGGCGCCCGTCGACCTCGTCCTCGCCGGCGTGGCCGGTGAGGCGGCGGTCGATCTCGGTGATCCGGCCGTCGCTCACGCGCACGTCGACGAGGCGCCCGCCCACGACGACCTCGTGCAGCAGCAGGCCGCCGGACGTACCCGCGGCCCGTACCTCCATCCCGGGAAGCGTAGGCCCCCGGCCCGGCCGGGCGTCCGCGACGGCGGCTCGACCACGAGGCCGTCGAGCTCGGCGACCGACCGCGGAGGGCGTACGAGGAGTTGAACCACGGTTCAAACGGGACGCTCGGTGGGGCCGTGACTGCTCGGACGGGGCGTAGCATGGCCCGAATGGCGCGAGGAGCAGGCACCGGTACTGCGGGAACCGACGACACCGCAGCCATGGACGACACCGCGGGCACCGACAGGCAGAGCCGCCGCGAGCAGCGCCGGCTGCAGCACCAGGACCTCAGCAGGGCTCAGCTCCTCGACGCCGCCGAGGAGGTGTTCGGCCGCAAGGGCTTCCACGAGGCAACCCTCAAGGAGGTGGCCGAGCTGGCCGAGTTCTCGGTCGGCTCCGTGTACTCGTTCTTCACCAACAAGGACGATCTGTTCCGGCAGATCTTCGTCCGCCGGGGCGACGAGTTCATGCCGGGTCTGCGGGCCGTCCTCCGGGCCGACGGCGGCTCGCCGGTCGACCAGCTCCACGAACTCGTCGACTTCCAGATCGGCTTCTTCCGCCTGCACCCCCGGTTCGGGCGGCTGTTCCTCCGCTACTCGAGCGCCACGATGAGCTCGGCCGACCGCGAGATCGACGCCGCCACCGCGGCCAACTACGAGGAGACGATGGCGCTCCAGGCCGCGCTGTTCGCCCGGGGGCAGGCCGCGGGGGTGTTCCGGCCCGGCGACCCCGAGGTGCTGGCCCGGCTGTTCTCCGGGCTGATGTCGGCCTACCAGGCGCTCGACCCGGCGGTGATGTCCGACGGGACCGGCGAGCGCTACCCGCTGGCCGACCTCCACGAGCTGGTCGGCCGGGCGTTCCTGGCCTGAGCGGCGTCGCCGGCGCCCGCGGCGTGCAACCGCGAAGTCTATTCACTAGACTGAACCGATCTTCAAACCCGCGGAAGCACGATGAAGACCGACGACACACCGGCCGAGGCCGCCCTGCGGGCCGAGATCCGCGCCTGGATGGCGGTCCACGCCGCCCCCTACGGCCCCGCCGACCGGCGGATCCGCCTCGTCGACACCCCCGAGCACGCGGCCGCCGCCCGCGCCTGGCAGCGCACGCTCGACGGCGGCCGGTGGTCCGTGCCGACCTGGCCCGAGTCCCTCGGCGGGCGGGGGCTCCCGTCCGCCCTCGCCCGCATCGTGTCCGAGGAGGAGCGGCGCTGGGCCGTCCCCGCCGGCAACTTCCAGGTCGCCACCCTGATGGTCGGGCCGACCCTCGTGGCCCATGGCACGGACGAGCAACAGGACCGCTTCCTGCCCGCCATCCGCCGGGGGGACCACATCTGGTGCCAGCTGTTCTCCGAGCCCGACGCCGGCTCGGACCTGGCCAGCCTCCGCACCCGGGCCGTCCCCGACGGTGACGGGTGGGTCGTCACCGGCCAGAAGGTGTGGACCAGCGGGGCTCGGGGCGCCGACTGGGGAATCCTCCTGGCCCGCACCGAGCCCGGGTCGTCCCGCCACCGCGGCATCACCTACTTCCTCTGCGACATGACGCTGCCCGGCGTCGAGGTCCGGCCGCTCGTGCAGATCAACCGGGCCGCCCACTTCAACGAGGTCCACCTCGACGAGGTGCGGATCCCCGACGGCTGCGTCGTCGGCGAGGTCGGCGACGGCTGGACGGTGGCCCGCACCACCCTCGGCGCCGAGCGGATGATGATCGGCGGCATGGACGTCGCCGGCCACGTCGCCGAGCTCATCGCCGCGGCCCGGCGGTCGGGCCGGGCCGACGACCCGGCGCTGCGCCAGGACCTGGCCGACATCCACATCCGCGGCACCGTGCTCCGCTACCTGGGCGACCGGGTCATGGCCGCCGTCCGTCGCGGCGTCCCCGTCGGCCCGGAGGCCTCGACGGTCAAGCTCGGCCTGTCGACGTTCATGGGCCGGCTCGGCCAGACCGCGATGCGGGTGCTCGACGGCGACGGGCTGCTGGAGGGCGGCGACCCGACCGCCTCGGGGCACGACTCGTACGGCCGGCTGCAGGACATGTTCCTCGGCCAGTGGTCGTCCCGCATCGGCGGCGGAACCGAGCAGATCCAGCGCAACCTCATCGGCGAGCGGGCCCTCGGCCTGCCCCGCGACCCCCAGCCGGCCTGACACCCGCACGAGGAGCCGACCATGCCCGACCGCTTCCCGTTCCCCCTCCCCTACGGTTGGTTCGCCGCCGGCCGCGTCGACGAGATGGCCGCCGAGCCGGTCGCCACCGTCCACTACCACGGCAAGGACCTGGTCGCCTGGCGGGACGGCGACGGCGTCCACGTGTTCGACGCCCACTGCCCCCACCTCGGCGCCCATCTGGGCGTCGGCGGCCGGGTCGAGGACGGCTGCCTGGTCTGCCCGTTCCACGAGTGGTCGTTCCGGCCGGACGGCACCAACGCCGCCATCCCCTACGCCGACCGGCCCAACCGCAAGGCCCGGGTCCGGTCGTACCCGACCGCCGTCCGCAACGGGCTGGTGCTGTTCTGGCACCACCCCGACCCCGGCGTCGCCCCCCAGTGGGAGGTGCCCGAGGTCCTGACCGACACGAGCGTCGAGGTCGGCCGGTACACCTGGACGGTCCGCAGCGCCTGGCAGGAGGTGGCCGAGAACTCGGTCGACATGGCCCACTTCCGCTCGGTCCACGGGCTCGAGCGGGTCGGGCAGATCGGCGAGGTCGTGCTCGACGGGCCGGTCCGGACCATCCACAGCGCCCAGCTGTTCAACTCGGCCCGGGGCACCTTCGAGGGCGCCCTGACCTCGATCAGCCACGGCCCGGGGGTCGGCGTCACCCACTTCGACCTCATGGGCCGGGTCACGCTGGTCTCCGCCACCACCCCGGTCGACGAGGACACGATCGTGGTCCGGTTCACGCTGTACCACTCGGGCGACGAGATCGCCGCGAAGATCGGGGCCAGCTTCGCCGCCGAGGTGTCGCGCCAGTTCGACCAGGACGTCCCCATCTGGGAGAACAAGGTGTTCGTCCCCACCCCGGCGCTGGCCCCCTCCGAGAAGCCGGTCACCGAGTTCCGCCGGTGGGCCGCCCAGTTCTACGCCGAGCGGGTCCTCGTCCCGGCCTGACCATGACCCCGGGCGACGCGACCGCTGGCCGGCTCCTGGCCCGGGTGCTGCGCGCCGCCGGGGTGGACGCCGCCTACGGCGACCCGCTACCGGGGCTCGACGCCGTGCCGGTCGCCCCGCCCGGGGTCGCGGCCCTGCTGGCGGCCG
>JBKPHT010000435.1:0-9356 GCA_046730015.1 Actinomycetota bacterium
CTGACCCTCAGCCGATGAGTACCGGGACGGTGGCCGCGCAGAAGTCGTCGGTCCGTCCTGTCGGTTCCTTGACGATGCCGTGGAACTCGAGGAACTCGTCGTCGCCCGGGTCGGTCGGCGTGCCGGCGTCGTCGACCACGAACTCGAAGCGAAACTGGCCAGGGTCCCTGAAGATGGCCTTGCCGTCGGGGCCGTACGCGACGACGCTGCCCGTCACCAGGACGAGGATCGTAAGGGTCCCGTCGCCGTTGTCGGTCACGCGCAGGTCCTTGGACAGCCACATGGTTTCGACGGTGAAGGCATTGCCGTTGGCCGGATTGGTCCACACCTCGGTGAATGTCTGGTGCTCGAGGAAGTAGGCCAGGCCGTCCGGTCCGTGCGCGTTGGCCAGGACTCTGACGTCGAGCACGCGGTCGAGCTGCACCGTGAGACCGGGGACCTCACAGAAGTCCTCGACCATCTCGGTCGTCTCTTCGTGGAACTGCCCATGCTCGAGCGGCTTCGCCCAGGCCGCTCCCGCCAATGCGATGGAGGCGACGGTCAACCCCGTCGCCACCCCCAGCGTGCGAAACGCTCTCGTGGCCGTCATGGCTCACCCTCCTATCCGCCAATGCGGAGGCGCTCGAGTCCGCTCGCCCTCGGCCCGGCTGGCTAGACGAGGCCGCTGGTGGCTCCTGCGCGGCTCAGCGTCGCGCGGCACGCGACACGTGTCTACCGACGTCTTCGCCGAGCTCGCCGAGGCAGTACCGCGCCTCGGAGCTGACGGGACGGTCGAGGTCCACCGAGCCGCGGTCGACGGTCAGTCCCCCTCTTCGCTGTGCTTCCGTCGGGACCTGCCCTCCGCGTCGGGCCACCCATAGCGATGCCACACGTCCGAACGCTCCGCGGCGGTGGTGAGGAGTCGGGCCATCAACACGCCCCCAACGATGACCACCACGACCACGAACGCTCCAACAACTACGAGCACGTGGCCTACGGTACCGGACACCAACTCGCGGGGGCTCCATCGACCTCGGCCAAGAACTCGACCACCGTCTGGCCACGCCGCTCACTCAGTTCCACAGGCCGCGTGGGCGCGAGCCGCTCGTTCGCCCAACGTGCCAAGGCCGCTGACGCCCGCCGGCCGTCCGACGCAAGTTGGCCGCGCATCCGTGCAATTCGGCGCCCGGTCCATCGAGTCATACCTGAGCCGTTCGGGCAGTTCCAGCGCGCAGCAGTTCCTGCCGCAACGCCAGCGCCGCAGGCAGATAGCCGTCCGGGCTGCCGGACTCAGGTCCCGATCGATCCGGCGTCGGCGATCTCTCGCTCTCGTTCGCACCCGGCAGGGACCGACGGCCCTGGGAACCGGGTCCCCCGGCCCTTGGGCGACGGGCCTCCCCGCGACAAGGTGAGGCTGTGAACGGCCCGCGTCGTCGCCGCATCGTCGTCGCCGCCATGGCGGCGCTCGGCGCCGGTCTCGTCGCGGCCGGTCTCGTCTACCGCGACCAGATCTACCGGTACGCCACCCACCGAAAGGGCAGCCCCACCCACACGGTTGCCTGGGAGCCGCTCCCGACCGACGACCAGATGCTCCACCTGGCCGTCCTGGGAGACGTGGGAGACAGCGGCTCCCGGCTGCAGGCCACCGCGACGGCCGTCGATCGGATCGACGCCGTCCAGCCTCTCGATGGGCTCGTCCTCCTCGGCGACAACGTGTACCCGAAAGGCGATCCCGCCGGGCTGCGGGCCACGGTGTTCGGGCCCTTCGCGCGCGTGCTCCGCCATGCGCCCCTCCATGCGATCCTCGGGAACCACGACGTCATGCGCGGTCACGGTGACGACCAAGTCGCAGCTCTCGGCATGCCCGGCCGCTGGTGGGCCCGCCACCTCGACGACGTCCTGCTCATCGGGCTCGACTCCACGATGGCGAACGACGCCGATCAGGCGGCCTGGCTCACCGACACGCTGGCAGGAGCGAACGAGACCTGGCGCATCGTCCTGCTCCACCATCCGCCCTACTCGGCTGGCTACCAGGGCTCCAGCATGGACGCCCGCCGTGCCTTCGCACCGCTCTTCGAGCGCTTCGGCGTTCAGCTGGTCCTGTCCGGCCACGATCACGACTACCAGCGCAGCCGGCCGATCGACGGCGTCACCTACGTCGTCACCGGCGGCGCCGCCGGGACCCGCCGGACCGGCGCGGCCGACTTCACGGCCACGTCATTCTCGTGGCACCACTTCGTCGAGATCGGCGTCTACCCGGACCGGATCGTCGTCCGCGCCGTCAACCAGGACCGGCGCATCGCCGACGAGGCCACCGTGCTCGCCGGGTGACCGAATCGGGTCCTTCGGCCCTGCCCTGCGCCGGGGTCGAGCGCGCACCCTGAGGAGAACCGACGAAAGGGAGTCGCCATGAGAGCAGTCGTGTTCCACGGTCCCGGCGAGAAGAGCTGGGAGGAGGTCCCCGATCCCAAGGTCGACGACGAGGAGGACGTGATCGTCGAGATCGACGCGGTGACCATCTGCGGCACCGACCTCCACATCCTCAAGGGCGATGTTCCCGAGGTCGCGCCGGGCCGCGTGCTCGGACATGAGGCGGTCGGCACGATCGTCGAGACCGGCGCCGGCGTGCGCAACCGCCGGATCGGAGACCGGGTCCTGCTGTCGTGCATCTCCGCCTGCGGCCGCTGCCCGTCGTGCCGGCGCGGCCAGTACGGCCTGTGCCAGGGCGGCGGAGGCTGGTTGTTCGGCCACCTGATCGACGGCGTCCAGGCCGAGCTGGCTCGCGTGCCGTTCGCCGACACCTCCACCTACGCCGTACCCGAGGGCCTCTCGGACGAGCAGGTGCTCTATCTGGCCGACATCCTGCCCACCGGTTACGAGGTCGGGGTGCTCAACGGACGGGTCGAGCCCGCCGACGTCGTCGCCATCGTGGGGGCCGGCCCGATCGGTCTCGCGGCCCTCGTCGGCGCCAGTCTCTACTCGCCGCGCCACGTGCTGGTGATCGACCCCGCCGAGGCGCGCCGCGAGGCAGCCACGCGCTTCGGAGCGGACTCGGTTGCCGATCCGGCGGGTGCACCGCACGTGGTCGAGACGCTCACCCGGGGCCGGGGCGTCGACGTGGCCATCGAGGCCGTCGGCATCCCCGACACCTTCGAGCAATGCTGCACCCTGGTACGGCCCGGTGGCCGGGTGGCCAACATCGGTGTGCACGGGAAGCCGGCCACGCTCCACCTCGAAGACCTGTGGATCAAGGACGTCACGATCACGACCGGTCTGGTCGACACGTTCACGATCCCTACCCTGCTCGACCTGATCGCCGCCGGCCGGATCGACCCGGTGCCGTTCACGACCCATCGCTTCCCCCTCGGCGACGCGATGGCCGCCTACGACACCTTCGCCCACGCCGCCGACACGAACGCCATGAAGGTGCTCATGTCCCGGTGAGCCTCCCCAACCGACGACCCCGGGCCGGCCTCCCTGCTCTCGGGCTACTCGTAGCGCAACGCCTCCGCCGGGTAGACCCGCGAGGCCCGGATGGCCGGCAGCAACGTGCTGGCCAGTGCCGCCAGGTAGACCACCGTGAAGATGACCGCCAGGTTGAGCCACGGGACGACCAGCGCGACGTCCTGCTGTTCGCCCATGTCGGCGACGACGTTGTACGAGAGGATCAGGCCGAGGCCGCATCCCACGGCGATGGCGGCCAGCGAGACGAACGAGGCCTCGGCGAGGAACGCCAGGCGCACCATCGCGGGTTGGAACCCGATCGCCCGCAGCACGCCGATCTGCTGGCGGCGCTCGACGACCGCGCGGGCGCTCACCACGCCGAGAGCGACCACGCCGACGACGAGACCGAGACCGATGAACCCCTGGATGAGTCGGTTGAACGTCCAGGAGGCGGAGACGGCCTCGTCCAGCCGGTCCCGCAACGACTGGGCCTCGAGTCCGCTGTCGAGCAACCCGGCTTCGAGGGCCGTCGCCATCGCGTCGGGGTCGACGCCGTCGGCGAGACCGAACCAGAACGTCGTGGGCCGAGCGGCGTCGCCGAAGGGGGCGAGCGTGTCCTGTGAGGTCGTGAGGCCGCCCATCTCCCACGGGACCGTGTCGTCGAGCACGCCGATCACCGTGACGGTGAGCTGGCTGCCGGTGGCGGGATCCCGGACCTCGACGTCGACCGGCTCGAACACCCGGTCCTCGACGTAGAAGCCCTCCAGCCGGAAATCGGGCAGCGGCCCGAAGCCGAACTGGTCGCGCCGCGGGGCGGCGAAGGGGTCGATGACAGCCAGCCCCGGGCGCTCGGCCATGGCGTCCCAGACATCTGCCGGCGTGTCGTAGCCCTCGGCGAGAGCCGCCAGACCGTAGGTCGTCGCGCCCAGGAACTGGTCGTCGAGCCCCCGGAGCGGGTAGTCGGCGAACGCCGCCGTACCACGCTGCCGGGCCTCGACCGGCACCAGCGACTGGGCGGCGACGACGTCGATGTCGGCGGGGTCGTACCCACCTGCGGGCGCAGCCCGTTCGAGCTCCGAGCGCATGTCGTCGACCGGTCGGACGGGCGCGACGACGGCGCGGACATCGAACCCACCGCTGAAGGACTCGAGATCGTCGAGGTTGCTGATGAACGAGCCCGAGATCGTCGCTCCGGTGACCAGCGTGAACACCACGAGGGTGAACATGGCCAGCGTCATCGACGTCCGCAGCCGGCTGCGCAGTGGGTACGCGACGGCCATGCGTACGACGGGAGCCATCGACCGGGCCCGGCCGACCAGGCGGGTGACCAGGGCCAGGGCGACGTCCGCGTTGTACATGGTGGTCCATGTCGCCCCGAGCACGATCACCAGCCCGGCGACGACCCAGATCGAGAAGTCTCCCGCGAGCTCACCGACCAGGGCTTCGTACACCTTGGCGGGGAGCAGCCACCACGCGACCAGCGCGAGGCCGGCGATCGTGTGTGCCGCGCGATCGCCGACGCCGAGCGCCCGCGCCAGCGGGACCAGGCCCACGATCGCGACCGACACGCCGAGCAGGAACGGTGTGGCCTGCCCGGCCGACACGCCGGCGGTCGCGAGGAGGGCACCGGTGGCCACCGCGATGGCGCCCCGCCACCAGTGGGCGCTGCGTGTGGGCCGTGAGAGGGGTGTGGGCAGGTTGCGGATGGCGGTCACGACGTCGAGGACGCTTACCCGCCAGGCCGACACCGTGACCACCGCCAGCGTGAGCACGACCCCGAGCCCGTACGCCAGGACGAGGCTGGTCGGCCGCACGGCGTGCTCGATCGCCAGCTCCTCGTCGCCGAGGGCACCGGAGACCACCTCGACCATCGCGAAGGCGACACCGAGGCCCACGAGCGCGCCCACGGCGGCGGCGACCAGGTCGTACAGGGCGCCCTCGAACACGAAGGTCTGGACGAGGTGCGACCGCTGGGTGCCGACCGCGCGGGCGATCCCCATCTCGGTCCGCCGCTCCGCGGCGAGCATCACGAAGATGAGGAAGATCAGCATGATGCCGGCGGCGATGGCGAACGTCCCGAACGTGGAGAACAGCGACATGAAGGCGTTGCCCTGCTCGTCGGCGCGCTCGAGCCCGTCGCGCTTGACGGGGACGACCTCGAGGCCCGCCCCCTCGGCGGCGGGGGTGAGCAGGCCGACGATCGCGTCGGTGTGGCGTGACCCCGACACCTCGCCACCGGCGTTCGAGACCAGCAGGTGGGAGATCCGGCCCTCCTCGCCCACGACCTGCTGGGCGAGCCCGAGCGGCACCAGCAGCGCGGGGGCGTCGAGGCCGGTGCCACGGAAGTCCACGACCTCAGCCACCTCGAGCTCCACCGGGGCGGCGCCGCCGAACACCACGAGCCGGTCGCCCGCGCCGGCGCCCAGCTCGTCGGCTCCGTCCTCGTTGAGATAGGCGTCGCCGGGCGCGAGGTCAGCGAGCGCGAGACGCCGGCCGCCGGGGCCCGTGATGTCGTCGAAGCCGTCCGAGCTGGCCGGATCGGCCCCGAACAGAGTGACCCGCGGCTCGCTCTGGCGGGACGAGCGGTCCTGCACCGCGACCGGCTCGATCACTGCGGTGGTGACACCGTCGACCAGCTGCGACTCCGCCGCGGCGCGGCGGACGCCCTCGACCGCGGCCTCGTCCACGTAGCCCACGGGAGTGACCGCGTCGAGCTGGAGCGTGGGGTCGACCTCGGCACCGGCGACGACGACCGCTTCGTCGGTCTGGCCGAGCGCCCGCAACACCGACGACCGGACGGTGCGCCCCATCGTGTCGCCGGTCGCCAGCGACGACGCGATGATCGCCGTGGCCAGCATGAGTCCTCCGACGATCAGCGCGCTACGCGCCCGACGGCGGGCCACGTTGCGGCCCGCCATCCGCAGGAACACCCGGTTCCGCACCGCGCAGACCGCCACGACGCCGAAGGCCACGGCCATGACCACCACCAGCGCGGTGGCGAACGACTCGACCGGGATGCCGAACAGCCGCTCCACGGTTGCCCCCTCAGGTCCGGTCGAGGTCGGGGACGTCGGCGACCAGCACCTCGTAGCGCTCCCGCCCGGGCGGTGCGGCGAACAGCGTCACGTAGCGCTCGAGCGTGTCCGCGTAGAAGCCCGTCGGCGCCCCGGCGTCGGCCTGCTCCTCGGTGTCCCACAGCGACACCAGGGCCGCCTTGCCCTCGGGCGTGGTCAGCACGAAGACCCCCCGGTAGCCGTGCTGGGCCCGGAGCTCGGGAAGCACCTCGCGTTCGAACAGGTCGACGGCGGCGGCGACCGTGCCGCGCACCGTGTCGATCTCAAGCAGCGTGACCCGCGCGTGCATCGTGGACCTCCAGTCGTTCCTCGTCGACCACCCGGCCGTCGAGCATGCGGACGATCCGATCGGCCCGGCGGCCGACGGCGATGTCGTGGGTGACGATCACGAAGGTGAGCCCCCGCTCCCGGTTGAGCCGGCGCATGAGCCCGACGATCTCCTGCGCCATCTCGGAGTCGAGGTCACCGGTGGGTTCGTCGGCCCACACGATGGCGGGGTCGTTGACCAGCGACCGGGCGATCGTGACCCGCTGCCGCTCGCCTCCCGAGAGCTGCTCCGGCACGTGCGCGGCGCGCCCTGCCAGGCCGACCATGGCGAGCGCGTCGAGCGCTCGACGCCGCGCCTCGCGCCGCTCGACCCGCGCGACGAGCAGGGGCAGCTCGACGTTCTCCACTGCCGTGAGCACCGGCAGCAGGTTGTAGAACTGGAAGACGAACCCCATCCGCCGCCCGCGATATGCGGTGCGCTGCCGGTCCGACATCGACGTCAGCGACACGCCCTCGATGCGCACGTCGCCGGCATCGACCGTGTCGAGCCCCGACAGGCAGTTGAGCAGCGTGGTCTTGCCGCACCCGCTCGGGCCCATGATCGCCACGATCTCGCCCGTGGCCACCGTGAGGTCGACCCCGCTCAGTGCCGGCACCGGCACCGATCCCTCGTCGTAGGTCTTGTGCACCGCGGCGGCGGAGATGATCGGCCGGGCGTGGCCGTCACCGTCGCCCCGGTCACGGCGCGGATGGCCCGGCGGTTCGGTCTTCAGCGAGATGTCGGCCATGTCCCAAGCTTCGGCGCCGAGCCGCCGTCGGCGGTAGGGGCCAAGGTCCCTGCCGTCGGGCGGAAGGGCGAGGCGATAGCTGTCGATCCGCCGTTCCCGAGGCGATAGCGGTCGGGGGCCGACCCCTATCGCCTCGGGAACAAGCGAACGACCGCTATCGCCTCACGAACGAACCGGCGACGGCACGGTCGGGGCCACCGGCATGTCCGCTGGTCCGCGGGGATCGGGGACCTTCGGCCCTGGGCCGGCCGGCACCCGGTCGCCCATGCTCCGACCATGTGGTTCGCACGCTTCAGGCACCGACCACAGCCGGACCGGCCCGGAGACCTGCCTGCCGAAACGCGGTCGTGGCGCGAGTCCGACATCGGCGACGAGGTGAGCGCCATCCTCGAGGGACGGGCCGCCGCCTACTTCCTGTCGCGCGGGCGACCGATCCCGCCGTGGGCCGTGCTCAACCGCCTCGCCCACGCCGAGTGGTCCGAGCTCGTCCACCTCGTCGAAGGCAACCAGCCGGACCGCCCGGGGTCGGCAGGAGCGCCCCGCGTGGCGTGGGCCACCACCGAGCGGTTCGTCGCCGGCCACCTCCTCGCCCGCGCGGCGAACCCCGACCGGCTCCGCGAGATCCAGCTCGAGGTGCTCGTCCCGGTCGAGATGCGGCTCATCGATCGGGGCAAGGTCGACCGCCTCACGGCAGACGAGGTGCTGGAGGCCGGCGACGAGGCCCTGGACACGCCACTCTCCGGCCACTGAGGCCGAGCAGCGACCAATTAGCCGCTCGACCTGTCCGACATCGTGCTGGAGCCGCCGCCTCAGAGCCCGAGGAGCCTGGCCTTGGCGGCCGCGAACTCGTCATCGGTCAGCACACCCTGGTTCCGCAGCGTGGCGAGCCGTTCGAGCTCGGCCGTCATGTCGGAGCCGCCGGCGGCCGGCGGGGGCGGCGCGGGGGCCGGCGGGGGCTGGGGGGCGTACTGCGCCTGCTGCTCGTAGTCCTGGCGCTGCCAGCGCTCGGCCTGGCGGCGGGAGACGCGGTTCGACACCGCCGTCGCCGTGCCGGCGACCACCGCCGTGCGGGCCATGCCACGGATGAGTCCCATTGCTCCTCCTCACACGTTCTGCGCGGCGTCGCGAACCGCTGCCACGACCTCCGACGGTACCCGGAACTGGTCGACGAGCTCGCCGCCGGAGCCCCGCACCGCCTCGATGAAGGGCACGGCCCACAGGTTCTCGACCGCGATCACGGCCACCGAGCTGCCGGGCTCCATGCCGGCCGCGACGTCCTCGACGTCGTCCGCGTCGAGGAGCCCGCCGCCGAGCTGCCCGTCTAGGTCGACGAAGCTGGGCTCGAGGTCGGCGCCCAGGCCGGCCAGCTCGATCGAGCCCACCGTGCCGTCGTCGTCCTTGACCACGAACAGCAGGTCGACCACCCGCACGAGGCCGCGCACCACCAGGTCACGCAGCGCGGGCGCGATCGCCCCGTTGAACTGGTTGCCGGGGAAGCTCAGCATCACCACGTCGATGGGCCCGTCGCCCTCGGTGTCCGTGTCCATGCGCATCTCCGTTCGCATCGCTCGTGCGGCCATGGTGCGGGCAGGAAAGGGCAGGGCTCCCCACCCCGGCGCGGGTGGATCGCGTGACCCGGGGTCTCAGCGGTCGCAGCCGGGACCACCCTTCGTGGGGTGGTGCCCGGCTCACCCGTCCGCGTCGAACATGTCCGGATCAGCGCCGACGACGTGACCCCCGACCTCGTGGAGTACATGGTGGTCGTGACGCCCGACGAGGCGTCACTGGCCGCCCTGGTCCCCGC
>JBKPHT010000436.1:0-18355 GCA_046730015.1 Actinomycetota bacterium
GGCCGGGTCGCCCGTGGGGTCGCCGCCCCGGGCGGCGAGGAGCACCACGTCGCCGCCGCCCGGTCCGGCCCGTTCCTCGATGGCCGCCGCGCCGGCCTGCCACAGAACGTCGGCGGCCAGGTCGGCCTCGGCCGCCGGCACGGTCACCCGGACGGCCCGCCCGGCCGGCGCCGTCACGCCGGTCGGGCGAGGGTGATCAGGTAGTCGCCCGCCGGGTCCGTCCACCGGCCCATGACCTGCAGGCCGGCGTGGCTCAGCTCGCGCCCGACTTGGTCGGCGGTGAACTTGGCGCTGATCTCCGTCCGCATGTGCTCGCCGGCCGCGAACGCCACGGTCAGGTCGATCGCCGGCAACGTGACCGCCATCGCCTCGGTCGCGCGCAGCCGCATCTCGATCCAGCGTTCGTCCGCGTCCCACACCGCCACGTGCTCGAACCGGTCGAGGTCGAAGTCGGCCCCCAGCTCGCGGTTGAGCACGGCCAGCAGGTTGCGGTTGAACGCAGCGGTCACGCCGGCGGCGTCGTCGTAGGCCGCGACCAGGCGGTCGACCGGCTTGACCAGGTCGGTGGCCAGCAGGAACCGGTCGGCCGGGCCGAGTAGCGCCGCCGCCTCGCCCAGGAACCGGGCCCGATCGCCGGGCGGGAAGTTGCCGATCGTGCTGCCGAGGAAGGCCACCAGCCGCGGCCCGTCGAGGTCGGGCACCTCGTCGAGGTGCTCGTGGAAGTCGCCCACCACGGCGTGGACGCCGATGCCCATCTCCTCGGCCACGGCCCGGGCCGCCGATCGCATCGTGCCCTCGGCCACGTCGAGGGCGACGTAGCCGTCGAGCCCGCCCCCGGCGCCGGCCATGGCGTCGAGCAGCAGCCGGGTCTTCTCCGACGTCCCCGAGCCCAGCTCGACCAGCACGCTGGCCGCGGCCGCCTCGGCGATCTCGCCAGCCGACCGGGCGAGCAGGTCGCGCTCGGTGCGGAAGGGGTAGTACTCGGGCGTTCGGGTGATCTGCTCGTACAGCTCGGAGCCCCGGTCGTCGTAGAACCACACCGGCGGCATCGACTTGGGGACGGCGGTCAGCCCGGCCCGGGCGTCGCGCCGCAGCGCCGACTGGAGGTCGCCGGGCACCAGCCGGACGTCGACCGTGACCTTGCCGGGGGCGAGGACCGTCATCGGTCGGCCGCCAGTCGCAGCCCCGCGAAGGCCCAGCGGGACCCCGGGTAGAAGAAGTTGCGGTACGTCGCCCGGGTGTGGCCGGCCGGCGTGACGCAGGCGCCGCCGCGCAGCACCTGCTGGTTGACCATGAACTTGCCGTTGTACTCGCCGACCGCGCCGGCGGCGGGCTGGAAGCCGGGGTAGGGCGCGTAGGGGCTGGCGGTCCACTGCCAGACCGCGTTGCACCAGCCCTCGCCGCCGGCCCGGGGGTGGAGCCCGGGGCCGGCCAGCCCGGCCTCATCGAGGCCCGCCGCAGGACGGTCGCCGGCCAGCCCGCGGTCGCGCACGGTCGCGACGACCTCCCACTCGGCCTCCGACGGCAGGCGACGGCCGGCCCAGCGTGCGTAGGCGTCGGCCTCGTACCAGCTCACGTGGACGACCGGCTCGTCGGGCGCCATCGGGCGGGACCCGGTGAGGGTCTGGATCGACCAGCCGTCCGGGTCCCGGGTCCAGTACGCGGGGGCCTCCCAACCCTCGGCCTGGACGGTGCCCCAGCCGTCGGACATCCA
Organism: Actinomycetota bacterium; assembly: GCA_046730015.1. GTDB lineage: Bacteria > Actinomycetota > Acidimicrobiia > Acidimicrobiales > VFJN01 > ZC4RG19. The sequence continues at coordinate 1,715 of JBKPHT010000436.1, forward strand.
CAGCTCGGGCCGGTGGTAGCCACCGTCGGCGACGAACGCGAGCCACTCGCCCGCCGTCACCAGGCCGGCCGCCAGCGCGAACGGCGCCAGCAGGGTCTCGTGGCGCGGGCCCTCGTTGTCGAAGGCGAAGCCGTCGCCGCCGTGGCCGACCGTCACGACCCCGCCCGGGTGCTCGATCCAGCCGCCGGCCGACGCGGCCGCCGGGGCGACGACCAGCCCCGCCGCCGCGTAGGCCGGCCGGAGCGGGTTGGTGGCCAGCACGTGCTTGATGTCCATGAGCAGCAGCTCCTGGTGCTGCTGCTCGTGGTGGAGGCCGAGCTCGACCAGCGCCGCCACCTCGGGGGCGAGGTCGTCGGCCAGGAAGTCGTCCATGGCGTCGTCGACCGCGGCCCGGTAGGCGGCGATCTCGGCGACACCGGGCCGGGTGAGGAGGCCGCGCTGGGGGCGGGCGTGCCGCGGTCCGACGCCCTCGTAGTACGAGTTGAACAGGAAGCCGTAGGCGGGGTCGACGACCTCGTAGCCCGGCCGGTGGGGCCCGAGCACGAACGTCTCGAAGAACCAGGTGGTGTGGGCCCGGTGCCACTTGGTCGGGCTGACGTCGGGCATCGTCTGGACCGTCTGGTCCTCCGCGGACAGCGGCCGGGCCAGCTCGTCCGTGAAGCACCGGACCTCGCCGAACCGGGTGCGGAGATCGGCCGGCGCCCCTGCGGGCCGGGTGGCGATCGTCATCGGGTCTCCCATCTGCGACCGCCCGCCTCCCAGCGAAGGCACAGCGGCACGGCTGGTGATCCCGCAGGACCCTACCCGCGGGTTTCTCCAACCCATACGCCCCGGGCGTGACATCGCCGGCTCGTCAGGAGCTGTTCGGGAATGCGTTGGCCGCCGGGCGGGAAGCTGGTCCATGCTCGGGGCGTGGACCATCGCATGACAGCCGACCTGGAGGCCGCCCTCGCCCACATCCGCAAGGCGCCGGCGGACGTCGGCGTCGTCGACCTGGTCGTCCGGCGCCCCACCACCGGAGAGCGCGACGTGCTCGCCGAGGGCCTCCTCGACCCCGACGAGGGGCTCGTCGGCGACAACTGGCGGACGCGGGGCTCCACCCGCACCGACGACGGGTCGGCCCATCCCGACATGCAGCTCAACGTCATCAACGCCCGGTTGTCCCGCTTCGTCGCCGTCGACCCCGAGCGGCGGGCCCTGGCCGGCGACCAGCTGCACCTCGACCTCGACCTGAGCGAGGACAACCTCCCGCCGGGCACCCGCCTCGCGCTCGGCTCCGCGGTCATCGAGGTGACCGAGATCCCCCACATGGGCTGCGCCAAGTTCGTCGAGCGCTTCGGTCGTGACGCCATGCGGTTCGTCAACTCGCCCACCGGGCGTCAGCTCCGGCTGCGCGGCCTCAACGCCAGGGTGGTGGAGGCGGGCACGGTCCGGCCCGGCGACGAGGTCCGCAAGCTCACCGCTCCGTGAGGACGTGGTCGCGGCCAGCACCGCGTGCAGGTCGGCCAGCACCGGCAGCCAGGTGCTTGTAGTCGCCGCCTGCCGGCGGGATCATGGGACCCCAGGAGGTGACGCCGATGCGCCTTGTCACCCGATCCGTTCTCACGGTGCTCGCCGCCGGGCTCGCGGCCCTTGCCACCGCCCCCGCGGCCGGGGCCCAGTCCGACGGCGACATCGGCGACGAGCTGATCGTCATCACCGGCCGGGCCGAGGTCCGGGAGGGCGAGGAGTTCGACCACGTGGTCATCATCGACGGCCCGGTCGTCGTGGACGGCGAGGTCGACGACGGGGTGGTGGCCGTCAACGGCGACGTGCGCATCGCCGGCACCGTGGGCGGCGACGTCGCCGCCTTCGACGGCCGGGTGACCATCGAATCCGGCGGCCGCGTCGAGGGCGACATCACCGCCCGGCGCCGCCCCGTCGTCGAAGAAGGCGGCACGCTGGAGGGCTCGTGGGAGCGGTGGAACCCGGATGCCTGGTCCCGCGCCACCACGATCGTCAGCTGGCTCGCGCTGTGGCTGGCGGTCACCGTGTCGACCCTGGTCCTCGGCCTGCTGATGTGGCTGCTCGTCCCCCGGGCGGTCATCGCCGCCGACGAGGCCCCCCGGCGGGGGCTGGGCCCGGTGATCGGGTGGGGGTTGCTCCTGACGATCGGGCTGCCGATCGTTGCGGTCGTGGCCATGGTGACGCTCGTCGGCCTGCCCCTCGGGCTCGGGCTGCTGCTCGCCCTCGGGCTGATCTACGGCATCGGCTACACCACCGGTGCCTGGCTGCTCGGCCGGCGGGTAGTGTCGAGCGCGTCCCCGGTGCTGGCCTTCCTGGCCGGCTGGGGCATCCTGCGGGTCCTCGCCCTCGTGCCGATCCTGGGCGGGCTGGTCGGGTTCGTGGCCGTCGTGTTCGGGCTCGGCGCCCTGGCCGTCGCCGCGTGGCGGGCCCGCCGTCCCGCCGCCGTGGAGCCCGCCGCGGCGCCGCCACCGGGCCCACCGGCCGACACGGTCACCACCCCGCCGCCGTGAGCCGACACCGGCACCGATGAGATCGCGGGCGCCGGGGGGTCTTCACTCGTGAACCACAGAGGGGAGACAGCATGAGCCTGCCCGACGTCGTATCGCGTGACGAGTGGGAAGCCGCCCGCAAGGAGCTCCTGACCAGGGAGAAGGCCATGACTCGGGAGCGCGACGAGCTCAACGCCGACCGCCGCCGGCTGCCGATGGTCAAGGTCGAGAAGGATTACGTGTTCGAGGGCCCCGACGGGAAGCTCGGGCTAGCCGACATGTTCGAGGGCCGCTCGCAGCTCATGGTCGGGCACTTCATGTTCGACCCGAGCTGGGACGACGGCTGCCCCAGCTGCTCGGCCGGCGCCGACGAGGTGTCCGACGGCATGCTCCGCCACCTGCACACCCGGGACACCACCCTGGCCTACGTCTCACGGGCGCCGCTGGCCAAGATCGAGGACTACAAGGCCCGCCGGGGCTGGACGTTCCCCTGGTACTCGTCCTATGGGAGCGACTTCAACTACGACTACCACGTCACCCTCGACCCGTCGGTGGCGCCGCCCGAGTACAACTACCGGCCGGTGCCCGACGCCACCGGGTCGCAGGAGGCGCCCGGCATGAGCGTGTTCCTCCGGGTGGGCGACGACGTGTTCCACACGTACTCGTCCTACGCCCGGGGCGCGGAGATGACCGGCGGGTCGTACTACTTCCTCGACCTGACCCCACTCGGGCGCCAGGAGGACTGGGAGGAGCCGGAGGGCAGGTCCGACGCGGTCCGGGCCGCCCGACCCGACTTCGCGGAGTGACGACCCGTCCCGGCCCCATCGCCCGCGGGCGGGTGTCGACGCGGCTGCCGGCCCGCGACCTCGACCGGGCCCGTGCCTTCTACCGGGACAAGCTGGGCATGGAGCCGGCCGAGGAGCGGCCCGGCGGCCTCCGCTACGAGGCCGGGGGAGGCACCACCTTCGCGCTGTTCCGTTCGACCGGCGTGGCGTCCGGCGACCACACCCAAATGGCGTGGGAGGTCGACGACCTCGACACGGTCGTCGCCGACCTGCGGGCCCGGGGCGTGACGTTCGAGGACGTCGACCTCCCCGGTCTGCGGACCGTCGACGGCATCGCTCTGGTCGAGGGCAACTACCCGTCGGCCGGCACGGCCGAGCGGGCCGCCTGGTTCCGGGACAGCGAGGGGAACCTGATCGGCCTCGGTCAGCCGGTGCGGTGAGGTCCCCGGGTCGGCCACCATCCAGCGCGCCCGGGGTCACTATGGTCCGCGCCCGATGGCCGCCGGATCGTCGTTGCTCGACCAGGAGGCGCTCTACCTGGCGCTGGATGCCCAGCGGCGATCCCGGGGGCTCAGCTGGCAGGCCGTGGCCGACACCATCGGCGTCAGCGCCAGCACGATCGCCCGGGTTCGCCAGGGCGGGATGCTCGAGGCCGACGGCGTGCTGGCCATGGTCCGCTGGCTGGGCCGGACGCCGGAGAGCTTCACGGCCGCCCGCCGGTCGGCCCCGCGGGGGATGGCAGCGGGCGACCGGCGGACGTCCGGGAACTACCTCCGGGTCGACACGCGGGCGCTCCACGCCGCGCTCGAGGCCGCCCGGGCGTCCCGCGGCCTGACCTGGCAACAGGTCGCCCGCGAGGTGTCGGCCACCCTCCCGGTCAGCGGGGCGATGCTGACCCGCCTCTCCCGAGGCGGCCGGGTGACCATCGACGTGGCGCTGGCCCTCGCCGGCTGGCTGGGCCGGACGGTCGAGAGCCTCACCCGGCCGAGCAAGACCTGACCCGCCCGCCTGGGTCAGGTGATGAAGCGGGCGTAGGCGTTGGCGAACAGGATGTCGGACACCGACGCCCCGAAGTCGACGAAGACCGAGATCCCCAGCCCCTGCGTGATCGGGGGCGGGGTCGCGAAGAGCCAGGCGTTCTTGCCGACCTTGGGCTGCAGGTGGTTGCCGCCCGCGGCGAGGTTGCCGAACGCCGCCATCAGGGCGTGGCCGTCCCAGAGGTGCAAGGTCGTGACCCGGGACGTGCCGGTCGCGTCGAACAGCACCTGCACCTCGCCGAGGGTGACGCCGCCGTGGTCCTCGAGGTTCAGCGAGGGCACCGCGAAGTGGAAGATGCTCCCCCGGTTGGCCGCGCCGCGGAACGTGTTGCCCCAGCCCCGCCGGTAGCCGAGGACGGCCGACTGGGGGACTCCCGGGATGTCGACGAGCGAGGGCGGGCCGGGCGACTCGGCCATGACCGAGTTCCCGTGGACGGAGAGCCCGTAGTGCGCCATGCCCGGACAGACGCGACGGCGGCCGGCGCGATACACCGTCGCGCCGGCCGCCGACACCCGCGTCACCGCACGGCCGATCGGCGGAACACGCGGACCGACAGGGCCGTCATGGCCACGGCGAACGCCACGACCACGGCGAGGCTGAGCGCCGCCATCGCCGTCGGGTCGCTCATGCCCCAGATGTCGTGGAGGCCCTGGCCCGACCGGTCGACGAGCCCGTAGCGGAGCAGCGCGAGCACGTGGGTCAGCGGAAGCACCTTGGCGACCACCGTCAGGCCGACCGGCAGGGCCGAGATGGGGAACAGCGACCCCGCCACGAACCACGGCACGATGCAGACGACGGGCAGCGCGCCGATGTACTCCTCCTGGGTCGGGATGCGGTTGGCCAGGATCTCGGCCACGCCGTACATGGCCACCGCGAACGCCAGCGCGGTGCCGGCGAACCACGCCACGCCGGTGGCGCCGACCTCGTACTCGGCGCCGCGGAGCGCCGAGGCTCCGACGACGACCGCCACCTGGAGGGCGCTGAGCGCGACGGACACGACGAGGTTGCCGGCCACGATCAGCGACCGGCGCACCGGCGCGGCGAGCAGGTCGCGCTGGGCGCCGCCGAGCCGGTCGACGAGCACGCCGAGCCCGGCGCTGGTCGCGCTGAGCGGCACGAGCAGCCCGAGGGTCGAGACGGCGACGAACGTCATGTAGTCGATGCCGCCGAGCGAGCCGCCCAGCGTGTCGCTGAGGGCGGGGGCGATGATGAGCGCGAACAGCAGGGGGGTGAGGACGGGGACGAGCAGCTCCCGGGGGGTCCGGGCGCTGAGGGCCAGGCGGCGGCGGGCGAAGCCGGCGACCGCGGCGACCGCACCCGGCCCCCGCCGGGGGGCGGTGAGTGCGAGTGGTTCGGCGGCGTCGAGGGCGGGGGTGATGGTGGTCATCGGTTCTCCTGTCGGGGTCGGGGATCAGGCGGCGATCGAGGTGCCGGTGAGCTGCAGGTAGACGTCGTCGAGCGTCGGGGCCCGGCTGGTGACGGCCCGGACGGCGAGGCCGAGGTCGGCGACGGCGGCGACGGCGTCGCGCCCGGGTCGGTCGTGGAGCGGCACGTGGACGGTCCCGCCGACCGTGAAGGCGTCGTCGCCAGCCACCCGGCGGGCCCGGAGGGCGGCGAGGGCCGGCGTGGCGTCGCCGTCGAGCCGGACCTCGAGGAGCTCCCGGCCCAGTCCGGCCAGCAGTGCGGCTGGGGTGTCGAGGGCGACGATGCGGCCCTGGTGGACGACCGCGACGCGGTCGCACAGCTGCTCCGCCTCGTCGAGGTAGTGGGTGGTGAGGAGCACGGTCATGCCGAGCCGGGCCCGCAGGCCGGCGATGAGGTCGAGGATCTCGAACCGGAACCGGGGGTCGAGCCCCACCGTCGGCTCGTCGAGGAACAGCACCCGCGGCTCGGAGACGAGGGCACGGGCGATCTCGAGGCGCCGCCGCTGGCCGCCGCTGTAGGTGGCCACGGGCCGGTCGATGGCGTCGCCGAGACCGAAGGCGGCGACGACGGCGTCGATTCGGGCGGCCGCCGTCGCCGGGCCGAGGCCCCACAGCCGGGCGTGCAGGGCGAGGTTGCGGCGGCCGGTGAGCGGCCGGTCGACGACCGGCTCCTGGAAGACGACCGCGCTGACCCGCCGGGCGTCGAGCGGCCGGTCGGCGACGTCGAACCCGGCCAGCCGGGCCCGGCCCGAGGTGGGGACGATGGTCGTCGTGAGCATGCCGACGGTGGTCGACTTGCCGGCGCCGTTGGGGCCGAGCAGGCCGAACACCTCGCCGGGGGCGACGGTGAAGTCGATGCCGCGGACGGCCTCGACGCCGCCGGGGTAGGTCTTGACGAGGTCGGAGACCTCGATCATCGGGGTGAAGGTGGTGTCAGTCATCGCCCGGTGAGGACGCCGGCGGCCGGGCGGGTGTGACATCGCCCCGCCGATGTCACATCCTCGGGGGGTGGAGCGTCCTCTCCGGAAGACCGGCCCTGCGCCGGGCCCCGACCCCAGGAGCGACACCGTGGACCACAGCCCCGAGATGGACGTGCCCGACGTGGTGGTCGGCCGCGCCTGGCGGGAGCACCGCCGCCACGTGCTGGACGTCGCCTTCCGGATGCTCGGCAACCTGGCCGAGGCCGAGGACGTGGTCCAGGAGGCCTACGCCCGGCTGGTGCGGGCCGACGTCGACGCCATCGACGACGTCGGCGGCTGGCTCGTGGTCGTGGCCAGCCGGCTGTGCCTCGATCGCCTGCGGGCGGAGCGGCGGCACCCGACCGCGCCCGCCGACGACCTCGGCGCCCGGGCGGCGCCGGCCGCGCTCGACCCCGCCGACCGGGTCACCCTCGACGACCGGGTTCGCCTGGCCCTGCACGTCGTGCTCGAACGGCTGACCGCGGCCGAGCGGACGGCGTTCGTGCTCCACGACGTGTTCCAATACCCCTTCGAGGCAATCGCCGAGATCGTGGGCCGGTCACCTGCGGCCTGCCGCCAGCTCGCCAGCCGGGCCCGCCGGGCCGTCCGGGACGCCGGGCCGGCCCGTTTCGTGGTCGAGCCGGCGGAGCAGCGCCGGGTGACCGAGCGGTTCATCGCCGCCTGCACCAGCGGCGACCTCGACGGCCTGCTTGCCGTCCTCGACCCCGACGTCGACGGCGTGGCCGAGGTCGGCGGCCCGGTGGGCACCCGGGTGGCCGAGGGCCGGGACGTGGTCATGTCCCTGATGCTCCGCTACCTCGGGCCCGACTCGGGGACGACGCTGCTGTCGCTGCCCGGCGGCGACGACGCCGTGCTGGTGGGGCTGCGCGGCCGCCGGGTGGTGCTCGTCGCCAGCCTGACCGTCCGCGACGGCCGCATCGTCCACTTCGACGGCATCGCCGACCCGACCCGGCTGGCGCCGCTGGGCGCCTACCTGGGCAGCCGGCAGTAGACCCGGCGGGGAAGGTGGCAGGATGCGACCATGACGAGCGAGCGGATCGAGGTCCAGCGGACCATCCCGGCGAAGCCGGCCGACATCTTCGCGGTGCTGTGCGACCCCGAGGGGCACGTCGCCATCGACAGCTCCGGGATGCTGATGTCGTCGTCGGGCGAGCCGGTGGCGGCGGTGGGCGACAGCTTCGTGGTCCACATGGACCGGGAGGCTCTGAACGACTACCCCCTCGGGCTCTACGACGTGACCGTGACGATCACGACCTTCGAGCCCGACCGGGAGATCGCCTGGACGATCCTCGGTCGGATCCGCCCCCAGATCGGCCACGTCTACGGGTACCGGCTGGAGCCCGCCGACGACGGCACGGTCGTCACCTCGTACTACGACTGGTCGGACATCGACCCGGTGTGGAAGGAGGCCGGGGTCTTCCCGGTGCTGTCCGAGGGGGCGTTGCGCGCCACCCTCGGCATCCTCGCCCGGACCGTGGCCCGGGGGTACGTCCGGGCGTGAGACTGCTCAGGACGGCGACTGCACGAAGTGCCGGCGGTCGACGTTCCGTGAGGCGATAGCGGTCGTTCGGTCGTTCCCGAGGTCATAGGGGTCGGGGGCCGACCGCTATCGCCTCGGGAACGGGGGAACGATCGTCCGGGCGCCCGAGCGGGCCACGATCCTGAGCTCGTAGTCCCCGACGTCGACCTCGACGTCTGCGAACCCGGCGGCCTGCAGCCGGGCCACGATCGTGCCCTCGTCCAGGGGCACGAACACGTCGTCCTCGTGGAAGCTCCGGAGCATCTCGAGGTCCCGCGCGTCGGTGGCGACGAACACGGCGCCGGGGCGCAGGACCCGGTGGATCTCGGCAAGGACCCGGTCCTGGGCTGCGGTCGAGGGCACGTGGTGCAGCATCGAGAAGCACGTCGCGGCCGTGAAGCGGCCGGTCGGCAGCCCGGTGTCGGCCGCATCGCGGTGGATCACGTCGACGTTCGTCCCGGCGACGCGCCGGGCGAGCGCCCCGGCGAGCGCGTCGTCGATCTCGACGGCGGTCAGCCTGCGGGTGCGCCGCCGGAGCAGATCGGTGGTGAGGCCGGGCCCGGGCCCGACCTCCAGCACGTCGTCGCCGAGGTCAGCGACCCCCTCGATCCAGGGGAGCAGGTCGGTCTCCAGCAGGCGCGCCCAGTCGGGGCTGGCGAGGAACTCGAGGTGGGCTCTGTTCATGGTGCCCAGTGGTACGCTCCCGGCTCATGGCCGTCTCTGCGCGTCCAGCCAATGATCTGCCCGACCCGGCCACCGACGACCTGATCGACCTACGCACGGCGCCGGCCGTGCGGGCGGGCACGTTCGCCTGGGACGGACCCGACGTCGCCACCGGCTGGCACCGGCACCCCTACCACCAGGTCGAGTATGCGCTGACCGGCGTCGCGGAGGTCGAGACACCGGCCGGTCGCTATCTCCTCCCGCCCCAGCAGGCGATCTGGATCCCGGCTGGGCTCCCCCATGCGACCACGCTCTCCGACGTGACGTCGGTGGCGGTCTTCTTCGACCCGTCGATGCTGCCGGGGCCGGCCGACCGGGCCCGCGTGCTCGGGGCCGCGCCCGTGGTCCGGGAGATGATCGCGTACGCCGTCCGCTGGCCGATCGAGCGCCCGGCGAGCGACGCCGCCGCGGACGCGTTCTTCGAGGTCCTGGCACGCCTCGTGCTCGACTGGCTCGAGCAGGAGACGCCCCTGTGGCTGCCGGCGACGTCGGATCCGGTCATCCGCGCCGTGATGGCGTACACGGACGACCACCTGCCCACCGTGACGGCGGCGTCGGTGTGCCGGGCCGTGGGGCTCTCGGAACGGACGCTGCGCCGCCGCTTCCCGGCCGTGACGGGGATGACCTGGCGCGCCTACACGCTGCAGAGCCGGCTGTTGCGGGCCATGGCGCTGCTCGCCCAGCCGGGGACCACCATCCTCGACGTGGCCACCGCGGTCGGGTTCGACAGCCCGAGCGCCTTCACCCGCGCCTTCCAGCGGTGGACCGGGGAGTCACCGTCGGCGTACCGCGCACGGGTGCGGGTCAGCCGCCATCCCTGAGGTCGTACCGGTACACGTTCGTCTCGCGGGCGACGAAGCCGGCCCGCTGATAGAGCCGGTTGGCGGCCTCCCGCGACGGCCGGGAGGTGAGGTCGACGGTCCGGCAGCCCAGCTCCCGGGCCCGGTCGAGCATGGCCTCGGTGACCGCGGTGCCGACCCCCCGGCCGCGGCCGGCGTCGTCGACGACCACGTCCTCGATCCAGGCCCGCAGGCCGGTCGGGGTGCGGAAGGTGGCCAGCGTGGCCATGCCGACCACGCCGCCGTCGTCGTCGAGGGCGATGAACAGGTCGGTGGCCGGCGAGGCCACGATGTCGCCCAGCTCGGCCGTGGACGGCGGCGGGCTCGACGACGAGAGCTGGGGCACCAGCCGGGTCACGGCGTCGACGATGGCGGGCGTGAGCGTGGTGGCGATCTCGACCTTCACCGCGGGGACGCTACGCGGTCGCGGCCGGTGCCGCAGCCGCCCCGGCGCCCCGGGGTCAGCCCTCCATCTCGGGCACGGGCTGGGGCGGCGGCGGGCCGACGTAGCGGGCCGACGGGCGGATGATCCGGTTGTCGGCCGCCTGCTCGAGGATGTTGGCGCACCAGCCGATCACCCGGCTCGACGCGAACGTGGGGCTGAACAGGTCGGACGGCAGCCCCGCGTGCTCCATCACGACACCGGCGTAGAACTCCACGTTGGCGTACAGGTTCCGGCCCGGCTTGAGCTCGGCGAGGACGTCGACGACGGTCTGCTCGACCTGCTTGGCGAAGTCGGTCTTCTCGGCGCCGATCCGCTCGGCCACGCCCCGGAGGAACAGCGACCGGGGGTCGTCGGTCTTGTAGACCCGGTGGCCGAACCCCATGATCTTCTCGCCCCGGGACACGGCGTCGACCAGGTAGGGGCGGGCATTGTCCGGGGTGCCGATGGCGTCGAGCAGGTCGAGCGCCCGCGACGGGGCGCCGCCGTGGAGCGGCCCCGACAGGGCGGCGATGCCGCCGGTGACGGCCCCGGCCAGGTCGGCGCCGGTCGACGTGATGACCCGGGCGGTGAACGTCGAAGCGTTGAACCCGTGGTCGATGGTGAGGATCTGGTACTGCTCGACCGCCCGGGCGAGCTCGGGGTCGGGCGTCTCGCCGCTGAGCATCCACAGGTAGTTGGCCCCGTAGCCGAGGTCGGGGTCCGGGTCGATCGGCTGCTCGCCCTGGCTCAGGCGGTGGAGGGCCATGATCAGCGTCGGGACCGCGGCGCAGACCTGGAGCGCGTTGGCCCGCAGCTCCTCGGCGGGAACGTCGAGCCACGGCTTGAACCCCTGGCTGTGCCCGATGAGGGACACCGCGCTGCGGAGCCGGTCCATCAGCGGCCCGCCCGAGGCGGCGATCTCGGGCAGCAGGCGCCAGACGGCCTCGGGCGGGCGGCGCAGCGCCCGGACCTCGGCGGCGAAGGCCCGGCTCTCGGCCGCGTCGGGCAGGTGGCCCTCGAACAGCAGGTACCAGACGTCCTCCAGCGACCGCTTGTCGGCCAGCTCGACGGCCGAGTACTGGCGGTAGTGATAGAAGCCCTCCAGCCCGCGGACGTCGCCGACCTGGGTCTCGGCCACGACGACGCCCTCGAGCCCGGGCGGCGCCTCGATCTGTCCCGGGTGGACGACGGGCTGGATGAGGGCGATCCGCATGAGGTCGCGCAGCGACACGATGCCGACCAGCTCGCCGCCCTCGACGACGGGGATGTGGCGGTAGCCGTGCTCGGACAGCGAGGCGAAGGCCTCCTGGACGCCCAGGCCCGGTTCGACGACGTCGGGGTCGGCGGTCATCCACTCGGCCACCTTGGTGCCGCCGGCGGGCGGCCCGGCGGCGGCGAGCCGGACGACGTCACGTTCGGTGAGTATGCCGATCGGCCGGGTGCCGTCGACCACCACGACCGAGCCGACCGTGCGCTCTCTCATCCTGGCGGCTATCTGGGCCACGGTCTCGTCAGGGGCGGCGGTCACGACGGGCGAGCTCATCACCTCGGAGACCGTGCGGACGGTGTGGGGAGTCACGCCTGCCAGCGTAGATGCGGCGGGGGTGGGACGAAATGGGCCACGCCCGCCCGTGACGTTCCGTGGCTCTGCCAGCGCGCTCCGATGTCGGACACCGTTCACCCCGTTGTGATCCGGCGCTCACGCGACCGTTGACCGCACGACACCCCCTCTGACTACTCTGGGCGGCCATGAGCCTCCGCACAGCGCTTTCGTCGTGGGCCGGCGCTGGCGCGGCCGAGAACGCCCGGCGCTCACTCGACGAGTGGACCCGGGCCCAGGACGAGGTGGCGGCGCGGCTCGCCCGGATGGAGCGCGGCGGACGCCCGCCCGCCTCCACGCCCGCCCCGGCGCCCCTCCCCCGGGCGACCCGAGCCACCGCCGACAGCTGACGGGGCCGCGGGGCGTCGGCCCCGCGGCACCGTACGATGGGCGCGGTGGATCACGTCCGGTGGCGTTCACGCCCCACCCTCGAGCGGCCGGTGCTGGTCGCCGCCTTCGAGGGATGGAACGACGCCGGCGACGCCGCCAGCGGCGCCGTCCGGTACCTCATCGACCGCTACGACGCCGAGCTCGTGGCCGACATCGACCCGGAGGACTTCTTCGACTTCACGTCGACCCGCCCCCAGGCCGAGATCGACGACGACGGCGTCCGCCACATCGTCTGGCCCACCACCGAGGTCTACGCCACCAGCCTGCCCGGCGAGGCCGGCGATGTGCTCCTGCTCATCGGCACCGAACCGCAGCTGCGGTGGCGGACCTTCTGCGCCCAGATCACCGGCCTCGCCCAGGAGCTGGGCTGCCGGCTGGTCGTCATCCTCGGCGCGCTCGTGGCCGAGGTGCCCCACAGCCGGCCCGTCCCCGTCGTCGGCACCGTGACCGACCCCGCGCTGCAGGCCGACCTCGGCCTCCGCCCCTCGTCCTACCAGGGCCCCACCGGCGTCGTCGGTGTGCTGTCGGCCGCGTGCCGGGAGGCCGACCTCGCCGCCGCCTCGCTGTGGGCCGCGGTGCCGACCTACGTCCCGACCGCGCCGTCGCCCAAGGCGGTGCTCGCACTGCTGGAGCGGACCACCGAGGTGCTCGGCACCTGGGTCCCCACCACCGACCTGGAGATCGCCGCCGCCGCCTACGAGCGCCAGGTCACCGAGCTGGTGCAGGAGGACGACGAGACGTCGACCTACGTCTCCCAGCTCGAGGAGCGCCACGACGCCGACGACGACGAGGGCGCCGGCCGGTCCCTCGTCGAGGAGGTCGAGCGCTACCTCCGCGACCGGCGGGACTGACCCTCCCGGCGGGCCAGGTGGCGGAGCTGCTGGTCCAGCGGCGTCGTCAGGTCCCCGGCGCCCGCCGGGGCCAGGGGCGGGCCTGCTCCCAGATCCGGGCGAGGCGGAGCGGGATCTCGTCGTGGTGGCGGCGGGCCATCACCTGCAGCCCGACGGGCAGCCCGGCCGCCGTCCGGCCCGCCGGCACCGACGCCGCCGGGTTCCAGCACAGGTTGGCCAGCATGGTGAACGGCGTGGCCGACGCCCCCAGCGGCTGCGTCGGCTCGCCGTCGATCACCTCGGGCGGCGGGCCCTCGGCGGGGAAGGCGGGCACCGCGGTCGTCGGCGTCAGCACGACGTCCACGTCGTCGAACAACCGGGCGGCGTCGAGCACCAGCTGCTGGCGACGGCGGACGGCCTCGGCGAACCGCCGGACCGGGTAGTCCTGGGTCTGCTCCAGCACCGACCGGCTGTAGCGGGTCAGGTCGTCGGCGACGCCGGGCCACATCCCCGGCTCGAGGTCGAGCCACAGGTCGAGGGCGCCGGCGCCGAGCCACGCCCGCACCGGGTCGGTCAGGCTCACCGGCTCGTCGTCGATGGCCAGGCCGGCGGCGTCGGCGAGTGCGCGGGCCGCCGTCTCCGCCACCTCGCGCACCTCGGGGTCGCAGCGGGCGAAGCCGAGGTCGGGCGACCACCGGGCCCGCAGTCCGTCGAGCGGCAGAGACTCGATGGCCGACTCGTAGCCGACCGGCGGCCGGGGCAGCGAGAACCGGTCGCGGTCGTCGGGCCCGGCGGTGACGTCGAGGTGGCGCGCGCTGTCAGCGACCGTGGTCGTGAGGACGCCGAGGACCGACGTCTCCGACCCCGTCGCCGCCGGGTGGGGGATCCTCCCGTAGCTCGCCTTGAACCCGACTAGGCCGCAGAACGACGCCGGAATGCGGGTCGATCCGCCGCCGTCGCTCGCCGTCGCCATCGGAACCAGGCCCGCAGCCACCGCCGCCGCGCTGCCGCCGCTCGACCCGCCCGGCGTGAGCTCCGGGTCCCACGGGTTGCGGGCCACGCCGAACACCTTGGTCTTGGTGAAGTTGAGCGTTCCGAACTCGGGTGCCGCCGTCTTGCCGACCGGGACCGCCCCGGCCGCCCGCAGACGGGCGAGGTGGAGCGAGTCGGCGTCGACCGGCCCCCGGCCCGCGTACAGCAGCGAGCCCCGGGTGGTCGGCAAGCCGGCGCAGTCCTCCAGGTCCTTGACCCCGATCGGCACGCCCGCGAACGGCCCCGGGTCGCGACCCGCGTCGACCGTCGCGTCCACCGCCTCGGCCGCCTTCCGGGCCAGGCCCTCGTCGACGTGGACGAACGCGCCGAGCCGGTCGTTGCCGGCGGCGATGGCGGCCAGCGCGTCGTCCAGCACCTCCACCGCCCGTCGCTCACCGCGGCGGACCGACCCCGCCACCTCGATCGCCGTCTCGTCCATCGCGCTCCCCCCGGTCACGTTCCCGGCGGGGAGCCTAGCTAGCGGCGTCCGCGGCGCCCCCGGCGGCGACGTCGCCGTCGCTCTGGTTCTCGCGGTTGTGGGCCCGCCACTCCGCCACCACGTTGAGGGCCACCGCGGTGACCGGCACCGCGAGCACCGCGCCGAACGCCCCGAACAGCGTGCTGCCGGCCACGATGGCGCCCAGCACGATGAGCGGGTGCAGCTCCAGGTTGCGACCGAACACGATCGGCGCCAGCAGGTCGTTGTCGAACTGCTGGACCAGCACGGCGACCACGAGCACGATCACCGCCGGCGTGAACCCGGCCGACACCAGCGTCACCAGCACCGCCACCGCCCCGGCGAGGACCGCCCCGGCGAACGGCAGGAACGCGGCGAAGAAGGTGATGACCCCCACCGGGACGGCCAGCGCTCCGCCCACCAGCCACACGGTCGTGCCGATGATCGTGCCCTCGATGAGCCCGAGCGTCGCCGAGCCCCGGAGGTAGCCGCCCAGCGTCGCCCACGACTTGGCGCCCAGGCGCCGGGCCAGCGGGCGGCGGTCCTCGGGGACGAACGTGAGCAGCCAGCGGGCGAACCGGTCGCCGTCCTTGAGCACGAAGAACGTGGTGACCAGCGCCAGCACAAGGCCGGTGATCACCTCGAAGGCGACGACCGTGCCGCTCACCACCGTGCCGCTCTGCGACTCCAGGACGTCCCGGACCCGGTTGCCCGACTCCTCCCGGAACTCGCGGACGTCGCGGCGGGATATGTCGAACGGGCTGTCGTCGACCAGCCAGTCCTCGACGTCGTCGATCGACTCCTCCAGCGTCGGGCCGAGGTCTCGGAACTCGTCGACGATGCTCGGGACCAGCACCGACACGATGCCGGCCATCGCCAACAGGAACCCGACCAGCGTGACCGCCGCCACCAGCGCCGGCGGTAGGCGGCGCCGGCGGAGCACGCTGGCCACCGGGTCGAGCGCCCGCGCCAGCAGCACCGCGACGGCGCCCGCCAGCACCAGCACCCACAGCGCCGTCATCAGCCGCAGCACCGCCCACCCCACGATGCCGATGCCGATCAGCCGCCAGGCGTAGGCGCCGGCCGTGGCGACGACCGGGTGGACCCGAGCCCCGCCGCTCGCACGCCGGGGCGGGGGTGTGTGGTCAAGTTGTGGCACTCGTCCTCCGTCGCCTCGGCACAGGATGCTAGGACGGCCGCCCGGCACCGGCATGTACCCCCCCGACACCCCGGTCAACCACGGTGCCCCACCCGTCTGCGAGGCGATAGGGGTCGTTCTTCCGTTCCGGAGGCGATAGGGGTCGGGGGCCGACCACCATGACCTCGGGAACCGGGGAACGACCGCTATCGCCTCACGGGCGGTGTCCACCCGGACGCCCGGATCACCCTCGCGGGATCGCGGCGACGATCGTGTCGGCGTAGCGCTCGGCGCCGGCGGGGGTGAGGTGGAAGCCGTCGCTGGCGGTGAGGCCGGGCTCGGCCGTGACCACCGACCGCCAGTCGACCAGGACCGCGTTCGGGTGGCGGCCGGCGGCGGCGGCCAGGGCGTCGTTGACCTCGCCTTCCCACCTCCGCGGCACGAGGACGTTGACCAGCAGCACCGGGTGGTCGGGGCCGATGACCGAGAACAGCTCGTCGACCTGCTCGCCCGTGAACGGCCCGTTGGCCCCCAGGCCCAGCACCACCACCCGGCCCAGCTGAGCCCGGCCCGCGAGGTCGGCCACGATGCCGCCCGCGTCGACCAGCTGGCGGCCGACCGCGGCGTCCACGGTGAGCGTCGGCCCGATGCGGGCCGCCAGGGCGTCGGCGCCGCCGACCATCACCGAGTCGCCGATGGCGGTCACCGTCGGCATCGGCGGCGGCGCCGGGGGCGGGGGCGCGGTGGTCGGCACCGGATTCGTCAGCGGCGCCGCCGGGGCCGAAGACAGCGGCGGCGCAGTGGTGGTGGGAGCGGAGGTCGTCGGCCGGGCGGAGGTCGTGCCCGTCGCCTCGCCCGGGCCGATGGCGACCGACGCGGGCTGCGTCGCCGCCGGCCGCTCGGCCTCGACCACCGCCCGGGTCAGCGTCACGCCGCCGAGCACGGCGACGACGGCCACGGCCCCCAC
>JBKPHT010000437.1:0-6954 GCA_046730015.1 Actinomycetota bacterium
TACAGCCGGGAGGAGGCCGCGTACCCCGTCCCGGGCCTCCGCCGGGCCAAGTACTGGCCCCCGGTCGGCCGCATCGACGGCGGCTACGGCGACCGCAACCTGGTCTGCTCCTGCCCCCCGCCGGAGGCCTTCGAGTCCTGAGCCCGGGCTACAGCCGCCGGTACATGACGTGGAGGCCGACGTAGCCCTCGGTCGGGTGGGCGAACGCGCCGGGGATCGTGGCCAGCACGTCGAACCCGAGCGATCGCCACAGCGCCACGGCCCGCTGGTTGGCCTCGACGACCGCATTGAACTGCATGGCCCGGTAGCCGTCGGCGCGCGCCTGGTCGACGACGTGGGCGCCGAGCGCCCGGCCGATCCCGCGGCCGGCCCGGTCGGGGTGGACCATGAAGCCGGCGTTGGCGACGTGGGCGCCGGGCCCGCCGTAGTTGGGGTGGGTCTCGGCCGTCCCGACGACGGTGCCGTCGTCGTCGACCGCCACCACCGTGCGGCCCGGCGGCCGGTGCATCCACATGGACCGGGCCTCGTCCTCGCCGGTGTCGCGGTCCCAGACGAACGTCTCGCCGGCGGCGACGATGTCCCGCATGAAGGCCCAGATGGCGGGCCAGTCGTCGTCGGTGGCGGCGCGGATGCGCACGGCCGGCGGATCAGCCGACGAGCTCGGCGATCTGCCCCAGCAGCGGCGGTGGCCCGGACACGAGCATCGTAGAGACGCAGCTCTCGCGCCAGGCCTCGAGGTCGTCGCGGATCTTCTCCGGCGGGCCGACCAGGTAGACGTCCTCGACCATCGCCGTGGGGACCGCGGCGGCGGCGTCGGCCTTGCGGCCCTCGAGGTAGGCGTCCTGGATCTTCTCGCACTCGGCGCCGTAGCCCAGCCGCTCGAACACGTCCTTGTGGAAGTTGCGGTCGCGGGCGCCCATGCCGCCGACGTACAGCGCCAGGTTGGGCCGGAGCAGGTCGGCACAGGCCTCGACATCGTCGCCCGGCACCACCGGGACGACGCAGGCGACCTCGAAGTCGTCCGGCGAGCGCCGGGCGCCGGGGCGGGCGAAGCCCTCCGCGAGCGCCTCGCGGTAGAAGCCGTCGGCCCGCGGCGAGAAGAACATGGGCAGCCAGCCGTCGCAGATCTCGGCCGCCAGGGCGACGTTCTTCGGCCCCTCGGCGCCGAGGTAGATCGGGATGTCGGTGCGCAGCGGCCGGACGATCGACTTGAGCGGCTTGCCCAGCCCGGTGCCGTCGGGCAGCGGCATGGCGTAGTGCCGACCCTCGTAGGACACCGGCTCGTCGCGGGCGACGATCCGGCGGACGATCTCGACGTACTCGCGGGTGCGGGCCAGGGGCTTGGCGTAGTCCTGCCCGTACCATCCCTCGACCACCTGGGGCCCCGACACGCCCAGGCCGAGCACGAACCGGCCGCCGGACAGGTGGTCGAGCGTGATGGCGGTCATGGCGGTCGACGCCGGCGTCCGGGCCGAGATCTGGGTGATCGCGGTGCCGAGCTTGACCCGCTCGGTGTGGGACCCCCACCAGGCGAGCGGCGTGAAGCAGTCGGACCCGTAGGCCTCGGACGTCCAGATCGAGTCGAACCCCAGCTCCTCGGCCGCCGCGATCTGCTCGACCGCGTCGGCCGGGGGGCCACTGGACGGCCAGTAGCCGACGATCAGTCCCAGCTTCACGAACGGGCCCGGGCGGCCGGGGCGCCGCCGTTGGCGACCTCCGCGGCGTCGGCAGCAGCGTCGGCCGCGTCGACCGCGGCCTCGGCGGTGTCGACGGCCTTGTCGACGACGTCCTCGACCGCCTCCTGCACCTCCTCGGCCTTGTCGGCGGCGTTCTCGACGGCCTTCTGCGACTCGCCCGGTAGCGTGCCGAGGCCGGCGAGGCCGGTCAGCATCTCGCGCAGCTGGGTGAGCTGGCCGGTGACGGCGTCGCGCTGGCGGGTGAGCTCGGCGACCTCGCGCTCGGCCGCCTGCTTGGTGACCTCGGCGTGGGTCTTGGCGTCGAAGACGAGCTGGTCGGCCTCGGACCGGGCGTCGGCCACGGTCCGCTCGGCGAACGACTTGGCCTTCTCCATGACGTCGGTCGACTCGGCCTCGGCCTGCTTGCGGCGCTGGTCGGCGGCCTGGTCGATCTCCTTGGCCCGGGCGTCGGCGGCGCGGGCCCGCTGCTCGGCCTCGGCCACCAGCTTCTGGGTGGCGGCCATGGCGGCGTCATGGCGCTCGCCCTCGTCGCGCTCGGCCCGCTCGCGCCGCTCGGCCAACTCGAGCTCGAGGGCCTGGAGCTCGGCCTCGCGCTTCTCCTTGGCCTTGGTGAGCAGCTTGGAGGCGGCGGCCCGCTTCTCCTCGGCCTCGCGGGAGGCGACGTTGCGGAGCTCGATGATCTCGCGCTCGGCGGTGGCGCGCTGGGTGGCGATCTCCCGCTCGGCGGTGGCCCGGTGCTCGGCCACCTCGTGGTCGGTGGTCGTGCGGAGCTGGGTGGTCTCGCGCTCGGCCTCGGACCGGAGGGCGTCGACCTCGCGGTGGGCGTTGGCCCGCAGGTCGCCGGCCTCGCGCTCGGCGGAGTCGCGGCTGGCCTTGGCCTCGCGCTCGGCCGCGGTCTTGACCGCGGTGGCGACCGCCCGGGCCTTCTCCACGACCTCCTTGGACTCGAGGTGGGCCGCCGCGATGAGCTTCTCGGCCTCGCGCTTGGACTCGCCCCGGTGCTCGTTGGCCTGCTCCTCGGCGAGCCGGAAGAGCTGCTCCACCCGGGTGCCGAGGCCGGAGAGCGTGGGCTGGGCCCGTTCCTCGAGCTGCTTGGACTGGTCGGCGACCTTGCGTTCCAACTCGGTGATGCGGTCGCGGGCGTCGGTGGTACCCGTCTTGGCTCGGGAGGCAGCGTCGCTCAGCTCCTCGATGCGGGCGTGGAGCCGCTCGATGAACATGTCGACCTGCGTCCGCTCGTAGCCGCGGAGAACGATCGTGAAGTCTGGCGTTCCGCCGCTGGCGGTTGACGGCGAAGAGGTTGTCCCCATGGCGCACAACTATGTCACGCCGAGAAGGTGCCCGGTCTCCATCGGCGGTCCACGGGGTGACACGACCAGCGATTCACCCCTCGGTGTGCGCGATGCCCGGTCGCCGCGGTTCGACCCGAACTGAAACGTGTTCTAGTCTGGCGGCGGAGGCGCCATCATGACGAACCGCTACCCGTTCCCCATCCCGTTCGGCTGGTTCTGCGTCGGCTACCCCGAGGACTTCCCCGCCGGCGAGCCGAAGCCCCTCTACTACTGGGACCGGCACCTGGTCGGCTGGCGGGACGCCGAGGGTGCGGTCCACGTGCAGGACGCGTTCTGCCCCCACCTCGGCGCCCACCTCGGCCACGGCGGCACGGTCGACGGCTGCGAGATCGTCTGCCCGTTCCACGGCTGGCGGTACGACGCCGAGGGCGCCAACACCGCCATCCCCTACAGCGAGCGGCTGAACCGCAGGGCCCGCCTGCGGACCTTCCCCACCATCGAACGCAACGGCGTCGTGCTGTCGTGGTACCACCCCGACGGCGCGGCGCCGCTGTGGGAGGTGCCGGAGATCCCCGAGCTCGACGGCCACCCCGACTGGTCGACGGTCATCCGCACGTCGTACGAGATCGACGCCTCGGTGCAGGAGATGGCCGAGAACGCGGTCGACTCCGCCCACTTCCGGTTCGTCCACAACACCGCCGAGGTGCCCACGCTGGAGGAGTACACGACCGGGTTCCCCGAGGCCGTGATGCGGTCGTCCCAGAAGTTCCCCACCCCCCGCGGCGTGATGGAGGGCAAGATCGACACCCACGCGTGGGGCCCCGGCGTCTCGCTCGTCGCCTTCAGCGGCATCGTCGACACGCTCAACTACGCGGTCACCACGCCGATCGGCCCCGACCGCTGCGTCGTCCGCTTCAACTTCTGCGTCAAGACGATGGGCGACGAGAAGACGACCCGCGGCGTCGGCCGGGCCTTCGTGGCCGAGGTCGACAAGCAGGTCCGCGAGGACAAGCCGATCTGGGAGCACAAGGCCCACCTCGTCCGCCCCGCCCTGGCCGACAACGACGGGCCGTTCATGAAGTTCCGCAAGTGGGCCGCCCAGTTCTACGCCGAGCCGGTGGGCGACGACCGGCTGGTCTACCCGCCGCCGTACTGGCCCGACCGGCTGGACGACGCACCTGCCAAGGCCACCGCCTCGGCCCGCTACATGGGCGAAGCGGCCGGCCCGGCAGAGGCGGCCGACCCACGGGCTTGACCGTTCCGGCGGCGATTCCGGACGGCATCGGCGCGGTGCGTCGCCAGAACCGACCGGGCCGCCGGACCCACCGGGCCGAGCGCGCCAGCCGGTAGGTTCCCAGACGGTGTCGACCGCCCCTGACCAGCCCCCCGCCGAGGACCCCGAGGCGACCGGCGCGGTGTTGGCGGCCCTGTCGGCTGCCATGCGGGCGGTCACGCTGGGCACGTCGCTCGACCGGGTGCTGCACCAGCTGGCCGCCAGCGCCCGCGACCTCGTCGGCGCCCGGTACGCCGCCATCGGCGTGCCCGAGCCCGAGGGCGACGAGTTCGCCATGTTCGTCACCGTGGGCATGAGCGACGCCCTCGTCGCCCAGCTCGGTCCGCTCCCCCGCACCCACGGGATGCTCGACGCGATGCTGCGCGACCCGTCGCCCTACCGGACCGACGACATCACCCGCGACCGCCGCTTCCGGGGCTGGTGGCCCTCGGCCCACCCGCTGATGCGGTCGTTCCTCGGCGTCCCCATCGTGTCGGCCGGCGACGTCATCGGCGCCTTCTACCTCACCGACAAGCAGGGCGCCCCGGCCTTCTCGGCCGGCGACGAGGCCGCCGTCGTGCTGCTCGCCTCCCACGCCGCCATCGCCATCGACCAGGCCCGGCTGTTCGAGGACAGCCGCGAGCTGGCCCTCACCCAGGAGCGGGCCCGCCTCGCCCGCGAGCTGCACGACGCCATGAGCCAGTCGCTCTTCAGCCTCCAGCTCTCCGCCGAGGCGGCCTCGCGGCTGCTGGCGACCGACCCCGCGGCCGCGGCCGCCCCGCTCGCCACCGTGCGCGAGCTGGCCGCCCGGGTGGCCGGCGAGCTGCGGACCACGGTCGAGGGCCTGCGGCCCGCCGACCTCGAGCGCGACGGGCTCGCCAGCACCCTGGCGGCCCAGCTGACGGTGGCGGGCCGGGCGCATGACCTGCCGGTCGTGCTCGACGCCGGCGACCTGCCGGACCTCGACCCCGATGCCGAGCACCAGATCCTCCGCATCGCCCAGGAGGCCGTCACCAACGCGCTCCGCCACGCCCGGGCCACCCGGGTGGCGGTGACCGTCGGCACCGAGGCCGGCGCCGGCGGCCGGGACGAGGTGGTCCTGCGGGTGGTCGACGACGGGCGGGGGTTCGACACCGAGGCCCGGGGCGTCCGTTCCCGCCGCCTGGGGCTGACCTCGATGCACGAGCGGGCCGCCTCGCTGGGCGGCGTGCTGACCGTGACCTCGGGGCCCGGAGCCGGCACCACCGTCGAGCTCAGGCTGCCGGCATGACCAGCGGAGCCGACCGCGAGCCGGCGATCCGGGTCGTCGTCACCGACGACCACCCCGTCGTCCGCCAGGGTCTGCGGTCGTTCCTGGAGGCCCAGGGGTTCGCGGTGGTCGGCGAGGCCGCCGACGGCGCCGCCGCGGTCCGGCTGGTCCAGGAGACCCGGCCGGACGTGCTGCTCACCGACCTGGTGATGCCGGGCGTCGACGGCATCGAGGCCATCCGCCGGCTGCGGGCCGAGGGTCCGCCGGTCGGCATCCTCGTGCTCACCAGCTTCAGCGGGGCGGAGCAGGTGATCCCGGCCATCCGGGCCGGGGCCGACGGCTACCTGCTGAAGGACGCCGGCCCGGGGGCTCTGGAGGACGCCATCCGGGCTGTGCACCGGGGCCAACCGATGCTCGCGCCCGAGGCCCAGGCGGTGGTGATGGCCCGGGTGCAGGGCGAGCCGGCGGCCGCCCCCGCCCCGGCCGACCACCCCGACCTCGAGCGGCTCACCGCCCGCGAGCGCGAGGTGCTCGCCGGCCTCGGGCGCGGCCTGTCGAACCGCCAGCTGGCGGCCGAGCTGTACGTCTCCGAGAAGACCGTGAAGACCCACGTGTCGAGCCTGCTGGCCAAGCTGCGGCTGACCGACCGGACCCAGGCCGCCCTGTTCGCCGTCCGCGCCGGCGTGGCCGACCCGCGGACGTGAGCGAGCGCAGCGAGCGAACCATGAACACAGTGCATTGCTCGGCCCGCAGGGCCGATGGCTCATTGCGCGCATCCCGAAGGGTGCGCCAATGAGCGAGCGGGCACGCGCCACGGCGGCGGCCGCCGTCTGCCTGGCGATCGCGGCCGCCGCCTACCTCCTGGCGGTGCGGACCGGGTCGGGCCAGGTGGTGGAGAACGTGGCCAAGGACGGCCGCTACGTCCACCGCTGGTGGATCGAGGACCCGGGCGCCGAGGCGCTGGAGGCGTCCGCCACAGCGGCGGTGGTCGCCGGGGCCGTGCTGCTGGTGGCCTGGACCGCCGCCCGGCGCCGCTCGGTCCCCGTGCTGGCCCTGGTCGCGGTGGTGGTCGGCGGCTCGGTGGCGGCGGCCGAGGTGCTGAAGGTGGGCCTGCTCGACCGGCCCCGGCTGGTGACCGTCGGCGACCCCAACTACCTGGCCGTGCTCGGGCCCAACAGCTTCCCGAGCGGCCACACGGCGGGCGCGGCCGCGGTCGCGGTGGCCGCCGTCCTCGTCGCCCCCGCCGGCCGTCGCGCCGTGGTGGTGGCCGGAGGATGGGCCTACGCCACCGCGGTCGCCGCCGCCATGCTGGTCTCCGAGCAGCACCGGCCGTCCGACACGGTCGGCGGCGCGCTGCTGGCGGCGGCCGTGGGCCTCGCCGCGGTCGCGGTCGCCGGGGACCGGATCTTCGCCCCGGGACCGGCGGCCGATCCGGACGTCCGC
>JBKPHT010000438.1:0-10965 GCA_046730015.1 Actinomycetota bacterium
GCGGGTGGCCGAGCGGTTCCTCGCCGCGGGCCGGGCGCCGGCGGCCGCACCGGTCGCGCTCGATGCGGCCCGCCGCGCGGCGGCGGTCCAGTTCCACCGCGACGTGCTGCGGTGGACCGAGCTGGCCCGCGACCACGTCACCGGCGAGGACGAAGCCGCCCTGCTCTCGTTGCGGGCCGACGCGCTGGCGGCGGTGGGTGATCCGGGAGCCGTGGCCGCCTACCGCGTGGCCCTGGCCGCGTGCGCCCCGGACGGCGCCCGGGGGCTGCGGGCCCGGCTCGCCCGTGCCGGCTTGCACACCGGCGACATCGCCTCGGCGGAGGAGGCGCTGGCCGGCGTCGAGCTCGACGGGGGCCCCGACGACACCGCCGTGCTCTACGCCCGGGGCCTGCTCGCCTACTACCGGGGCGACATGGAGGCGGCGGCCGAGGCGGTCGACGCCGCCCGGCGCCTGGCCTACGCCCGAGGCACGTCGGCCCAGCTCCTCGACGCCATCACCCTGCAGGGCCTCGTGGCCCACAACCGGGGCGAGTGGTTCGACCGGCTCCGGCGGGAGTTGCGAGCCACGAGCGAGACCCCGGCGCTGGCCTCGGCGGTCTTCGACTCCCACCTGTGCGTGGCGGAGTTCCTGCTCTACGGGCCGACGCCGTACACCGAGGTGATGGACCTCACCCGCCGGCTCCGCGAGCAGGCCGAGAAGCTGGGCGCCCGTCCGGCCGTCGCCTTCGCCACGGTGGTGGCGGGCGAGGCCGCGCTGCTGGCCGGCGACCTCGACGCAGCCCGTGCCGAGCTCACCGAGGCGGTGGACATGCACGCCGCGATCGGCGCCGACCCCGGGACCGCCCACGCTCTCCAGCGCCTGGCCGAGCTGGAGCTGGCGACCGGCAACCGGCCGGAGGCCGAGCGGCTGCTCCGGCGGGCGCTCCCGCTGGCCCGCTGGTCGCCCCTCGTGCATCACCTGCTGCAGCGGATCTACGGCACGCTCGTCGCCGCCGCTCCCGACCGGGACGCGGCGCTGGCCCTGGTGGACGAGGCGGTGGAGGCGGCCGACGAGCACAACGCCTGCATGGTGTGCCAGGTGATGATCGCCGTCCCGGCGGCGATCGCCTGCGCCGAGGGTGGGCGGCTGGACCAGGCCCGCGACTGGCTGGCGCAGGCCCAGGCATCGGCGGCGCTCTGGCAGGGGACGGCGTGGCAGGGCGCCGTGTGCGAGGCCCGCGCCCACCTGTCCCGCGCCGCGGGCGAACCGGCCCCGGCGCGGCGGCTGCTCGCCGAGGCCGCGGCCCTGTTCGACACGGCAGGCCAGCCGCTGGACGCCCACCGCTGCCGGGAGGCGTCCGATGCCGTCGACTAGAGCTGCCCGACGGATCGCGTGATGTTCGGCGACGTCGCTCGGGAACGGAAGAACGACCGCTATCGCCTCGGGACGCGCCGATGGCCGGCCGTGGAGGCCGGCCATCGGGCGGGGAGACGGTGTGTCAGCCGGCGTCGACCTCGATGGTCACCGGCACCTGGTTGGTGATGACGTCGTAGACGGCCGAGCGGGCCCGGGACTGCTCGACGATCTCGCGCAGCTTCTCGGCCGGCGCGTCGCCCTTGACCGTGAAGCGCACCGTGATGCCCTGGTAGCCGTTGCGGACCGACGGGTCCAGCCCGAGGATGCCGTTGAGGTCGATGTCGCCCGCGACCGTCGAGCGCACCTCGGTGAGCGTCACGCCGCGGGCGGCGGCGATGTTGGCCATGCCGGCGGTCAGGCAGGCCGCCAGGGCGTGCAGCATGAACTCGACCGGTGTGGGGCCGTTGTCCCTGCCCACCAGCACGGCGGGGTGGTCGGCGTCGAAGACCCAGGTCCGCTCGTGCGCCCGTTCCTCGCCGACGCCGAAGAAGTCACCGATGGTGCTGCGGCTGTGGGTGCCGCCGGCCCATTCGTTGCGGGCCCGGAACTGGAACTTGGCTGCCTCGGGGGCCTCCTTCACCGCGTCGAGCGTGGCGAACAGGGTCGGGACGTCGACGCCGTTGCGCACGGGTCCACTGGTCTCGGTGAGGGTCATCTCGTTGTCCTTCCGTTGTGTATGTGTGTATATGTGTGTGTTTCTGTAACTTGGTTGACCTGGTGTCAGTCGACCCGGCGCTGGGGTCAGGCGACGGCCAGTTGGTGGGGTCGGGGGAGCGGGAGGGCGGCGAGCCCGGTGGCCTCGACGTCGATGGCGGCGCTGAGCTGTCGCTGGAGCGCCACGAACCGGGCGACGGGCGGGAAGTCCGCCAGGGCGCAGGTGATGTCGAAGACCTCGCGCCGCGCCTCGTCGGTCTGGCGCCGGTAGTCGGCCAACGCCGCAGGGAGAGGCCGATCGCCCCGCAGGGCCGGATCCAGCGCGGCGGCCAGCAGCTCGGCGTCGCGGTAGGCGTCGCTGATGCCATGCCCGGTGATGGGGTCGCGGTGGTAGAGGGCGTCACCGACCAGCGCCCAGCCGGGGCCGAACGCCTGCCGGACCTGGTTGGGCAGCCGGACTGCACCCCGCACCGGCGAGGTCCGCCGTGCGGTGCGCAAGCGGGCGGCGAGCGCCGGTGCGACCCGCTCCAGCGTCCGCTCGAAGGCGGCGGTGGGCGACCCGGCCGCGGGGCGGGCGCCGAGGGCGTCGTCCGCCGGGATGCACACCCAGATGCACGCTTCACCGCCGTTCGTGGGGAACACACCGGCGAACCCGCGTTCGGCCACGAAGAACTCGAGCCCCGACCAGGCGAGCCCGCCGTAGTAGGCGTAGGAGGTGGCGCTGCCCGTCGGCCGGGCCTCGACGAGCCGGGCGCCGACCGAGCGGGCGACCAGTGAGCGCAGGCCGTCGGCGCCGACGACGACCTCGGCGTCGACCTCCACGGCCTCGCCGTCGGCGCCGCGGGCGCTGAGGCCGGTCACGGTGCCCGTGATGTCGCGGCGCACGCCGGTGACGGTCACGCCTAGGCGCATCGCTGCGCCCGCGTCCGCCGCCGCCCGGGCGACGACCGCGTCGAGCACGTGGCGCCGCGGGGCGACCAGGAGATCGACCCCCGCCCGGTCCTTGACCGCGCGGATGATGGACTCACCGCCGGCGTGGAACGTGACCTGGCGGACGGGCGGGGCTCCGGTGGCGAGGACCTCCTCGAGGAGGCCCCAGCGATGGAGCTGGACGACGCCGCTCCGGGCGATCGAGTGCGTCGAGAGCGTGTCGCTCGGCATCTGCGCCCGGTCGAGCACGACCACCTCGTGGCCCATGCGGGCAAGCAGCAGGGCGAGAGCGCCTCCGCCGGCTCGGGCGCCGACGACCGCGACGTCGTAGTGACTCTGCTCGGGGTTGCCCACCTGACCGTCTCCCATCGCCCCGCGGGGCCTCGCTTCTACGACCAGGACTCTGACGGAGCGGGGCACCACGTCCTTGGAGACGACGTGGTCAAGTTCTGAAGATCTCCGAGGACGTGCAACCCGGAGCGGTCCGGACGCAAGAATGCTGGTGGTGGAGGCGCGCGCCCGGGCTCGTGAAGCGTTCGATCGTCGGGACTGGCGGTCCGCCTACGAGGCGTTCCGGGCTTGCGACGAGCTCGGTGCCGACGATCACGACGCGTTGGCCGAGTCCGCTCACTGGCTCGGTCTCGCCGACGAGGCGATCGAGTCGTACGCCGAGGCCTACCGGCTCCACCTCGAGAACGGGACGGCGCGCCGGGCGTCTCTCTCGGCGTTCATGCTCGCCATCTACCTGCGTCTTCGGGGCGACGGCGCCCAGGCCGACGGGTGGCTGGCCCGGGCCCAGCGGCTGCTCGCGACCGAGGCGGAGGGCGCCGAGCACGGCTATCCGCTGTATCTCGGGATCGCCCGGCTCATGGGGAGCGATCTCCCGGCCGCCGCCGAGTCGGCACGGCGGATGCAGGATCTCGGCCGCCGGTTCGACGACGACAGCCTCGTCGCCCTCGGCGTGCTCTTCGAGGGCCGGACGCTGGTGAAGCAGGCCCGTGTCACGGAAGGGCTCGCCCTCCTCGACGAGGCGATGCTGGCGGCGCTGTCCGACAACCTCAAGCCGATGTGGACCGGGGCGATCTACTGCGGGCTGCTCGATGCGTGCCACGAGCTGGCCGATCTCCGCCGGGCCGGGGAGTGGACCGAGGCGACCCGCCGCTGGTGCTCGCCCCTGCCGGTCGCCTCGCTGTACCCGGGGATCTGCCGCGTGCACTGGGCGGAGGTGCTCCACCTGCGGGGCGCATGGGAGCAGGCCGAGACCGAGGCGCTCGACGCCTGCAACGACATGGCCGGCATCGACGTGTTCGTGGTCGCCGCCGGCTGGTACGAGGTCGGCGAGATACGGAGACGGCGCGGCGACCTGGCGGGTGCCGAGGAGGCGTACACGCGGGCTCACGAGGTCGGCCGGGACCCCCAGCCGGGAGTCGCGCTGCTGCGCCTGGCCCAACGGCGGGTCGACGCGGCGACCTCGTCGATCGCCGCCGCCCTCGCCGCGTTCTCCGGGAGCCGGCTGGAGCGCGCGCCGCTGCTCGCCGCGCAGGTCGAGATCGCGCTGGCCGCCGGCGACGTCGACCTGGCCGAGGCGGCCGCCGGCGAGGTCGCCGTCACCGCCGAGGTCTTCGAGAGCGCCGGCCTACGGGCCGTCGGCCATCGCTGTCGCGGCGCGGTCGCGCTCGCCCGGGGCCAACCGGTCGCCGCGCTGGCCGCGTTGCGGCCGGCGTTCGAGCTGTGGCACGAGCTGGACGTGCCGTACGAGGCGGCCCGGACCCGGGTCCTGCTCGCCGAGGCCTACCGGGCGCTCGGCGACATGGACGCCGCGACGCGGGAGCAGGCAGCCGCCCGGTCGTCCTTCGAGCATCTCGGTGCGGTTGCCGACTTGCGCGCGCTCCGGGAGGCGGTGACGCCGCCCTACGAGCTCACCGCCCGCGAGGTCGACGTGCTCGAGCTCGTCGCCGCCGGCCTGACCAACCCGCAGATCGCGGCCTCGCTCTACATCAGCCGCAAGACCGCCGAGCACCACGTCTCGAGCATCCTCATCAAGCTCGGCGTGTCGTCCCGCATCGAGGCGGCGACCGCGGCGGTCCGGCTCGGGCTCACCGGCCGATAGGGGACCCCAGATGGGGCACCTGCCCCATGTGGCGCGAGAGGCTGGATCCCTACGGTCCACCGTGCGCAGATCGCACGATGGCGGCGGAAGGGGCTCCCATGGTCCAGGTGACGGTGTCCGACGAGCTGGCCGGCGGGTTCAACGGCTCGCTCGTGTCTCCCGGTGATGCCGCCTACGACGAGGTCCGGGCGGTGCACAACGGGATGGTGGACAAACGTCCCGGGCTGATCGCGCGCTGCCACAACGTGGCCGACGTGCGGGAGCCGTGGACTTCGGGCGTGACAGCGGGCTCGAGATATCGGTGCGGGGAGGTGGTCACAACGTGGCCGGCCGGGCGGTCACCGACGGCGGGCTGATGATCGACCTGTCCCTGATGCGCGGGGTGGACGTCGATCCCCGTCGCCACCGGGCTCGGGCCCACGGCGGGGCCACCTGGAACGAGTACAACCGGGCGACCAACGTGTATGGCCAGGCGACCACCGGCGGCATCGTCTCGTCCACCGGCGTGGCCGGCCTCACGCTGGGCGGAGGGCTCGGCTGGCTGATGGGCACGCACGGGCTCGCGGTTCCCGAGGGGGGCGCTGAACTACTGGAAGTCGGCGTTCTTCACCGAGCTCAGCGACGCCGCCGTCCGGACGATGGTCGACGCGTTCGGGGCCGCCCCGTCGATCATGAGCGGGATGGTGGTCGAGCACCTCCACGGCGAGGCCTGCCGCGTCGATCCGACCGCCACCGCGTACCCCAACCGCGAGCCCGGCTACAACCTCGTGATCGCGGGCCAGTGGCTCGACCCCGCGGACACCGATGCGAACGTGGCGTGGGTCCGGGACACCTTCTCGGCGCTCGAGCCGTACACCGCGCCGCGGGTCTACGTGAACTACCTCGCCGACGACGAGAGCGACAGGATCGCCAGCGCGTACGGTCCCAACTACGACCGGCTCGCCGAGATCAAGCAGCGCTACGACCCCCAGAACCTGTTCCGGCTCAACCACAACATCGCCCCCGCTCGATGAGTGAGCGATGACCGGCATCGAGGAGTCGTTCAGCCCGCCGGCCCGCATCGCCGCAGGCGACGAGGGGATCTCCCTCGACGAGCTCCGGATGGCGACGCGCAACCACGGCATGCCGCTGGAGATGCTCTCGCAGGACGTGACGCCGGTCGGCCTGCACTACCTGCTCGTCCACTACGACATCCCGATCCTCGATCGCGACGCGTGGCGCCTCGAGATCGACGGTCATGTCGAGCGCCCGCAGGTGCTCGACATGACCGCGCTCCTCGAGCAGCCGCAGACGACACGACACGTCACGCTGGAATGCGCCGGCAACGGGCGTGCCACCCTCGATCCCCGGCCGGTGAGCCAGCCGTGGCTCGACGAGGCCGTCGGCACCGCGCGGTGGACCGGGGCGCCCCTGGCCCCCCTGCTGGAGCGGGCCGGGATCCTCGACGGCGCGGTGGACGTCGTGTTCACGGGCGCCGACCACGGGATCGAGCGAGGCGTCGAGCAGGATTACGCGCGCGCCCTACCGGTCGCCGAGGCCTGCCATGCGGACGTGCTGGTGGCGCACTCCATGAACGGGCAACCACTGCCCCCGCAGCACGGCGCCCCGGCGCGCCTCGTCGTCCCCGGCTGGTACGGCATGGCCCAGGTGAAGTGGCTGACCAGGATCACCGTCGTCGACGAGCCGTTCACCGGCTACCAGAACGCGGTCGCGTACCGCATCGAGCACGAGGCCGACGACGACGGCGAGGCGGTCACCCGCATCCGTCCCCGAGCGCTGCTGCGACCGCCCGGCTTCCCCGACTTCCAGACCCGGACCCGCTTCGTCGACCGTGGCGTGCACGAGATCATCGGGCGGGCCTGGTCGGGCTACGCCTCCGTCGTGCGGGTCGAGATGAGCGTCGACGGCGGGACGACGTGGGACGACGCGACCCTCGGCCCCGAGACCGACCGCTACGCCTGGCGACGCTGGCAATGGACCTGGACCGCCGACGACCCCGGTCCCCACGAGCTGTGCGCCCGGGCCACCGACGCCGCCGGGAACACCCAACCGGTCGAGCCGTGCTGGAACCGCCAGGCGATGGCCAACAACCACGTGCAACGCGTCACCGTCGTGGTGCGATGACGGCCACCGGTGTCGCACGGCCCCCGCACCACGCCAGCTTGCGTGGGTGCCGATAGGGTCGGTCCCATGCTCACGCAAGGCGACAAGGCCCCCGGGTTCACCCTGCTCGACCAGGACGGCAACGAGGTCTCGCTGTCCGGGCAGGCGGGCCACAAGGTGCTCGTCTACTTCTATCCGAAGGCCGACACGCCCGGGTGCACGACCCAGGCGTGCGGGCTGCGCGACATCCTCGGCGACATCGGCGACACCAGGGTGCTCGGCATCAGCCCCGACAAGCCGGCCAAGCAGAAGAGGTTCGACGACAAGTACTCGCTCGGGTTCCCGCTGCTGGCCGACGAGGACCACAGCGTGGCCGAGGCCTACGGCGCCTGGGGCGAGAAGTCGATGTACGGCCGGACCTTCATGGGCATCATCCGGTCGGCGTTCCTGGTCGACGAGGCCGGCCTCGTGGCCGAGGCCTGGCCCAAGATCAGCCCCAAGGACACGCCGAAGAACCTCCTCAAGGCCCTGGGGGCCTGACGGCGACCTCACGCCGGGCCGCCGCCGGGCGTTGAACGGGTGGTGACGACCGTGACCGCGGTGGACCTGCCGCCGTTCCAGAGGCTGCTCGACGAGCACGCCGCCGACCTGCACCGCTTCCTGGTGGCGTCGGTCGGGCCCCACGACGGGGCCGACTGCTTCCAGGAGACGGTGATCTCGGCGCTGCGCGCCTACCCGTCGCTCGGGCACGCCGACAACCTCCGCGGCTGGCTGTTCACGATCGCCCACCGCAAGGTGATCGACCACGCCCGCCGCCGGTCCCGCCAGGCGGTACCGGTGGCCGAGCCGCCCGAGGAGGCGGCCCGGGACCGCGACCGGTTGGTCGACGCCGAGCTGTGGGCGGCCGTCCGGGCGCTGCCGCCCAAGCAGCGCACCGCGGTGGTCCAGCGCCACCTCCTCGACCGGCCCTACGCCGAGGTCGCCGAGGTGATCGGCTGCAGCGAGGCCGCTGCCCGCCAGAGCGTCCGGGCCGGCCTCGCGCGGCTGCGCCAGGAGCTGCCCGAGGAGGTGAGGTCATGACCAACGCCGACGACGACCTCGTGGCCCGGCTCCGTCGCCGCCCCGCCCCGGGCACGGGCCCGGAGGCCAACGGCCGCGCCCCCGGGCCGGGCGACCACGTCACCGACCTGGTGGCCGCCGCGCTCGCCCGGGCAGACCGCGACGGGCTGGTCGACGTCGCCTGGGCGGTCGAGGACACCCCGATCGGCCCGCTGCTGCTGGCCGCCACGCCCGCCGGGGTGGTGAAGGTCGGCTTCGGCGTCCACGACGAGGTGTTCGACGAGCTGGCCGCCGGGGTGTCGCCCCGGGTGGTCCACCTGCCCGCCCGCCTCGACGAGGCGCGGCGGCAGCTCGACGAGTACTTCGCCGGCCGCCGCCGCAGGTTCGACCTGCCCCTCGACCGGAGCCTGTCCCACGGCTACCGGCGGGTGGTGCTGGAGGCCCTGAGCGACGTCCCGTTCGGGGACACCGTCAGCTACAAGGACCTGGCCGTCCGCACCGGCAATCCCGGCGCCAGCCGGGCGGTCGGCGGCGCGATGGCGACCAACCCGATCCCGATCGTCGTCCCCTGCCACCGGGTGCTGCGGTCGGGCGGCGCGCTCGGCGGCTACGGCGGCGGCGTCGAGACCAAGGTGTGGCTGCTGCGCCACGAGGGCGCGCTGCTCGGCTGACCCGGTCAGCGCGGCCACAGCCGGCGGGCCGTCGCCTCCGGCACCCGGCCCCGCCCGTGCATGGCCCGCCACACGCCGCGGTAGCCGGGCAGGAGCCCGGTGGCGACCACGAGGTGGCCGGCGACGAGGGTGGTCAGCACGTAGGTGGCGCCCCGGTGGACGCGCACCATGGTGGCGAAGGTCGGACCGCCCGACAGCACGGTGAGCGACACGCCGCTGACGATCACGGCGCCGAAAGCGCCGACCAGGGCCAGGTTCATCAGGCGCTGGCCGGGGTCGAAGTGCCCGCGGTGCCGGCCGAAGCCGCCGGTCAGCGTCCCCCTGGGCCACCGGCGGAACCAGCCGCCGTCACCGCGGTCGACGCGCAGCGTCTCCCGCACGAACGTGCGCGTCCCCCGGAGGCCGGCGACGGGGCCGCCGACGGCGAGACCGACCAGCACCCAGCCGGCCGTCCGGTGGACCTCGGTGTCGGGCGTGCCGAGCAGGTCGGCGAGCACGGTCGGCTGACCCTCGTGGCCCGTCCGCAGCCACCAGCCGGTGGCGAGGAGCACGAACGTGACCAGGTACAGGGCCGTGTGGAGTCGGCGGGCGGCCCGGGTGTTCCGGACGACCGTCCGGGCCGGGCGGGCGTCAGTAGCCGTACCCACCGGACCCACCGTCGTCCGACCCCGGGTCGTCGGCGCCGCCGCCGTCGGCGGCCTCGCCGACCGTCACGGTGATCTCGTCGCTCGCCTCGGTGAGGCTGTGGTCGGCGTTGGCGATGAAGGCCTCGACGGTGTGGGTCCCCGGCGGGAGGTCGCGCTCGACGGTCCAGGGCTCGTCGGCGTCGTACACGATGTCGTACTCGCCGTCGGACCGGTTGCCGTCGTAGTAGATGTGCACGTGGTGCCGCCCGGTGTCGGGCTCGCCGATCTCGACGCCGGGGTCGACCTCCACCGCGAACCCCGGCTCGACGGTGGACCCGTCGGCCGGCTCGGCGATGGAGATGGTCAGGTCGCCGCTCCCGCCGTCGGAGCCTGCGGCGACCGTGCCGTCGTCGTCGCTGCACGCCGCCGCGGTCAGCACGAGCGCCGCGGGGACGGCGACGACGGTGACGAGGCGGCGCAGGGACGTGGTTGGGGTTGCCATGCCAGGACTACCGGTCCCGGCGCCGGGCGGATCTCCTGGCGCGGCGAGAGATCCGCGCGGCTCCGGGCGGCGTACAGCCGGGTGTGTGGGAGGTGTCGGACGAGGCGCTGTTCGCCGGCTACGCGTCGGGTGACCCCGTGGCGGCAGCGCGGTTCGTGGACCGGTTCCGGCGTCGCGTCTACGGGTTGGCGCTGGCCATCGTGCGCGTCCCGGTGGACGCCGAGGAGGTCGCGCAGGAGGCCTTCGTCCGGGCGTGGCGGTTCGCGGCGAGCTTCGACGAGCGCCGTGGGTCCGTGGCGGCCTGGTTGCTCGGCATCACCCGCAACGTGGCGCTCGACAGCGTCCGGGGCCGCGGCCGGCGGCCCGAGCCGGTCGCTGGGCGGCCCCCGGACCTGGAGGTCGACCCGCTCGACGTCGCCGGCGCCGTCGAGCGCCGGGCCGACGCCCGGCGGGTCGCGGAGCTGATGCGCTCCCTGCCGGAGTCGCAGCGCCGGGCCCTGGTGGCCGTCACCCTCTGGGGGATGTCCGCCCGGGAGGTCTCCGAGATGACGGGCATCCCCCTGGGAACGGTCAAGACCCGGGTGCGGCTGGCACTGCGCAAGCTGCGCGACGAGATGGGGGCACCGATCCCGTGACCCCGATGCGGTGCTCGCAGATGCAGGACATCGCGCCCGACGTGGCCCTCGGCCTCCTGACCGGGGAGGACCGGGCCGCCGCCCTCGCCCACCTGGAGGACTGCGCGGCCTGCCGCGCCGAGGTCGCGTCCTTGGCCGGCGTCGCCGACGAGCTGCTGCTCACCGGCCCCGAGGCCACGCCGCCCGGCGGGTTCGAGCACCGGGTCCTCGACCGCCTCGCCGCTGCCCGGGCGGCGGACGCCCCGCCGCCGTCCCCCGGCGACGGGCCGGCCCCCGACC
>JBKPHT010000439.1:0-7856 GCA_046730015.1 Actinomycetota bacterium
GGTAGTCGTAGAACAGGTCGAGCTGGACCTCCTTGTTGCCCGGGCGGTCCAGGTACCGGTAGTCGAGCTCCCAGGTGTCGGGGGCGATGCTCTCGGGGTTCCGGGTGCCGTGGGTCCACTGCCACCTGGTGGCCTCGTAGGTGAGGTACTCGCGCACCGACGGCTCGTGGGTGGCGCGGTCCTGGGCGTGGGCGAACAGGCGGTCCCAGAACGGCGTGAACCCCTCCAGGTAGGCGTTGCCGGACTGGGTGATGAGGGTTGGCACCCGGTCGGGGGTGCGCTGGGCGAGCCGCAACCCGATCGGGGCGCCGTAGTCCTGGATGTAGAGCGAGAACCGGTCCAGGCCGATGGTGTCGACGAACTTGGCCACCACCTGGTAGATCCGCTCGAAGGTGTAGTCGAAGTGGTCGCGGGCCGGGAACGAGCTCTGCCCGAAACCGGGGTAGTCGGGGGCCACCAGGTGGTAGCGGTCCGACAGCTGGGGGATCAGGTTGCGGAACATCTGTGAGCTGGTCGGGAAGCCGTGCAGCAGCAGCACTGTGGGGTTGGCCGGGTCGCCGGCCTCCCGGTAGAAGATGTCGAGGCCGTCGACCCGCACGCGGCGGTGCTTGGTGGCCGCGGTCTGGCGGGCGGCTGTCGTGGTCCCAGTGTTCATCGGGGGTTTCCTCCTTGGAGGGATGGGGCGGGAGTCGGTTCCTGCCTCGGCGCGCCGGGGCGAGGCTCGGGCTGGCCGCGACGCACGTTGGTGTCGTCCCGGTCGTGCGGGACGTGAGCGCGTCTCGTCGACACGAGCATCCCGGAAGAGGCCGGCTGCACGGGAGGCCGGTCGGTTCCTGGGAGTGCGGGGGCCAGGTTCGTGCTCGGACGACACGGGGCTCGGGCAACGGGAGCAGACTGTGGAGATGGCGCGTGGAGTGTCGTGCCCGGTGTTCGTGGGGCGGGCCGAGGAGCGTGCGCGGCTCCGGCGGGCGGTGACGGCGGTGGGTCCGGACCGGGCCCGGCTGGTGTTGGTCGCGGGGGAGGCGGGGGTGGGCAAGACCCGCCTGGTGGCCGATGCGGTCGAGTGGGCCCGCGGGCGGGCGATGACCGTGCTGGAGGGTGCGTGCCTGCCGCTGGGAGAGACGCTCGCCTATGGGCCGTTCGTGGAGATGCTGGGCGCCGAGGTGTTCCTCGGGGCGGAGGCCAGCGATCGATTGCGACTCTTTCGCGCGGTGGCCGACGGGCTGGCTGGCCGTGCGGGAACGGCGCCGCACCTCGTGGTCGTGGAGGACCTGCACTGGGCCGATGCGTCGACCTGTGATCTGGTGGTGTTCTGTGCCCGGGTGCTGGGCGCGGAGCGGCTGGTGCTCGTGGGCACCTATCGCCGCGAGGAGGTCCCGCCCTCCGGTCCGCTGGGGCGGCTGTTGGGGGAGCTGGGCGCCGCCCCCTGGATGGAGCGCATCGACCTGACGGCGTTCACGCGCGACGAGACCGCCGAGTTGGTTGCCGCGGTCCGGGGCGACGACGCGGCGGAGGTGCTCGCCGACCGGGTTCACATCCGCTCGGGAGGCAACCCCTTCTTTGCCGAGGAGCTGCTCGCCATGGGGGCTTCGGTCGATCAGCTGCCGCACACGGTGCGAGGGACGGTGCTGGCCCGGCTGGGACGGTTGGGGCCCGCGGCCCGGACGGTGGCGGGGGTCGTGGCGGTCGCCGGTCCCCGGGTGCACCCCGAGCTGGTCCTGGCGGCGTCGGGGCTCGAGCCGCGCGCCGTGGATGGGGCGGTGGCCCGGCTGGTGGCGAACGGGCTGGTGGTCGTCGAGGACAACGGGCTCGGGTTCCGCCACGCCCTGGCCCAGGAGGCGGTGGCGGGCGACCTCGGGCCGGGGGAGCGGACGGCGCTGCACCGGCGGGTTGCGGAGCTGTTGTCCGTGCGCCACGAGTTGGCGTGCTCGCCGGCTCCGGGCAGCGCCGCGGCCGAGCGTGCCCACCACTGGGAGGCGGCCGGTGCACCGGCCCGTGCGCTGGCCGAGGCGACGCGTGCCGTCGCGGAGACCAACACCCGCGTGGCGCCGGCCGAGGCGCTGGCCCACCTCGAGCGGGTGCTGCGCCTGTGTGAGCGCGTGCCCGACCACGCCCGGATCGTCGGCGCGGGTCGTGCCTCCCTGGTGCAGCGCGCCGGTGAGGCCGCCATCGCTGCCGGTCGGTACGAGCGGGCGAGCGAGCTGCTGCAGACGGCGCGCCAGGAGCTGGGAGAGGGCCCCGAGCCCCACCGGCTCGCCCTGGTGGTCGCAGCGCTTTCGGTGGCCGAGCGCATGCGGGGCCGCCTCGAGGAGGCCAACACGCTCATCGACGAGGCGGCCCGTATCATCCCCGCCGATCCGCCGACCCCCGAGCTGGCGTTCGTGCTCGCCCGCCAGGCGTACGACTGGATCGGAACCCGTCACGAGGTCCGCGGACTGGTGCCGCTCGCCCGCCGCGCGGTGGCCGTCGCCGCTTCCGTCGACCAGCCGGCCGAGGAGGCGGTGGCACTGATGGCGCTGGGATGGGGCCTCGTCTACACCACCGGCGAGGACGACGAGGAGGGTCTCGCCGCCTACCGGCGGGCGCTGGAGCTCGCTCGCCGCCACGCCGACCTGCGGACCTGGGCACTGATCGTGTTCAACAACGCGCACCTCCATCGGAGCCTCGACCGCCTCGACGACGCGCTGGCGGTCGCCCTCGATGCCTGCCGGGAGCTCGCCCGGTTCGGCGCCCCGCCCGAGCATCTCTCGATCGTCGCGGCCAGTGCCGCGGGCACTCTCATCGCCTTGGGCCGTCTCGACGACGCCGAGCGGCTCCTCGCCAGTGTCGATCCCTCGCCCGGCCTGGGCGACTGGCATCGGCGCTGCCGCCTCATCGAGGTGCAACTCCTGCGGGGACGGCTTCGCCAGGCTCGTGCGTTGTACGAGGGGTGGATCCACGACCTGGAGGCTCGTCCCCTCCGGGCACAGACGGCCGTCGTGGGCGTGCCGTTGGCGGCGGCCGAGGGACGCTGGGAGGACGCCCGCACGCTTGCCCTCCGCGGGCTACGGGCAGGCGCTACCGACTGGGCCGCTCTCCCATTTCCGGGGTATGACCTCGCGGTCCTGATCGGTGCCCAGGGACTGAGAGCCGAGGCCGACCGGCGCGAAGCCGGGGCCGGCGATGCCGGCGCGCCGCGGGCCGTCGATGAGCTGGTCGACGGCCTCCACGCCCTTCACCACGAGCAGCGCAGGGTCTACGGCCGGCCTCGCGGCGCCGATACGGCATGCACCGCGGCGATGGCCGAGGCCGAGGCGGCCCGGGCCCGTGGGCAGGACGACCCCGACCGCTGGCGGGCCGTGGTCGCCGCCGCTGACGCCAGCGTGCAGCCCTGGCCTCGGGCCTACGCCCGGCTCCGGCTGGGCTGCGCGCTGCTCACCAACGGCGGCCAGCGGGCCGAGGCCACCGAGCTGCTGCGGGCTGCCCACAGGCTTGCCGCCACGATGGATGCCTCCGTCCTGGTGGGTGACATCGAGGCGGCCGCGAGGCGCTTCCGCATCGCGCTCGCGGCCGAGGCGGCGACCGATCCGCTCGCCCGCTTCGGCCTCACGACCCGGGAGCGGGAGGTCCTCGCCCTGGTCGCCGCCGGCCGGTCCAACCGGGAGATCGCCGACGCCCTGTACATCAGCGTGAAGACCGCCAGCGTCCACGTGACCAACATCCTGCGCAAGCTCGGGGTGACCAACCGGGTCCAGGCCGCGGCTATCGCCCACCGATCCGGAGCGAGCGCCCACTAGCAGCGCGCCGGTTGGGCGAGGCACCCGCGGCCGGTCCCGACATCTGGAGGCAATCGCGCTCGGCCCCCGACCACCGTGCCCCGAGACCACCGCATCGACCCCTATTGCTCCGGAGCCCCGAATGAGGTGCTGCGTAGGAGGATCGCCCGATGTGCGGGAGGGCGCCAGGGGCGCACGATGGGCCCGGAGAGGGGGAGACGCGATGGACCTGATGACCAGTCCCCCGATCGCCGAAGCTCTCAGCGCCGGGTCGCGGCAAGCCGTGACCGACTGGCCTTCGCTCGGCGCCTTCCTCCGCAGCCGTCGCGAGCGGGTGACACCGGCGGAGGTGGGCCTGCCCACGGGCGGGAGACGCCGCACCCCCGGACTGCGACGCGAGGAGCTGGCGATCCTGGCCGGCATCAGCGTCGACTACCTCGTCCGGTTGGAGCAGAACCGCGAGCGAAGGCCCTCGTACTCGGTGGTCGCCGCTCTGGGCAGGTCGCTGAGGCTGAACGCGGACGAGCGCGCCCACCTTCTGCATCTCGCCGCACTCGAGGCGGTGAGCGAGATGTGCGCGACCCGGCAGCTCGAGCCACTCAGCGCGACGACCGTGGCACTGCTCGATCGGCTCGAGACGACGCCAGCGGTCGTCGTCGAACGCTCCGCCGACCTCACGGCGTGGAACCACGCGTTCGACGTGCTCATGCGCCCGACCGGCCTGTTCGACGTCGACCCGCCGAACCTGGTGCGCTATGTGTTCCTCGCGCCGCAGTCCCGCACCGTGCACGGGGACTGGGAAACCGAGGCGCGTGAGCTCGTGGCCCGGCTCCATGCCTCCGCTGCGGCGTGCGCCTGTGACGATGCGTTCGACGGAGTGATCCGGGAACTGCTCGTGACCAGCTCGGACTTCGCGCGCCTGTGGGCAAGTCAGGACGTCGTGAGTGCGTGCCGGCCGCGCGCCACCCGGATGATCCACCCCGAGATCGGCCCGGTGGACTTCAACGTCGACGTGCTGGCCCTCCCCACCGGCCCCGCACGTCGTCTGCTGGCCTACGTACCAGCCGATCAACCCACCATGGCCTCGCTCGGGCATCTCCTCGCTCGGTCCGGATCGGCGCAACCGTGCGGCAGCACCCGGACCGCCTGACACGCGCCGGCAAGCACCCGATCCTAGAGGTCGAGGGTGACCGGGCCGCGGGGCCGCGCGCAGCAGAGCAGCACCTGCCCCGGCGCGGGGTCGTCGAGAGGCTCGGGGTCGTAGACCACCGCGCCGTCGACGAGCCCGGACTCGCAGCGGTGGCACACGCCCGTGCGACACGACCAGTCCGCGGGCACGTCGCATGCCTCGGCGAGCTCCAGCAGGCTGCCGTAGCGCTCGTCCCATGGGATCGTCAGGGCCGAGCGGCTGAACGCCACCGGGGGGCCCTGGCCTGGTGGACCCGACGGTGGATGGGGGTCGGGGGCGTCGTCGCTCGGTTCGGGGCCGAACACTTCGCGGTGGAGCCGCCCGGGCTCGACGCCCCAGCCGAGCAGGGCCGCGGTCAGGTCGCGCAGGAATGCCGCCGGGCCGCACAGGTAGAACTCGGCGTCGCGAGGAACGCCCAGCTCGAGCAGTGCGTCGAGGTCGATCCGGCCGACGTGATCGAAGTCCAGCTCATGGCGGTCCTCGGGCCGGGGGCGGCTGTACCGCACGTGCGAACGGGCGGCGGGAAGCCGGGACAGCAGGTCACGGGCCTCGGCGGCAAAGGGGTGCTCGGCGCCGCTGCGAGCACCATGGATCCACCAGACCCCACGCTCGCTGCCCGCATGCGCCAGCGCTCCGAGCATGGCGAGCACGGGTGTCACGCCGACGCCGGCGCTCAGCAGCACGACCGGCCCGCTGTCGTCCATGTCGAGCGTGAAGGTGCCGCGGGGAGCGCCGACATGGAGCAGATCGCCCACGGCCACACGGTCGTGGAGGAAGCCGCTCCCACGCCCGTCCGGCTCGCGCTTGACCGCGATGCGGAAGCCGCGTTCGTCCGCCGGTGCGGCCAGCGAGTAGGAGCGCAGCAGCGGCGCAGGTGCGTCTGCGGGCTCGAGCTTGAGGGCGAGGAACTGGCCGGGGAGAAAGGCGGGGAGCGCCTTCCCGTCCACCGGTTCGAGGACGAACGAGCGGACCGACGCGCTCTCGTGCCGTGCCGCCGTCACGCGAAACTCCCGCAGCCCGGGCCAGGCGGGCGGGGTGGACGGCGGGGCGAGTCCCTGATTGCCGGCCGCACCGTCGTCGTGCTGTTCGAGCAGGGCCCTGAAGGAGCCGCGCCACCCCTCGGAGAGGGCCGGGATCGCCAGGGCGCGGCGCAGGCCCGCGGGAGAGTGTCCGGGCAGGTAGAGCAGGGCGCTCGCCTCGCGCACGCTCATCTGTTCCGGCCCGACGGCGATCTGCTCGATCTCGTCGCCCGCGCCCACCTCGCCCTCCTCGAGCACCCGCATGTAGAAGCCGGGCCGTCCATGTGAGTAGAGCAGCGCCGGCATGCGCGGCTCCTCGAGGCGCAGGCCGACCTTGAAGCAGGTGACCCGCGGCTGGGTGACCTCGAAGCTGGCGTCGCCGATCCGATAGCGGTCCCCGACGCAGACCCTGTCGTCAGGCATGCCTTCGACGGTGAAGTTCTCGCCGAAGTGGCCCGGGACGAGATCGTCGCGGCCGAGCACCCCCGACCAGTGCTCGTAGGCGGACGTGTCGTAGACATAGACGGCCCGATGCTCGCCACCATGGCCGACGAGGTCCGCCTGGCCGTCGCCGTCGACATTCAGAGGCCCGACGCGGCGTCGACCATCCACCGGCGACTTGAAGATCGCCGTCCTCACGGTTCGTCCACGCCACGGCACCTCCTTCGGCAGCCCGACGTTCACCGAGACCAATCTCACGGCGCGTCCGCGTGCAGCGCAGCGCATCGCCCGACACACAGCGTGCTCTCTGCCGCTCGACGAGCAGCGGTG
Organism: Actinomycetota bacterium; assembly: GCA_046730015.1. Taxonomy (GTDB): domain Bacteria; phylum Actinomycetota; class Acidimicrobiia; order Acidimicrobiales; family VFJN01; genus ZC4RG19. Next base: position 6,735 of record JBKPHT010000439.1, read on the forward strand.
TCCGGTGGTGCCTCCGAGGCCGCGACGATCGACAGGCGCGGCAGGAAGACATCGATGCCATGCGCGAAGAGCCAGACCGTCGGCGTGCGACCTCCTCCCGTCGAGATGAGCCTCACGCCGTCGATCCGCGACCCGTCGGCGAGGGCGAGGTTCACCTCGCGACCCTCGAGCTCGCGCAGCACGCCGCTGACCGGCCTGACATCTCGTTGCGGGGTCGCTGGCAGTTCATTTGCCTGATCCACGATGCGAGCGTCCCGCAGGAGGGCGTCGCACGGGAGGCCAGACCTCTCCTGGGACTGCAAGGGCCAGGTTGCAAGTCCTCTGACCGCGGGGTACCGGCACTACTCATTCCTGGGGCCGGGCCGGTGGGCGCGGAGGCGGACGCAGCAGGTGCCGTCAGAGGGCTCCAGCCGGGCGTCGAGCACGTGGTCGCCGAGGCCGTCGGCCAGCCCGCTCAACAGGTCGTGGTTCATGCCGCACACGAGGTCGCGCTGCTGGTCGGCCAGGGCGTGGAACGGGCAGTTGGCGAGGACGATCTCGTCGCCGTCGGTGCGCGGCTCGTAGCCCGTCTGTTCCAGGACGGCGAGCGCAGCGTCGACGAGGGCGCGCTGACCGGGCCGGCTCCCGGCGTCGGCTCGCGCCCGCTGGGCGAGCTCGTGGCCTTGCTGGCTGGCGATCCGGGTCAGCGCGGCCGCCGCCGGTGAGCCCGTGCGGGCGGAGTGGTCGACGGCGGCGGCGAGGAGCCCTGCGGCGAGGTGGTACTGGCGGGCGGGGAGGCTCACCGACAGCTCGCCCTCGGCGCGCCGGTAGAGCTTGGCGGGCCGCCCGGCGCCGGGCCCCTGCCGTCCGGTGAGCCGGCGGAACTCGGTGGTGAGCAGCCCATCGGCGACGAGCCGATCGAGATGGAACGCGGCAACCGACCGGGCCACGCCGAGGGCAGCGGCGGCCTCGTCCTTGCTGACGGCGTCGCCACGGGCGGTGACGAACCGGTAGAGGGCCCGCCGCTGGGGCTCCGCGAGCGAGGCGACGCTGGCGATGCGGGTCTCGAAGTCGTCCTCGACCATGGCGCGGTCTCCTTGGCTCCTCGGGTGTGACGGTGCCGGGCGGCGACCGGCCACATCC
>JBKPHT010000440.1:0-30413 GCA_046730015.1 Actinomycetota bacterium
ACCCACCCGGCGTGGCTGCTGGCGCTGACCTCGCGGACCCGGAACCTGGCGCTCGTCACCAACGACCTCGACCCGTGGACGTACTACAGCATCGGCCTGGCCCGGCTGCTGGTGAGCGACCCGCTGTTCTTCCTGCTCGGCTACTGGTACGGCGACGCCGCCGTGCAGTGGATGGAGCGGCGGACGAAGACCTGGGGCGGCCTGCTCCGCCAGATCGAGCGGTTCTTCGGGAAGGCGGCCTACCCGCTGATCTTCATCGCCCCCAACAACTACATCTGCCTGTTCGCCGGGGCCGCGGGGATGCCGCTGCGGGCGTTCTTCGCGGTCAACATCGCCGGGACGATCTTCCGGTTGTGGATCGTCCGCCGCTTCGGCGAGGCGTTCGAGGCCCCCATCGACGATCTCGTCGGGTGGATCGGCGACAACCGCCTCGTGCTGCTCGCCGTCACCGTGACGCTCGTGCTGGTGTCGATCGCCCTGGAGGCCCGGCGGGGCGAGACCGAGGTCACGTCGCTCGCCCACCTCGACGACGAGCTCGAGGAGCTCGACCACGAGGCCGACCGCGCCGGGTCCGGGGACAGCGACGGCACCGGGGACGGCGAGGGCCGCCAGCCGGCCGACCAACCGGCCGACGCCGAGCCCGACTGACCGGGCCCGGCCGGGCTGCCCGTCCGTCGCGAGGCGATCGGGTCGTTTCCGTCCGCTACCAGGCCTGAGTCGGCGCCTCGGTGCTGTAGGACGAGCTCCGGCGGACGCCCGACCGGTGGACCACGTCCTCGTTGGTGCCGAGGTACGACGTGATGACCCGGTGGTCGGACAGCACCTGCGCGGGCGTGCCGCCAGCGATGACGGCCCCCTGCTCCAGCGCGACGAACCCGTCGCACAGCGACGACAGCAGCGCCATGTCGTGCTCGATGATCACCATCGAGCACCCCGTCTCGGACTGCACCCCGCGCAGCAGCGGCCCCAGCGCCTCGGTCTCGCGCTGGGCCACGCCGGCCGATGGCTCGTCGAACAGGACGACCGCCGGGTCCTGGGCCAGCAGGCAGGCCAGCTCGACGATGCGGCGCATGCCGGTCGACAGCTCGCCGGTGGGCCGGTCGGCGTAGGGGCCGAGGCCCAGCAGGTCAACGAGCTGGGCGACCCGTTCGGTGGCCGCCGCCTCCGACTCGGTCGAGGCCGGCAGCCGCAGGGCGGCGGCCAGCGGGTCGCGGTTGGCCAGGTGCCGCTCCAGCGCCACCGCGATCGCGTCCTCCACCGTGAGCGACGGGTACAGCCGGGCCTCCTGGAACGTCCGTCCCACCTGGGCCACCGCCCGCCGGTAGGGCGCCCAGGTGGTGATGTCGACGCCGTCGAGCAGCACCTGTCCCCCGTCGGCCGGCAGGAACCCGGTGAGCACGTCGAACAGCGTCGTCTTGCCGGCGCCGTTGTGGCCGATGAGCCCGACGATGGTCGCCGGGTGGACGGTGAGGTGGACATCGTCGAGCGCCCGGATGCCGCCGAACCGCTTGGTGACGCCCCGGGCCTCGAGCGTCACCCCGCGGGACGCCCGCTCCCAGGGCGGCGGCACGGCCCGAGGAACGGCAGGCGCGCCACCCCGGCTCGGGTCGCCGCCGATGAACACCGCCCGCAGGATGTCGGGCCGGTCGAGCAGGCCGGCGGTCGGGCCGCGGAACCGGACCTGACCCTTCTCCAGGAACACGGCCCGCTGGCACAGCAGCAGGGCGACGTTCACGGACTGCTCGACCACCACCACGGTCGTGCCGGCCGCGTGGATCTCCCGCACCTTCTCGATCAGCCGGTCGACCACGGTCGGCGCCAGGCCGAGCGACAGCTCGTCGATGAGCAGCAGCTTGGGCCTGGTCACGAACGCCATCGCCAGTGAGAGCTGCTGCTGCTCGCCGCCCGACAGATCGCCGGCGAGCTGGTCGTGGCGCAGTGCCAGGATCGGGAACATCGTCACGGCCTCGTGCCGGGCGGTGGCAGCCGCCGCCGGGTCCTGGCGGAGCATCCAGCACGCCAGCCGCAGGTTCTCGTCCACGGTCAGCGTCGGGAACACCCCCCGCCCGCCGGGCATCAGCGACAGTCCCAGCCGGGCGACGTCCTCGGCCGGCAGGCCGCTGATGTCCCGTCCGTCGAAGGTGACCGCGCCCGACGCCGGCGGCAGCAGGCCGGCCAGCGCCTTGAGCACTGTCGACTTGCCGGCCCCGTTGGTGCCGAGCAGGGCGAGCAGCTCGTTGCGCTCCACGGCGAGGTCGAGCCCGAACAGGACCTGCAACGACCCGTAGGACGCCTCGACGCCCGTGCTGGTGAGCAGGTCGTTGCCCAGGCGGGCCCGGCGGACGCTGCCCACCTGGAGGCCCGCGCCGGACGCGTCGCGGTGGGCGACCGGCCCGGCGATCGGCTCGACGTCCTCCACGACGGTCTCGACGTGGTCGACCGGTTCCATCCCGTGGCGGCGGGCCACGACGGCCACGAGCCGGTCGCGCAGGTGCTCGAACGCCTGGGCCAGGCCGCCGGGGACGACCAGCAGGATCAGCAGCAGGCCGACGCCCGTCAGCAGCAGCTGGGCCCGGGGGAAGAGGTAGCCGGCCCAGCTGACCAGCATGACGCCCAACAGGGTGCCGCCCACCGACGACACGCCGCCGATGACCGCCATCGAGAACACCAGCAGACTCGTCGCCGCCGGGTACGTCGACTGCCCGATGCCGCCGAGGGCGACCGCGTGGAGGCCGCCGGCGATGCCGGCGATCACGCCCGACAGCACGAAGGCCGCCAGCCGGGTCTCCACGACGTTGATCCCGGAGGCGGCCGCGCCCCGCTGGTTGTCGCGGGTGGCCGAGATGCTGCGCCCCGTTCGGGCCGACCGCAGGTTGCGGACGACGTAGACGGCGCTCACCACCGCGGCCAGCGCGAAGACGTAGAGCCACGTCTCGCTGGCGAGGTCGATCGCGCCCCACAGCTCGGGCCGGGGAAAGGCCGGCGGCAGCAGCTCCGCGAAGTTGGCCGGGTTCAGGACGTACAGCTCCATCGTCACGGCGAAGGCCAGCGTCGTCACCGCGAGGAACTCGCCCGACACCCGCAGGGCGGGGACGCCGAGCAGCAGCGCGATCAGCCCGCCGGCCACCGCCGCCACGCCCAGGCTCACGAACAGGTCGAGCCCGCGGTCCGCCAGCAGGTTGGCGGTGATCACCCCGCCGACGCCCATCACCGCCACCTGGCCGAGGCTGACGACACCGCCCCACCCGGTCAGGATGACGAGCGACAGCGCCACTAGCGCGTAGGCGAGGGTGATCGTGCCGAAGTTGACCTGCGACTCGCTGCCGAACAGCGGCAGCGCCGCCAGGCCGGCGGCCACGACCAGCCCGAGGACCAGCTTGGCGGTGCGGACCTCGCCCAGCCGGGCGTAGGCCCGGGGCAGCCCGTGGCCGACGCCCACCATCGACCACGACGACTCGCTGTCGTCGGCCCGGTGAACCGAGCGGCGCTGCAACAGCAGGGCCACCACGATCACCGCCAGCAGCACGAGCGAGGTCGGCGCGGCGGTGTCGACCTTCCACAGCACGGCCTGGTCGAGGATGCCGAGCCCCACCGCGGCGACGAAGGCTCCGGACAGCGACCGCATCCCGACCACCACCGCCGCGGCCAGGGCCGGCAGCAGGACGGTCGGGCCGGCCGCGGCGTTGAGGGCGATGCCCTCGGTCGGCACCCGCAGCACGACCGTCAGCGCGGCCAGGCCGCCGGCGACCGACCACAGCAGCAGCGACAGCTGGCCCACCGGGATGCCGAGGAGCCGCGCCCGGTCCATGTTCTCGGCCATGCCCCGGACGGCCATGCCGGCCTCCGACCGCAGCAGGAACCAGGACAGCAGGGCGAGCACCACGGGCACGGTGGCCAGCAGCAGCAGGTCGTTGCCCGTGAAGATCACGGGGTGGATCTCGACCGTGCGGTCGGTCAGCGCGGTCTCGACATCGGGCACCGAGGTCGGCGAGCCGAGCCAGGTCGGCAGGAAGATCGCGATGCCGCCGAGCAGCTGGGCGAGGCCGATGGTCGCGACCGTGAGCACGAGCCGCGGCGCGTTGGCGAATCGCCGGACGACGAGCCGCTCGACCAGCGCGCCGACGACCACGCCCGTGGCGATGCCGACCAGCGCGGCCGGCGCCCAGTTCCAGTCCTTGCCCTCGGCCAGCGCGGCGGCCAGGCCGCCGCCGAGGCTGCCCATCGCGCCGTAGGAGAAGTTGATGATCCGGGTGGTGCGGTAGGTCAGCACCAGGCCGACGGCAAGCAGGCCGGTGGCCGACCCGAACAGCGCGCCCTTCATCACGACGCCGGCGGGCACGGGCTTGCCGACGACCTGGATCGCCCCCACGAGGACGACGGCGAGGACCGCGACGACGAGGGTCGGGCTCTTCCTCACGGCAGCACCTCCGGCTCGCCCTCGGGGACCTGCTCCTCCGTCCACCGCTGCCCGGTGTCGCGGTAGGTCCCGGCCTTGCCGTTGAACGGCGAGATGGCCTCGGGGTCCCACCACATCTCGCGTATGTCGACGATCGGGGTGTACCGGCCGGGCCGCCAGTCCCACAGCCCGGCCTGGCCGGAGGCGGCCGGGAATGCGACCAGGCCCGACTCGAACGTCTCGGGGGTCAGGCTCGGCCCGGCCATCTGGATGCCGATCGCGAGGGTGAGGACCTGGTGGTAGATGATGTCGAGGAGGTCGGAGGGGTCGCCGTCGGGGCGCACCGACCGGTAGGCGGCCTCGGCCGTGCTCGTCTCCGGCGGTTGGGGCGCCGCCCACGGGCTGCCGCCGAAGGCGCGAGCCCACTGGTCGGGGGCGTTGTTGGCGACGATCTGGCCGCCGAGGTCGGTCTCGGTGAACCCGACGCCGGCGATAAGCCACTCGGGGTGGTACCCCTGGGCGTCGGCCTCCTTGGCCAGCGTCATCTGCATGATCGCGTCGCAGGCGCACGACACGGAGGTGACGCCCTGGTCCTTGGCCTTGGAGATGATGCTCGACGCCGAGGTCGCCATCGTGGCGATGTCGATCGAGTAGCTGAGCCGGAGCTCGACGTCGTTGCCGGCCTCCGCGAGCCCCTCGACGAAGGTGTCGAGGCACTGCTGGTACTCGAGGTTGTCCGGAGCGATCACCGCCATGGTCCGGGGCCGGCCGCCGAGGTCCCCGCCGGCGTGGTCGGCGTCCCGGCCGAGCAGCCGGCGGTTGGTGTAGGCCGACGAGTTCTCGGCGACGGTGGTGCAGTCGGGGAAGGTGCTGTAGGCGTAGGGCCGCCGCTGCTCGAACCACTGCTGGGACAGGTAGGGGGCGCCGACGGAGACGACCCGGTTGCGGGTGAGGGCGTCGGCGTAGGGCTGGGAGAGGGCCGAGATGTCGGCGAACGCGCCGATCTCGTCGGCCACCCGCAGGCTGTCGTTGGTGGCGGTGTCCTGCCCGGCGCCCTGCAGCTCGGGGATGATCTGGCTGCGGCCGTCGTAGCCGACGAGCCGGATCTTGCGCCCGTAGAGCTGGAAGTTGGCGTTGACGTACTCGACGACCGCCTGGGCGTCGTCGGCCAGCCGCTGGTTGTCGGCGTCGACCTCGACGCCACCGAGCTGGCCGAGGAGGGCGAACAGGTTGGTGTCGGCCGGCTTGCGGAAGGCGACCACGATCTCCTCGCCGGTGACGCCGCGGGAGGTGGCGCCGCCGTTATCGCCCGCGAAGGCGAAGCACGGTGGGGAGTAATCGGTGCCCGGGACCTGCTCGGCTCGGTCGGGGCAGGGCGTGACGGTCTCGCCCCAGCCCGTCGCCGCCTCGCCGTCGGGCACCTCGGCGGCGCCGCCGCCGCTCGTGGCCCGGGCGTCGTCGAGGATCCTGCTCGGCACCACCGCGACCATCGCTACGAGGGCGGCCACGAGGACGACGAGCGGGGCGTAGCCCTTCAGCGGGCGGTTGTCGGCACCGCGCAGCCGTCGCCGGTCACCGGACATGTCGCTCCCCCCCGAGGCTCCCCAGTCGTCACTGTGACATTAGTAACCGCGAGCGTCTTCCGCCGCACCCTATGCACAGAAGCGACCGCAGTACCAACTGGTAACCGATGGTGGTCAGGCGGTCACGACTTGGCCCGCTTCGCGGCGCGGGCCCGGCTGGGCTGGTCGAGGACCACCTTCCGCATCCGCACCGACCGGGGCGTGACCTCGACGCACTCGTCGTCGGCGATCATCTCCAGCGCCTGCTCCAAGGAGATGTGGCGGGCCGGGATCAGCTTCTCGAAGGTCTCGGCCGTCGCCGACCGGATGTTGGTGACCTTCTTCTCCTTGGTGGGGTTGACGTCCATGTCGTCCTGGCGGGCGTTCTCGCCGACGACCATCCCCTCGTAGACCTCGACGCCCGGCTCGACGAACATCTGGCCGCGCTCCTGCAGGTTGATGAGCGAGAACGCGGTCGTGACGCCGGTGCGGTCGGCCACCAGTGAGCCGTTGCGGCGGGGCCGGATGTCGCCGGCCCACGGGTCCATCCGCTCGAAGACGTGGTGGATGAGCGCGGTGCCCCGGGTCTCGGTCAGCAGCTCGGTCCGGAACCCGATCAGGCAGCGGGCCGGCACCAGGTGCTCCAGTCGGACCCAGCCGGTGCCGTGGTTGGTGACCTGTTCCATCCGGCCCTTGCGCAGGGCGAGGAGCTGGGTGACGACGCCCATGTACTCCTCGGGCACGTCCACCGTCACCCGGTCGACCGGCTCGTGGACGCGGCCGTCGATCTCACGGGTGAGCACCTGGGGCTTGCCCACGGTCAGCTCGAAGCCCTCGCGCCGCAACATCGCGACCAGCACGGCGCGCTGGAGCTCGCCCCGGCCCTGGACCTCCCAGGTGTCGGGCCGCTCGGTGGCCAGCACCCGGATGCTGACGTTGCCGACCAGCTCCTGGTCGAGCCGGTTCTTCACCAGCCGGGCCGTCAGCTTCCTCCCCTCGCGGCCGGCCATCGGCGCCGTGTTGATGCCGACGGTCATGGCCAGGCTCGGCTCGTCGATGTTGATGACCGGCAGCGGGCGGGGGTCGTCGGCGTCGGCCAGCGTCTCGCCGATGGTGATCTCGGGGATGCCGGCGACGGCGACGATCTCGCCCGGGCCCGCCTCGTCGGCCGGCACGCGGTCGAGCGCGTCGGTGACGTACAGCTCGGTGAGCTTGGCCCGCTCGATCGACCCGTCGGTGCGGCACCAGGCCACGATCCTCCCCTTGCGGAGTGTGCCGCTGCGGACCCGGCACAGCGCCAGGCGGCCGACGTACGGCGAGGCGTCGAGGTTGGTCACCAGCGCCTGGAGCGGGACGTCGGGGTCGTAGGCGGGAGCCGGGATGTGCTCCACCAGCAGCTCGAGCAGCGGCCGGAGCGTCTCGCCCTCCGGCAGCCCGGCGCCGTCGGCCGGCCGGTCGAGCGAGGCCCGGCCCTCGCGGGCGACGCAGTACACGATCGGGAAGTCGAGCTGGTCGACGTCGGCGTCGAGGTCGAGGAACAGCTCCTCGACCTCGTCCACGACCTCGGCCACCCGGGCGTCGGGCCGGTCGACCTTGTTGATGACGAGGATCACCGGCAGCCGGGACTCCAGCGCCTTGCGGAGCACGAACCGGGTCTGGGGCAGGGGGCCCTCGGACGCGTCGACCAGCAGCAGCACCCCGTCGACCATCGACAGGCCCCGCTCGACCTCACCGCCGAAGTCGGCGTGCCCGGGGGTGTCGACGATGTTGATCTTCACGTCGCCGTAGCGGACGGCCGTGTTCTTGGCCAGGATCGTGATGCCCTTCTCCCGCTCGAGATCCATGGAGTCCATGACCCGCTCGGCCACGTCCTGGTGCTCGCGGAACGCGCCGGACTGCCAGAGCATCTGGTCGACCAGAGTCGTCTTGCCGTGGTCGACGTGGGCCACGATGGCCACGTTCCGCAGGTCGGCGCGGGAGTGCACGGGGATACCTCTCGGGGCTGAAGGGGACGTGTCAGCCTAGGGGACGTGCCCCCCGCTCCCACGCACGCGATCGACGTGGCGGGCCTCCGGGTCGTCCGGTCGGGGCGGGTGGTGATCGACGACCTGACCTTCTCGGTGCCGGCGGGGACGGTGACCGGCCTGCTTGGTCCGAGCGGCTGCGGCAAGACCACGCTCATGAGGGCGCTCGTCGGCGTCCAGATCGTGGCCGGCGGCCGGGTCACCGTGCTCGGCCTCCCGGCAGGGTCGCCGCCGCTGCGGTCCCGGGTCGCCTACATGACGCAGCAGCCGTCGGTGTACGGCGACCTGACCGTGCGCGACAACCTCCGCTACTTCGCCCGCGTGCTGGGCGCCCCCGCCGGCGCGGTCGACCGGGTGGTGGAGGAGGTCGACCTCGGCTCCCACGCCGGCGAGCTCGTGTCCCGCCTGTCGGGTGGGCAGCGGTCACGGGTGTCGCTGGCCACCGCGCTGCTCGGCGGGCCCGAAGTGCTGGTGCTCGACGAGCCGACCGTCGGGCTCGACCCGGTGCTGCGGCGCGACCTGTGGAACCTGTTCGGGCGCATGGCGGCCGATGGGGCGACGCTGCTGGTGTCCAGCCACGTCATGGACGAGGCGTCGCGCTGCGAGCGGCTGCTGCTGATGCGGGAGGGCCGGCTGCTGGCCGACGACACGCCGGGGGCGCTGCTGGAGAAGACGGGCACCGCGACGGTGGAGGACGCGTTCCTCACCCTGGTGGAGGAGCCGGTGGGGTGAGGGCCCGGTGACCCCGACGAGGACGCTGGCGACGGCGCGGCGGGTGCTGGGCCAGCTCCGTCACGACCCCCGGACGCTGGCGCTGCTGGTGGCCGTGCCGGTGGTGCTGATGGGCCTGCTGGCGTGGATGCTGCCCGACCCGGTGTTCGACTCCTGGGGCGCGCCGCTGCTCGGCATCTTCCCGCTGATCATCATGTTCCTGGTCACCTCGGTGGCGACGCTCCGGGAGCGGACCGGCGGCACCCTCGAGCGGCTGCTGTCGATGCCACTGGGCAAGGGCGACCTGATCTTCGGCTACGCGGGGGCGTTCGCCCTGCTGGCGCTGGCCCAGGCCACGGTGGTGTCGCTGTTCGCGTTCGGCGTGTTCGGGCTCGACGTCCGGGGCTCGGCCTGGCTGGTGAGCCTGGTGGCGGTGGTCGACGCGGTGCTCGGCACCGCGCTGGGGCTGTTCGTCAGCGCGTTCGCGTCGACGGAGTTCCAGGCCGTGCAGTTCATGCCGATCGTGGTGATCCCCCAGCTCCTGCTGTGCGGCCTGATCGTGGCCACCGACGACCTGCCCGACCCGCTCCGCTGGCTGTCCCAGGTGATGCCGCTCACCTACGCCGTCGAGGCCGCCCGCGAGGTGCTGGACTCCCCCGACGTCACCGCCACGTTCCGGTTCGACGTGGCGGTCATCGCCGGGTTCGTCGTCGTGCTCCTCGGCCTCGGTTCGGCGACCCTCCGCCGCCGCACCCCGTGAGAACCGGCTCCGAACTGGCGCTAGACACTCGGGATGGACGTCCACGAGGCCCTGTACACGACCCGGGCGATGCGCCGGGTCCGCCCCGACCCGATCCCCGCCGACGCGCAGGCCCGGATCCTCGACGCCGCCATCCGCGCGCCGAGCGGGGGCAACATCCAGAACTGGCGCTTCCTCCTCGTCGACGACCCGGCGGTGAAGGGCGCTATCGGCCCGCTCTACCGCGACGCCATCGACCAGCTGTGGAAGACCGTGTACGCCGACCGGCTGGCGGCCGTCGCGGCCGACCCCGACGACCCCGAGAACGTCCAGATGGCCAAGGTCCAGCGGTCGGCCCAGCACCTGGCCGACCACTTCGAGGACGTACCCCTCTACCTGTTCGGGTTCGTGCAGCACGACCCGACGGGCGGGTCGATCTACCCGGCGGTGTGGAGCGCCATGCTCGCCGCCCGGGCCGAGGGCATCGGCAGCTCGCTGACCAGCGTGCTCGGGTTCTTCCACCCGGCCGAGACGCTGGACGCCCTCGGTGTCCCCCGCGACGAGGGCTGGATCATGGCCTGCTGCGTGTCGTTCGGCTACCCGACCGGCCGGTGGGCGGTGGCGCCCCGCCGCCCGGTCCACGACGTGTCGTTCCGCAACCGCTGGGGCACGCCGCTGGGCGTCGAGGTGCCCGAGCCGCTGTGGCCCCCGGCGGGGTGACCGCAGGACGCGGGAGCAGCAGAACCGGGGCGCGGTCAGCCATCGCCGCCGGGGGCGGGACCGGGCGGGGCGTCCGGCCAGCGGTTCTCGCCGACCAGGTCGGCGAGGTCCCGACGGGCGTCCCAGCCCTCGGCCTCCAGCATCGGCCGCTCGTAGAACCCGTCGACGTACCCCAGGCACAGGATCGCCAGGGGCCGGGCCCCGGGCGGCATGCCCAGCAGCTCGGCCAGCGCCGCCGGGTCGAAGATCGACACCCAGCCCATCCCGAGCCCCTCGACCCGGGCGGTGAGCCACACGTTCTGGATGGCGCAGGCGGCCGAGGCGACGTCCATCTCGGGCAGCGTCCGGCGCCCGAACACGTAGCGGTCGCGGCCGTCCATCAGCGCCACCACCAGCACCTCGCCGCAGTCGAGGATGCCCTGGACCTTGAGCCGTAGGAACTCCGCCCGGCGGGCGCCCAGCTCCTCGGCCGTCCGCAGCCGCTCGTCCTCGACCAGGTCGTGCAGCGCCCGGCGGAGGTCGGGGTCCGTGACCCGCACGAACCGCCACGGCTGCATGAACCCCACGCTCGGCGCCAGGTGGGCCGCGGCCAGCAGGCGGTCGAGCACGTCGGGCGGCACGGGGTCGGACCGGAAGTGGCGCATGTCGCGGCGGAGGGCGATGGCGCGGTACACGGCCGCCGCCTCGTCCGGGCTGAACTGGTGGTCGTCGGTCATCGTGACCTCGGCGGGGCGGGTAGGGGCGGCGATCGTACCCGGCGGCGGTACCGTGCGGCTCCATGCAGCAGCGACACGCGCCGTACACCGGCGTCGGCGTGGCCCTGGTCACCCTCTTCGACCGCGACGGGGGGCTCGACGCCCCGGCGACCGCCGACCTGGCCGCCCGGCTGGTCGCCGACGGAATGCGCGGCGTCGTGGTCGCCGGCTCCACCGGCGAGGCCGCGGCGCTCGACGTGGAGGAGCGCAGCCGCCTGATCTCGGCCGTCCGCAAGGCGGTCGGCGACGGGGTGCCGGTCGTCGCCGGCACCGGGGCGCCGTCGGCCCGCCAGGCGGTGGCGCTGTCGCGGCGGGCCGTGGACGACGGGGCCGACGCCCTGCTGGTCCTCTCCCCGCCCGGCAGCGATGACCCGCGCGCGTACTACGCGGCGGTGAGCGCCGCGGTCGAGGTGCCGGTACTCGCCTACCACTACCCCGCCATGTCGGCGCCCGGGATCCCCGTCGACGTGCTGTACGAGCTCCCGGTGGCCGGGCTGAAGGACTCGACCGGCGACCCCGCCCGCCTGGCCGTCGAGCTCGACGACATGCCGGTCGGGCTCTACACCGGCAGCGCCGCCCTGCTGCTCCAGGCCCGGGCCATGGGCTGCAGCGGGGCGATCCTGGCCCTGGCCAACGTCGACCCGGTGGGCTGCATCCGGGCCTGGGACGGCGACGGCGACTGCCAGCGCGACCTGATCAGCGGCCACCGGGCCGGGGCCCTGGCCGGGATCGCGGGGCTGAAGCGGGCCCTGGCCGGCCTGAACGGCACCTCCATCACCACACGTCTGTGAGGCCCGAGGTCAGCCGGGCGCGAACCGCTTCTGCAGCTCGAACTTGACGATCTTTCCGGACGGGTTGCGGGGCAGGGCGTCGACCAGCTCGAGCTGCTCGGGCAGCTTGCGGGTGATGAGCCCGGCGGCCAGCAGGTGCCGGGTCATCTCGTCGAAGGTGATCGGCTCGGCCCCGGGGGCGGTGACCACCACCGCGCAGGCCCGCTCGCCGCTCTCCGGGTCGGGGAGCCCGACCACGGCCACGTCGCCCACCTGGGGGTGGGTGAACAGCAGGTCCTCGACCTCCTTGGCCGAGATGTTCTCGCCCTTGCGGATGATGACGTCCTTGAGCCGGCCGGTGATGGTCAGGTTGCCGTCCGCGTCGAGGGTGCCGAGGTCGCCCGTCCGGAACCAGCCCTCGTCGTCGAACGCGTCGGCGTCGAGCGCCGGGTCGAGGTAGCCGAGGGTGACCTGGGGGCCCTTGGCCCGCACCTCGCCCTCTTCCCCCACCCCGGCCTCCTTGCCGTCGACGGTGACGATCCGCAGCCGGGTGCCGGCCACGGCCGGGCCCTCGGTGGTGGCCAGGACCTCGTCGCCGGCGTCGTGGTGGTTCATCGTGAGGATGGGGGCCTCGGTCATGCCGTAGCCGGACACCACCCCGACGCCGAAGGCGGCCTTGAGCTCGTGGTGGAGGCTCGGCGGCTTGGGGGCGCCCCCGCCTGGGAACGTTCGGACCTCGGGGAACAGCTTTTCGCCGGCGGGGAGGGCCTGCTGGGCCTTGAGGTAGGTCTGGTGGAAGAACGTGCCGGCGCCGCCCTGGGTGATCCGCTCCCGGCGGAGCAGGTCGATGGTGGTCGCCGGGTCGAACGCCTCGTCGAGGACGAAGGTGAGCCCGTAGGCGACCGCCGCGTAGATGTAGACGCCGCCGGCGATGTGGGTGAACGGGAAGACGAGGGCGAACCGGTCGTCCTCAGCCAGTCCGAGCCGCTCGGACATGCCGATCGACGCGGCCCGCAGCGAGCGGTCGCCGTGGCGGGCGCCCTTGGGCTCGGCCGTCGTGCCGGAGGTGTAGTAGATGAACCGCACCGGCACGTCGCCCTCGGCGGTCATGTCGTCGTCGGGCGGGGGCGGCAGGGTGGCGGGGTCGCCCTCGGGCAGCGACCGGTCGCTCACCAGCACCCGGGTGCCGGTCCCCTCGGTGACCGAGCGGGCCATGGCCTCGTAGTCGAAGCCCCGCCAGGTCGAGGGCACGATCAGCAGCGCGGACGCGGCCTGGCGGACGATGAACCCGACCTCCCGCTCGCGGTAGATGGGGAGGATCGGGTTCTGGACGGCGCCGAGCCGGCGGAGGGCGCCGAACAGCACCATCGCCTCCAGCGTCGTGGGCTGCACCCACGACACCACCGTGCCGTCACCGACCCCGATTGCGGCCAGGCCGGCTGCCGCCCGCTCGCAGCGGTCGCGGTACTCGCCGAAGGTGAGGCGGCGGCCAGATTCGTCCACCGCCATCTCGCGGTCGGGCGTCTCGTCGGCCCGGCGGACGATCAGATCCCAGATGTTGCGAGCCTCGATCACGGCCGGCCTCCCCCTCGTTCCGACGTCATCTGACGGTGCGTCAGAGACTAGCGGGGCGGCTCAGAGGCCGAGGATGCCGTCGAGCCCGATCGTCACGCCGGGGTGGTGGGGCACCTGCTTCACTCCCAGGAGGACGCCGGGCATGAAGCTCGACCGGTCGTAGCTGTCGTGGCGGATGGTCAGCGACTGTCCGGTGGTGCCGAACAGCACCTCCTGGTGGGCGACCAGGCCCCGCAGCCGCACCGAGTGGACGGGAATGCCGGCCGGGCCCTTCGCACCCCGGGCGCCGGGCAGCACCTCCTTGCGGGTGGGGTCCTCGCCCCAGTCCTCGGAGGCCGCCGCCATCCGCTGGACGGTGAGCATGGCGGTGCCCGACGGCGCGTCGATCTTGCCGTCGTGGTGCAGCTCGATCACCTCGGCGCTGTCGAACCAGGGGGCGGCCACCTCGGCGAACCGCATCATCAGCACGGCACCGATGGCGAAGTTGGGCGCGATCAGGCAGTTGCTGTCGACGAAGGCCTTGCCGAGCCACTCGTGGTCGTCGGCGGTGAAGCCGGTCGTGCCCACGACCGCGTGGACCCCGTTCTCGGCCGCCCAGGCCAGGTTCTGGCGGGAGGCGTCGAGCGTGGTGAAGTCGACGACGACGTCGACCCCGGTGTCGAGCAGACTCGACGGGTCGGGCGAGATGTGGAGGTCGGGCACGTCGACCCCGGTGGCGTGGCGCAGGTCGAGCCCCGAGTGGTGGGGGTCGATGGCCCCGACCAACTCCAGCTCGGGGTCGTCGGCCACCGCCCGGCACACCGTGCTGCCCATGCGCCCCCCGGCGCCGAAGACCCCGACTCGTAGCGTCATTCCCCGGCACCCTAGCGGCGCGTGATCTCCGACCGCGCACCGTGCGGGCCGCGCGTCGTGCCGACGGTCGCAACCCGGTTCTCGATGCGATCGAGGTCGCATCCTGGTTCCCGAGGTCATAGTGGTCGGCCCCCGACCCCGTATCGCCTCGGGAACGAGCGAACGACCCCTATCGCCTCGGGAACGACCGACCGCCGGCGAAGCCCCCGGGGCGAGCGCCGCCAGAACCGTCAGCGGCGGCGATCTGGCGGCGGAGCGGGCGGGCGGCGGTAGGGTGGTGACGATGTAGCGATCACGGCCCCTCTCAGCGCGTTCGTTCCCCCGTCGACCCTGGAGTGCCGTGTCTCCTCCCCTCGCCACCCTCACCGCCCGCGGCTTGAGCGTTGCCGCCGGACCCCGGCTGCTGCTCGGCGGCATCGACTTTGTGCTCGGCCCCGGCGCCAAGGTCGGCCTCGTCGGCCCCAACGGGTCGGGCAAGTCCACCCTCCTCCGGGTCCTGGCCGGGCTGCGCCCCGCCGAGGGCGGTCAGGTGCGGCTGGCCCCGCCGACCGCCTCGGTCGGCTACCTCCCCCAGGAGCCCGACCCCCGCCGCGGCGAGTCGGTCCACGCCATGCTGTCCCGCCGGACCGGGGTCGCCGCCGCGTCGGCCGACATCGACGCCGCCAGCGACGCCCTCCGCGGCGACCCCTCAGCGGCCGACGCCTACACCGCCGCGCTCGACCGGTGGATGGCCCTCGGCGGCGCCGACCTCGACAGCCGCGCCGCCGCGGTCGCCGACGACCTCGGCCTCGACCCCGGCCTCCTCGACCGGCCGGTCGCCCGGCTGTCGGGCGGGCAGGCCGCCCGGGCCGGGCTCGCCGCGCTGCTGCTTGCCCGGTTCGACGTCTTCCTGCTCGACGAGCCGACCAACGATCTCGACCTCGACGGCCTCGACCGGCTGGAGCGGTTCGTCACCGGGCTCGACGCCCCGCTCATGGTCGTGTCCCACGACCGCGCGTTCCTCGAGCGGACCGTCACCGCCGTGGCCGAGATCGACGACCACGCCCACACCCTCACCCGGTACGAGGGCGGCTGGCACGCCTACCTCGACGAGCGGGCCCTGGCCCGCCAGCACGCCGAGCAGGACTTCCGGGTCTACACGGCCCGGCGCGACGCACTCACCGATCGGGCCCGCACCCAGCGCCAGTGGGCCGACAAGGGCGTCCGCGCCGTCCGGCGCTCGGGCGAGACCGACAAGTTCATCCGTCACCGCCACATGCAGAGCTCCCAGCACGTCGCGGCCAAGGCGAAGATCACCGACCGGGCGCTGGCCCGGCTGGAGGTCGTCGACAAGCCGTTCGAGGGCTGGGACCTCCGGCTCTCGATCGCCGACGCCGGCCGCAGCGGCGACGTCGTGGCCCGGCTGGCCGAGGCCGTGGTCGAGCGGCCGGGCGCCGACGGCCGGCCCCCCTTCGTGCTGGGGCCGGTCTCGCTGGAGGTGGCGGCCGGAGACCGGCTGGCCATCGTCGGCCGCAACGGCTCCGGCAAGTCGACCCTGCTCGCCGCGCTGCTCGGCCGGCTGCCGCTGGCGTCGGGCAGCCGGTGGATGGGTCCCAGCGTCGTCGTCGGCGAGATCAGCCAGGGCCGCGACCTGTTCGCCGGCGCCCCGACGCTGCTCGACGGCTTCCATGCCGCCACCGGCGTGACCGACCGGTCGGCGGCCCGCTCGGCGCTGGCCAAGTTCGGCCTGGCGGCCGACCACGTCGCCCGACCGCCCGGGTCGCTGTCGCCCGGCGAGCGGACCCGGGCCACCCTGGCCGTGCTCCAGGTCCGCGGGGTCAACGTGCTGGTGCTCGACGAGCCGACCAACCACCTCGACCTCGAGGCCGTCGAGCAGCTGGAGCAGGCGGTCGAGGGCTTCCCCGGCACGCTGCTGCTCGTCACCCACGACCGCCGGATGCTCGAGGCGGTCGGCATCGACCGGGTGGTGGAGGTCGACGCCGGGACGGTGGCCGAGCGGATCTGACGGCCCGTCGCCGTCGGTCAGCCCAGCACGTCGTCGTCGACGTGGCCGATCACGGCCAGCGACCGCGCGCCGCCGAACACCCGGGCCGACACGGCCGCGACGTCGTCGGTGGTGACGGCCCGGATGCGGGCGAGCTGCTCCTCGATCGGCACGACCTCGTCTCGGGCCATGAGGCTGCGGCCCAGGCGGGCCATGCGCGACCCCGAGTCCTCCAGGCCCAGCAGCAGCGAGCCCTCCAGGTAGCCCTTGGCCACCGCCAGCTCGCCCTCGGACACGCCCGAAGCGTTCATCTTCGCGATCTCGTCGTCGACGACGTCGAGCAGCTCGGCCACCCGCGACGGAGCGGTGCCGGCGTAGATGCCCGCGCAGCCGGCGTCGGCGTAGGTCGAGGCCCACGAGTAGACCGAGTAGCAGAGGCCGCGCTCCTCGCGGATCTCCTGGAACAGGCGGCTCGCCATCCCGCCCCCCAGCACCTGGTTGGCCACCGACAGCGGGTAGCGGTCGTCGTCGTTGTTGTCGACCGCCCGCCAGCCCATGGCCAGGTGGACCTGCTCGGTCTCCTCGTCGAGCACCGTCCGAGGTTCGACCGCGTCGCCGGGCGCCGTGCGCTCGGGCCGCTCGCCGCCCTCGAGCCGGCCGAGCGTATCGGCGAAGCCGTCGACCAGCCGCTGGTGGTCGAGGTCGCCGGCCGCCACCACGACCAGGTTTCGGGGCCGGTACCAACGGGCGAAGAAGTCGGCGATCTGGTCGCGGGAGGCGGCCTCGACCGACTCACGGGTGCCGAGCACCTCGCGGCCCAACGGGTGGCCGGGGAACAGCGCCTCGGCCAGCAGCGTGTGGACGTGGTCCTCGGGCACGTCGAGGTTCATGAGGATCTCTTCGATGATGACCTGCCGCTCGGCGTCGACCTCGTGGGGCCGGAACGCCGGCGCGGTCAGGACGTCGCCCAGGATCTCCAGCCCGAGGTCGACCCGGGCGGCGGGGAGCCGCGTGTAGTAGGCGGTGTGCTCCCGGTTGGTGAACGCGTTCATCTCGCCGCCGACCGCGTCGACGGCCTCGGCGATCTGGCGGGCCGAGCGGCCCGCCGTGCCCTTGAACAGCAGGTGCTCGAGGAAGTGCGACGCCCCGGCCAGGGAGTCGGGCTCGTCGCGGCCGCCGACGGCGACCCAGACGCCGAGCGAGACCGACCGGGCCTCCGGCATCCGCTCGGTGACAATGCGGATGCCGTTGGCCAGGCGGGTTTCCTCGATCTCTTCGAGTGGCGTGGGGGACGTCATGGCGGCGGGACGTCGCGGCGCCTCAGCGCCGCTGCCGGCGTCGGCGGTCGCCGCCCCGGCCGCCCCGGTCGCCGCGGCCCTCGCCGGCCGAAGCCGACGCGGTGGCGGGGCCGAGGTCGCCCAGGTCGTCCCTGAGCTCGGCGTCGAACGCGTCCTCGAAGCTGACCGACTCGCTGGCGGACGTGCCGCCGGACCGGTCACCCCGGTCGCCGCGGTCACCCCGGTCGCCGCGGTCACCCCGGTCCCCGCGGTCGCCGCGGTCCCCTCGGTCGCGGCCCCCGCCCCGGCTCTCGCCCTCGGCGGGCTCGGGCGACGACGCCAGGCTGAGCGACACCTTGCCGCTGGGGTCGACGTCGTCGACCCGCACCTCGACCTCGTCGCCCAGGTCGAGGACGTCCTCGACCTTGTCGATCCGCCTGCCGCCTCCGATCTTGGAGATGTGCAGCAGGCCGTCACGGCCCGGGAGGATGTTCACGAACGCACCGAACTTGGTGATGTTCACGACCCTGCCCGGGTACACCTGCCCGACCTCGGCGGTCGGCGGGTTGAGGATCAGCTGGATCTGGCGGCGGGCCTCCTCGACGGCGCCCTTGTCGCTCGACCCGATCGACACCCGGCCCACCATGCCGTCGTCGTCCACCGACACGTCGGCGCCGGTCTCGGTGGTGATGGCGTTGATGACCTTGCCCTTGGGCCCGATGACCTCGCCGATCTTGTCCATCGGGATCTCGAAGCTGACGATCTTCGGGGCGGTCTCGCCCACCTCGTCGCGCGGCGCCGGGATCGCGTCGTGCATGACCTCGAGGATCGTGGTGCGTGCGTCGTAGGCCTGCTGCAGGGCTCGGGCCAGCACGTCGGCCGGCAGGCCCTCGATCTTGGTGTCGAGCTGCAGCGCGGTCACGAAGTCGGACGTGCCGGCGACCTTGAAGTCCATGTCTCCGAAGGCGTCCTCGGCCCCGAGGATGTCCGTCAGGGTCGTGTACCGGCCCTCGGCGTAGATCAGGCCCATGGCGATGCCGGCCACCGGCGCCTTGATCGGCACGCCGGCGTCCATCAGCGAGAGGGTCGAGGCGCAGACCGAGGCCATCGACGTCGAGCCGTTGGACGACAGCACCTCGGACACGAGCCGCAGCACGTAGGGGAACTCGTCCTGGCTGGGCACGACCGGCAGCAGGGCCCGTTCGGCCAGCAGGCCGTGGCCGATCTCACGGCGCTTGGGGCTGCCCACCCGGCCGACCTCGCCGTTGGCGTGGGGCGGCATGTTGTAGTGGTGCATGTACCGCTTGCGGTCGCGGTTGCCCAGGTTGTCGAGGATCTGGTCGGTCTTCGGCATGCCCAGGGTGGTGACGTTGAGCACCTGGGTCTCGCCTCGCTGGAACAAGCCGGAGCCGTGGACCACGGGCAGCACGCCGACCTCGGCCGACAGGGGCCGGATGTCGGTCGGGGTGCGGCCGTCGATGCGGACGCCCTCGGAGACGACCCGGCGGCGGACGATCTTCTTCAGCAGCGCCTTGGCCGCGTTGTTGATCTCGCGCTGCTGGTCGGGGAACTCGGGCAGCAGCGTGTCGATGACGGCCCGGGCGGCCTCGCCCTGCGCGGCCTCGCGCTCGGTCTTGAGGGTGATGCCGGCGACGCGGGTGAAGCTCTCGGTGCCCACCTCCTCGACCCGGCGGGCGATCTCCTCGCTGTAGTCGACCTGGGGCTCCCACTCGAGGGTGGGGACGCGGCCGGCCTTGGTGGCGGCCTCGGCCAGCTCGCGCTGGGCGTCGATCGACTCGCGGATCCAGGTCTTGGCGGCCTCGAGGCCCCCGGCGATGATCTCCTCGGTGACGAACGGCGTGCCGTCCTGATAGAGGTGCCAGGCCTGCTCGGTGCCGCCGGCCTCGACCATCATGATGGCGATCTCGCCCTCGGCGTTCTCCCGGCCGGCCACGACCAGCTCGAACGTCGAGTCCTCGCTCTGGCCGTAGGTCGGGTGGGGCACCCAGGTGCCCTCGGACGACCAGGCGATGCGGACGGCGCCGATCGGGCCCTCGAAGGGGATGCCCGACACCATCAGCGCGGCCGAGGCGGCGTTGATGGCGAGCACGTCGTAGGGGTTCTGCCCGTCGACGCCGGTCACGGTGACGACGACCTGGGTCTCGTTGCGGTAACCCTCGGCGAAGCTCGGCCGCAGCGGCCGGTCGATCAGCCGGCAGGTGAGGATGGCCAGGTCGGTGGGCCGGCCCTCCCGGCGGAAGAAGCTGCCGGGGATGCGCCCGGCGGCGTACATCCGCTCCTCGACGTCGACGGTGAGGGGAAAGAAGTCGATGCCCTCGCGGATGCTGCGGGCGGCGTTGGCGGTGACGAGCACCTCGGTCTTGCCGAGCTGGGCCAGGACGGCGCCCTGGCTCTGCTGGGCCAGCTTCCCGGTCTGGAAGCTGAGGGTGGTGTCGGTGCCGGTCAGCGGCGTCGACACGACGATGGGATCAGCCATCGTTGGTCTCCTTCCCGGCGGTTCGTCCGCCGGTTCGGGCAGCGGGGCCAGTTCCCAGTCGGCAGCCACCGCGCACTGCGGAGGAAGGCGACTGGCAGCTGACCTGCGCACTGCCGTTGATTTGGTTGTTGGGTCTGATGCGGTACCAGTATGCGACAGAGCGGCCCCGAGGGGCCGCTCTGCGTGCGATCCGCCTTACCGGCGCAGGCCGTTGCGGGCGATGATCTCCCGGTAGCGCTCGACGTCGTTCGATCTCACGTAGTCGAGCAACCGGCGCCGACGACCGACCAGCATCAGCAGGCCACGCCGGCTGTGATGGTCCTTCTTGTGCTTCGACAGATGGTCGTTGAGGTGGTTGATGCGCGCGGTGAGGAGCGCGATCTGGACCTCGGGCGAGCCGGTGTCGGAGTCGTGGAGCTTGTTGTCGGCGATGATCTGCGGCTTGGCCGCGTCCATCTGGTCGGACACGCGTTGTTCCTTCGTTCGGGTGACTGCTTACCCTGCCCCGGGACCGGCTCGGCTGGGAGGGCCGAGAGCGACCGGGCGGCGGTGCCACGGGCGGATCGTCCTACGCCTGGTCCAGAGCGTCGTTCAAGGCTACCAGCGTCTCGGCCCGACCGGCGAAAAGCGCGTGCTCCTGGTCACGCGGGCTGCTCGACGGTCCACCGGTAGCGAGCCTGGTGGTGGCGACGACGGCTGGTCCGCAGCGCCAGCGGTGGGGTCAGCCGCCGGACCCACGCGTGGGGGCCGAGGAACGCCGCCTCGACCTGGTCGGGCGACGCGTCGGCGGCCAGGCCCCACGCACCGAGGGCGGCGGCTCGCACCCGGGCCAACGGGCCGTCGAGCAGGTCGGCGATGATGGCCGGCAGCGTCTCGGGGTCCTTCAGCACCCACGAGTGGGTGCCGCCCTTCACCGTCACCAGCGTGCCCCCCGACCGCCGGGCCGCGTCCACCGCGGTCCGGTACGGCACCGGCATGTCGCGGTCGCCGTGGATGACCACGACCGGCACCTTGGCCCTGGCCAGGCCGTCGAGCAGCTCGCCGCTGGGGCCCGACCGCATCATCGAGATCCCCGGGCCGAACATCCGCCACGGGCGGATGGCGTGGCCCACCAGCGTCGGGCCGATGAGCCGGCCCAGCTTGGCCGCTTGCGCGGGGTTGCGGAGCAACGGCAGCGTCGACAGCGTGTCGACCACCAGCAGTGCTCCCAGGCCGAGCAGCACCGGCGGCGCGAAGCGGGACACGCCGATGATCCGGTCCCAGCACGCCCCCACCACGGCGTCGATGAGCACCACCGCGATGGCCCGGTCCGGCTCGGCAGCCGCGAGCTGGGTGACCAGGCGGCCGCCCATCGAGTGCCCGGCGAACACGGCCCGGCGGACGCCCAGCTCGTCGAGCACGCGGGCCAGCAGCGCGGTGTAGGAGGCCAGGTCGTCGCCGCCGGTCGGCAGGCCCTGGGTCGCGCCGTGGCCGGCGACGTCGATCGCCACCACCTTGAACCCCATCGCCACCAGGCGCGACAGCGTCTGGGCGTAGAGGATGCCCTCGGCGGTGAAGCCGTGGACGAGGACGATCGGCAGCCCCCGGCCGCACACGGCCACGCCGACCCGGTGGTCGTCGTCGAGGACGATCTCGTGGCGGGCGAGCCGGGGCACGGCCACCAGCTGGGCGGTCTCCGGGGCGTCGCCCTCCGGCCCCACGATCGGCTCGTCCGGCCCGCCGATGACCGAGGCGTCGAACAGCCGGGCCGGCGGCCCGTGGGGCACGCTCCCGTCCCCGGCGATCGGGATGACCGGGGCCAGGCCGGGCGCCTCGCCGGCCGCCGCGGCGACCGCCTCGGCCGCCCGCGCGCCGATGCCGACGGTGTCGCCGGCCGGGTCCCCGTCCTCGGCGCCGCCGATGGCATCGTCGTGTCGCGCCACCATCTGACCTCTGCTCGGGTCCGCCGCATCCGGTGGCAGCGGAATGTGCCTTACAGGATAAACCACCTGTGCCCCCGGTCAGGCGCGGGCCAGGATCTCCCGGGCCTGGTCGCAGTCGCGCCCGATCTGGTCGACCAGCGCCTCCACCGAGTCGAACTTCGCCTCGCCCCGCAGCCGCTCGACGAACCGGACCTTCACCCGCTCGTCGTAGAGGTCGCCGGAGAAGTCGAGCAGGTGGGCCTCCAGCAGGCTGGCGTGGGCCTCGACGTAGAACGTCGGCCGTCGCCCCAACGAGATGGCCGTCGGGTGGACCTCGCCGTCGGTCCGCTCGAACCAGCCGGCGTAGATGCCGTCGGCCGGCAGCAGGATGTCGCCCGGCACCGACACGTTTGCTGTCGGGAACCCCAGCTCGCGGCCCCGCTCGTCGCCGTGGGCGACGACGCCGCGGACCTCGTGGGGCCGGCCCAGCAGGGCATTGGCCAGGGCCAGGTCGCCCTCCACCAGCGCGTGGCGGATCCGGGTCGACGACACCGGGGCCCCGTCGGCCGCGGCCGGCGCGCCGGCCGAATCGACCAGGTCGACGCCGTCGACGGCGAAGCCCAGCTCGGCCCCCATCTCCCGCAACAGGGCGACGTTGCCCTTGCGGCCGTGGCCGAAGTGGAAGTCCTCCCCCACCACCACCTCCCGGGCCCCCAGGCAGCCCGAGAGCACCTCGCGCACGAACTCCTCGGCCGGCTCCCGGCTGCGGGCCTCGTCGAACGTGATCACCAGGCAGTAGTCGACCCCGGTGCCAGCCAGCAGCTCGAGCTTCTGGTCGAGGTCGGTGAGCAGGCGGGGCGCCGACTCGGGGCGGACCACCGACGCCGGGTGGCGGTCGAACGTGACGACCGCGGTCGCCAGCCCTCGCTCGGCCGCCCGCCGCCGCACCTCGGCGATCACCGCCTGGTGCCCCAGGTGGACGCCGTCGTAGGCGCCGATCGTCACGGCCGTGCCCCCCGGTGGCCGGGGGCAGGTGGACAGATCGCGCAGCACCTCCATCGGGCCGGCAGCGTACCGGCCCCCGGCTCGGCACCGGTCCGGGGTTCCGCCGGCGACCGGCCCCCGCGGGCCCCCGGTCGAGCCGTTCCCCGACGCGATAGAGGTCGAGCTCAGGGCAGGGCGGATAGGGCCTGGTGGAGGTCCGCCACCAGGTCGGCGGCCGTCTCGATGCCGACCGACAGGCGGACCAGGCCCGGGTCGACCGCCAGCGGGGAGCCCTCGGCCGACGCGTGGGTCATCCGGGCCGGGTGCTCGATCAGCGACTCGACGGCTCCCAGCGACTCGGCCAGCGTGAACAGCTCGGTCCGCTCGGCCAGCGCCACCGCGGCCTCCTCGCCGCCCTTCACGATCACCGACACCATGCCCCCGAAGTCACGCATCTGCCGCTTGGCCACGTCGTACCCCGGATGGTCGGGCAGCCCGGGCCACAGCACCCGGGCGACCGCCGGGTGCCCGACCAGCGCGTCGACCACCGCCCGGGCATTGTCGCAGTGCCGGTCCATCCGGACGGCCAGCGTCTTCACCCCCCGCTGCACCAGGTAGCAGTCGATCGGCGACGGAACGGCGCCCACCGCGTTCTGGGTGAACCGCAGGCCGGCGCCCAGGTCGTCGTCGTTCACCGCGACGAACCCGCCCACGACGTCCGAGTGGCCGCCCAGGTACTTGGTCGAGCTGTGCACCACAACGTCGGCGCCCAGGGCCAGCGGCTGCTGCAGGTACGGGGTGGCGAATGTGTTGTCGACCACCAGCCAGGCGTCCCGGGCGTGGGCGACCTCGGCCACCGCCGCGATGTCGACCACCGCCATCGCCGGGTTGGTCGGCGTCTCGGCCCACACCATCCGGGTGCCCTCGGGCCAGTCCCGGGCCAGTCCGGCCGGGTCGGTCAGGTCGTACGCCGTCCACGGGTGGCCACCGGCCCCGTACACCTTGTCGATGAGCCGGAACGTGCCGCCGTAGGCGTCACCGCCCAGCACGATGCCGGCGCCCGGGGGCAGCTGGCGGAGGACGGCGTCCTCCGCCGCCAGGCCGGACGCGAACGCGAGCCCCCAGCGGGCGCCCTCCAGCGAGGCGAGGCAGGCCTCCAGGGCGTCGCGGGTCGGGTTGCCGCTGCGGCCGTACTCCCAGCCCCGGTGGCGGGCCACCCGCTGCTGGGCGAACGTGGTCGACAGGGTGATCGGCGGCACGACGGCCCCGGTCACGGGGTCGGGGTCCTGGCCGGCGTGGATGGCCCGGGTCTCGAAGCCGCGCGCGTCGGTGCTCATGTCGCGGCCCGGGACAGGTGCTCGAGGACGTCTGTGCGGCTCAGCACCGCCCGGGGCCGGCCGCCGGCCAGGACCACCACCGCGGGCGCCCGGTCGAGCAGCTCGACCGCGGAGGCGACCGGCTGCCCGATCCCGATCGTCGGCAGCCGCTCCCCCATGACCTTCTCCACCGGCTCGGCCAGCACCTCGGGCTGGCGGAAGGCGAGGTCCATCAGCGCCAGCTCGTCCACCGCGCCGAGGATCTCCGCCGCGGCCAGAGGCATCTCGCCCTTGGCGACCGGGAGCTGGGACACCCCGTAGCCGCGCATCACGTTCACCGCCCGCTCCACGGTGTCGTCGGGGTGGACGTAGACGAGCGGCGGGATGTCCCGGCCGCCGCCCCGGTCCTCGAGGATCTCGGCCACCGTGTGCCCGGAGCCCTGGAGGAACCCGTAGCCGGCCATCCAGTCGTCGTCGAACACCCGCGACAGGTAGCCCCGGCCCGAGTCGGGGATGAGCACGACCACCAGGTCGTCCCGACCCAGGTCCCGGCCGACCTCCAGCGCTGCGGCGACCGCGGTGCCGCCCGAGCCGCCGATGAGCAGCCCCTCCTCGCAGGTGACCCGACGGGCCATGAGGAAGCTGTCCTCGTCGGTCACCGGCACCACCCGGTCGACCAGGCCGGGGTCGTAGGTCGTGGGCCAGAAGTCCTCGCCGATGCCCTCGACCAGGTAGGGGCGCCCCGACCCGCCCGAGTACACCGACCCGGCGGGGTCGGCGCCGACGATCTGCACGTCGGGGTTGCGGGTCTTCAGGTAGCGGCCGGTGCCGGTGATCGTGCCGCCGGTGCCGACACCGGCCACGAAGTGGGTGATCCGCCCGGCCGTCTGGCGCCAGATCTCCGGGCCGGTCGTCTGCTCGTGGGCCAACGGGTTCCACTCGTTGCCGTACTGGTTGGGGCGGAAGGCCCCCGGGGTCTCGTGGACCAGTCGCTCGGCGACCGAGTAATACGACCGGGGATCGTCGGGCGCGACCGCCACCGGGCAGACCACGACCTCGGCGCCGTAGGCCTCCAGCAGCCGGATCTTCTCCGGGGCGACCTTGTCGGTGACGACGAAGATGCAGCGGTAGCCCCGTTGGGCGGCGACGATGGCGAGGCCGACGCCGGTGTGGCCCGAGGTCGGCTCGACGATCGTGCCGCCGGGGCCGAGCAGGCCGTCCCGCTCCGCCTGGGTGATCATGGCCAGGGCGGGCCGGTCTTTGACGCTGCCGCCGGGGTTGAGCATCTCCAGCTTCACGGCCACTGTGCAGGCCAGGCCCTCGGTGACCCGGTTGAGCCGCAGCAGCGGGGTGTTGCCGATCAGGTCCACCAGCGAGCCCGCGATCTCGGGCTCGTGCGGGACATCGTTGTCGTGCATGGCGTCTCCTGGGCAGGAAGCGCACCCGACCCTACCCAGCCGCCCGGCCTCATTCGACGAGGACGCAGCGGGTGCCCCGGTAGATGGTGGCCATGCACTTGTTGCAGTGCACGCACAGCCCCTCGCCGGTGCGCCCGGATCGCCACCGGTTCACGAGGTCGGGCTCCCGGAGCAGGGCCCGGCCCATCGCCACGAAGTCGAACCCCTCGGCCAGCGCGCCGGTCACGGTGTCGAGCCGGTTGATGCCGCCGAGCAGGATCAGCGGCAGGTCGAGGGCGGCGCGGAACTGGCGGGCGTACGGCATCAGGTACGCCTCCTCGTAGGGGTACTCGCGCAGGAACGCCCTGCCGAACAGGCGGAAGGCCGGCCGGATCGGTCGGGGCATCGCCCGGGCCATCTCGGCCACCGGCGCCTCGCCCCGGAACAGGTACATGGGGTTCTGCAGCGAGCTGCCCGCGGTGAGCTCGATGGCGTCGAGGCCGCCGTCGGCCTCCAGCATGCGGGCGACGGCGACGCTCTCGTCGAGCCACAGGCCGCCCCGGACGCCGTCGGCCATGTTGAGCTTGGCGAGCACGGCGACCCGATCGCCGACTGCCCCCCGCACCGCGGCGACGATGGCCCGCGGAAAGCGGGCACGGTTCTCCAGGGAGCCGCCCCATTCGTCGGACCGCCGGTTGAGGCGGGGGCTGAGGAACTCGCTGGGCAGGTAGCCGTGGCCGAGGTGGATCTCGACGGCGTCGAACCCGGCGTCGGCCACCAGGCGGGCCCCGCGGGCGAACTCGCCGGTGATGCGGGCGATGTCGTCGGCGGTGGCGCCGCGGGTCCGCCTCATGGCGAGGGGGCTGAACACCGGCGACGGCGACACGGCCTTGATCCCGGTGCCCGCGGCCACCGCCCCGGCGTGGCCGATCTGGGCGGAGACCGCCGCTCCCTCGGCGTGGACGGCCTCCGCCAGCCGGGCCAGCCCCGGCCCGGCCTCCGCGGTCAGCACGAGCTCGTTGGGGGTGCCGCAGCCCTCCGGGGAGACGGCGCAGTAGGCCAGCGTCGTCATCCCCACCCCGCCCGCAGCCACCCGGGTGTGGAACTCGATCAGCCGGTCGTTCACCGTGTGCTCGCGGGTCAGGCCCTCGAACGTCGCCGCCTTCACGATGCGGTTGCGCAGCGTCACCGGACCGAGCCGGGCCGGCGCGAACGCGTCGGGCGCCCCCTCCATGCCCGCCGACCCTAGGTGACTGGGCCGGCTCCCGGTTCCCGAGGCGATAGGGGTCGGCCCCCGACCACCATCGCCTCGAGAACCAGCGACCGACCCCACTCGCCTCGGGAACGACAACCGCCGCCCCATCGATCACATCATCCCGGCGACGAGAGGACCACCCCCGGCTTCACGGTCGTGCCGCGGTGCGGCTGGTAGACCGCCAGCAGCCGGCCGGCGGCGTCGAGCACCGGCCACGGCCCGTCACCCGACACGCCCAGCACCGCGGCCTCCAACACCCGGCCATGGGCGACCAGGGCGGCCACCTCGTCGTCGACGACCACCGCCGGCCGGCCCCGCAGCGCTTCGGCAGGAGGGAGCAACGACTCGGGGGTCAGGGACTCCAGCGCCGTCGCCTCGTCGATCGTGAACGGACCCACCGCCAGGCGGCGGAGCGCCCTCAGGTGGGCGCCGCCGCCCAGCGCCGCGCCCAGGTCGGCGGCCAGCGAGCGGACGTACGTGCCCGACGAGCACGACACCGCCACCGGGTAGACGCCCGGCGCCACCGGCTCGCCGACCGCAAGCTCGTCGACCCGGACCCGCACCGCCGCCCGCTCGACCTCCACCCCCGCCCGGGCCAGGTCGTGCAGACGGCGGCCGTCGACCTTCTTGGCCGACACCATGGGGGGCACCTGGTCGATCTCCCCGGTCAGGCCGGCCGCGGCGGCGCGCACGTCCTCGGCCCGGACACCGGACATGTCCCAGGTGCCGGTGACCTCGCCCGACGCGTCGAGCGTCGCCGTCGCCGTGCCCAGCACGACCTCGCCCTCGTACCGCTTGCCCAGGCCGGAGAGGTAGGTGAGCAGCCGGGTGGCCCGTCCGACGCCCAGCACCAGCACGCCGGTGGCGTCGGGGTCGAGCGTGCCGGCGTGGCCGACCCGGCGGGTGCCGAGCAGGCCCCGCGCCTTGGCCACCACGTCGTGCGACGTCCAGCCGGCCGCCTTGTCGACCACCGCCACGCCGTCCGGGCCCACGGCCCCGCCGCCCCGGCGGGCCATCAGCCGTCGCCCAGGTCGCGCAGGATCTCCTCCACCCGCTCCGCCCGGCTGATGACCTGGTCGGGGCGGAACACCAGCTCCGGCGTGCGCTTCAGCCGGGCCTGCCGCCCGATCGCGGCCTGGAAGCGGGCCCGGTGCTCGGCCAGGGCCTCGACCAGCTCCACGTCGTCGTCGCCGGCGTCCCCGGGCAGGCGGGTGTACCAGACCACGGCCCGGCGCAGGTCCGGCTCGACCTCGACGCCGACCACGGTGAAGAACCCGAGCCGATCGTCGTCGAGCCGCTCGACCTCCTCGGCCACGATCTCCTGGACGAGGTGGTTGAGCCGCGCCGTACGGGGATAGTCGCGGGCGGTGCCCGAGGGGCGCTTCGTCATGTCGTCTCCTCCTCCTCGACCCACAGGCGGTCGATGCCCAGCACCTCCACGTCCGGGAACGACCACACGAACTGCTCGACGTGGTCGAGCAGCTCCCGCAGGTGTGCGTGCGACGACGCCACCGCGGCGACGCCGAGGGTGGTCCGGTGCCAGGCGTCGTGGTGGCCGACCTCGGCCACCGAGACCCGGTGCCGCTTGTGCAGGCCCTCGATGATCGGGCGGATCACGGCCCGCTTTGCCTTCAGCGAGCGGCAGTCGCGGAGGTACAGCTCGATCCGTAGGGCCGCCGCGTGCACTCCCTCAGCGTAGAGCGGGCGCCTCCCGACGCCCGCTCGCCGCCTTGGTTGGTTCGCCTGGCCTCAGGTCCGCGGGATCTCGCGGTCCTCGTAGGTCTCGATGATGTCGCCCTGCTTGAGGTCCTGGAAGTCGGACAGGCCGACGCCGCACTCGTAGCCGGCCTGCACCTCGCGCACGTCGTCCTTGAACCGCCGGAGCGACTGGACGGTGCCCTTCCAGATGACCGTGCCGTCCCGCAGGAACCGCACCTTCGAGTTGCGGGTGATGACGCCGTTGGTGACGTAGCAGCCCGCGACCTTGCCGACCCGGGGCACCGAGAAGATCTCCCGGACCTCGGCCTCGCCGGTGACCACCTCCTCGAACTCGGGCTGGAGAAGACCCAGGAGGGCATTCTCGATGTCCTCGAGCACCTGGTAGATGATCTCGTAGGTACGGATCTCGACGTCCTCGGCCATCGCCAGCTCGCGGGAGCTGCGGTCGGGCCGGACGTTGAAGCCGATGATGGTGGCGTTCGACGCCGCCGCCAGCTGCACGTCGCTGCGGGTGATGCCGCCGACGCCCCGCTGGACGAACGACAGCTTCACGTCGTCGCGCTCCAGCTTGCGGAGCGCCTCGGTCAGCGCCTCGAGCGAACCGGTCACGTCGGCCTTCAGCACCAGGTTCAGCGTCGCGACCTCGCCCTGCTGGATCTGCTCGAAGATGTCCTCGAGCTTGGCGCCGCCGCTTGTCACCGCGGCCTCGCGGCCCAGGCTGGCGACCCGCTGCCAGTGCTCGCGGGTCTCGGCCGCCGAGCGGGCCAGCTTCTCGTCCGGGGCGACCACGAATTGGTCGCCGGCGTCGGCGACCTCGTTGAGGCCGAGCACCTGGACCGGTGTCGACGGCCCCGCGTCGCGGACGTTCTCGCCCCGGTCGTCGATCAGGGCCCGTACCCGGCCCCAGGCGGCGCCGGCGACGAGCGGGTCTCCGACCCGCAGCGTGCCCCGCTGCACCAGGACCGAGGCCACCGGCCCCCGGCCGACGTCGAGGTTCGCCTCCAGCACCACGCCGGCGGCGCGGCCCTCGGGGCTCGCCTCCAGCGGCGGGTCCTGCACGTCGGCGACCAGCAGCAGGGTCTCGAGCAGCTCATCGATGCCGATGCCCTGCAGCGCCGACACCGGCACCATCTCGATGTCGCCTCCCCAGTCGCTGGGGATGAGGCCCTGGTCGGACAGCTGCTGCTTGACCCGGTCGATGTTGGCCTGCTCGCGGTCGACCTTGTTGATGGCCACCACGATCGGCACGTCGGCCGCCTTGGCGTGGTTGAGCGCCTCGACCGTCTGGGGCATCACGCCGTCGTCGGCGGCCACCACCAGGACCACGATGTCCGTCGCCTCGGCCCCGCGGGCCCGCATGGCGGTGAACGCCTCGTGGCCCGGGGTGTCGATGAAGGTGATGAGGCGGCCGTTCTTCTCGGTCTGGTAGGCGCCGATGTGCTGGGTGATGCCACCGGCCTCGCCCTCGACCACGTTGGCGTTGCGGATGCGGTCGAGCAGCTTGGTCTTGCCGTGGTCGACGTGACCCATCACGGTGATGACCGGTGGGCGCGGCTCGGCTCCGTTCTGGGACGTGTCGAACAGCTCGTCGAAGCCGAGCTGGCGCTGCAGCTCGACCTCCTGCTCCTCGCCAGGGTCGACGAGGCGGATGTCCGCCCCGATCTCGGCGGCGAACAGCTCGATCATGTCGTCGGTCAGCGACTGGGTGGCCGTGACCATCTCGCCCTGCTGCATGAGGAATCGGACGACGTCGGCCGCGGTGCGGTTGAGCTTGGGGCCGAGGTCCTGGGGCGTCGACGCCCGCTCGACCACGACGGTGCCCTCCGGGACCGGCGCGGAGGCCGGCGTGTACGAGGGCGCCTCCATCGGCTGGAGCTCCTCGCGGCTGCGCCGCCTGCGGCCGCGCCGGCGCGGGGGCCGCTGGCCGCCGCGCGGGCCGCCACCGGGACGGCCGCCGGGGGCGCCACCCGGACCACCGC